>NZ_CP102830.1:637272-955909 GCF_024730785.1 Pseudomonas sp. LS44
CGGACTGGTGATACACCTGCTGCAAAACTGAGAGGTGGAGGATGAGCAGAATCTCGATATGCGAACTGGCGGAATGGCAGGCAGCAGATCGGACGTTCACCCTGCTGGATGTGCGCCGTAGCAGCGTGCGACTTGCCGATGCCAGAGAAATTCCCGACGCACTGTGGCGTGATCCCGCGGATGTCTTCACCTGGAAGGATCAGGTTCCACGGGACAGGCCAGTGATTCTCTATTGCGCCAAGGGGCATGAAATCAGCCAGGGCATCGCCGCCACACTAGAGGCCATGGGCCTGGATGCGCGCTACTTGATCGATGGTTTTGCTGGCTGGCACGGCGCTGGCCAGCCCACCCGGAGCCTATCCCGGTAGGCAGGAGGTGCTGCATGAAGTGGATCACCCGCGAACGTCCGAAGATCGACCGGATCGCCTGCCCTTGGCTGATCGCCCGGTTTATCGATATGGCGCCGGAGTTTCTCTATGTGCCGAGTGGCGATGTGCTGCGTCTGGCGCGAGAGGAAGGCGCTACGCCTTACGATATCCCTGGTGTCGAGCTCACTCATGAAGGCGAGTTGTGCAGCTTCGATGCGCTCTTGAAGAAGTACCGACTGGATGAGCCGGCCTTGCAGCAACTGGCGCAGATAGTGCGCGGTGCCGATACCTCAAGGCTCGATCTCACTCCTCAGTCGGCAGGGCTGTATGCCATCTCGCTGGGGCTGTCGCAGACCTTTGCCAATGACCACGACATGCTGCGCCACGGTCTAGTTATGTACGACGCCCTGTATGCCTGGTGCAAAGACTGCCAGGGCGAGTCGCATAACTGGCCGCCGCAGATGTAATGCGACGGCCAGGCGCGGCCAACCACACAACACTGCCTGGACGTCAGGATTGAATGTCCGCCTCTGGCCGATAGCGGGCGATCGAAATTGCCAGCCAAACGGCCAGAAGCGGCGCGATCGGTAGTTGACGCCTAGCCCAATCGGCAGTGGAATGGAGCACGCGTCGGAGTGGGAGTCAGACCGCTCTATACCAATCCGTAGCCATCCAGACCGCAGCACCAGCGCCAGCAGCCAAGGAGCCTGAAGGCCCTAGATCGCCTTTTTCCGGGAGCGGGGTGCCAGTGATGCACGTCGCCTGCGACAGAGCGGATCAAGATGAGCACCTCAGAAATGGTCCCCAAGGCGCGTGCCGACCGCCAGGGGGGGGAGTCGCTGCAGTAGGCCGCACGCCATCTAGCGGACCCCGAACCCCTTCTTCAAATCGAACGCAGAAAAAACGGTGAATCTTCCCAAGGGTAAATCACCGCGAGCTTTTCCATACCTGCGCCAAGGTGTGGGTCAAAGTGTGGGTCGGAGATTAATGGTTGCGCGAAATCCTTTATTTATGCGGCTTTCAGGCAATAAAAAAGCCGGCTTGTGGCCGGCTTTTAGGGGGTGGTTAGGGCTTATTTTTGGTAAGCCGCGACCGCCTTAAGAATTTCGGCGCGGGCCGCGTCGGCGTTGCCCCAGCCTTCGACCTTGACCCATTTGCCTTTCTCGAGATCTTTGTAGTTCTCGAAGAAGTGCTTGATCTGCTCGAGCAGCAGGGCTGGCAGGTCGGTGTATTCCTTGATGTCGACGTACAGCTGAGTCAGCTTGTCGTGCGGTACGGCGATCAGCTTGGCGTCGCCGCCGGCTTCGTCGGTCATGTGCAGCACGCCGATCGGACGGGCGCGGATTACCGAGCCAGGAGCCACCGGGTACGGGGTCACGACCAGGACGTCGAGCGGGTCGCCGTCGTCAGCCAGGGTGTGCGGGATGAAACCGTAGTTGGCCGGGTAGAACATCGGGGTGGCCATGAAACGATCGACGAACAGGCAGTCGGTGTCGTGGTCGATTTCGTATTTGATCGGCGCGTGGTTGGCCGGAATCTCGATGGCGACGTAGATGTCGTTCGGCAGGTCTTTGCCGGCCGGGACTTTGCTGTAGCTCATGGGCGACTCCCAATGGTTGGGCCAAAAAAGTGGGCGCGATTATAGGCACAATCCCCGCCCGTTACCACGCAATCGTTAGTCGTATTCGGCTGGGCGGTAATCGGGATGTTCGACCTGCAGACGCTGCAGGCGAGCCAGCGGATCTTGGCGGTAGAACTCCTTGAGTTGGGCGTATACCGCCGGATAGGCCTGTTGCAGCAAATCGGGCGCGGTGAAGAAATATTCGCTGGTGACGGCGAAGAACTCCGCCGGGTTTTCCGCAGCATACGGGTCGATCGGTGTTTCGGCATCTGCGTCCCGATCGAGCTGGGCATTGAGGTCGTCGTAGGCGCTCTGCATGGCTGTGGCCCAGTCGCTGATGCGCATGTCGCTGTGCAGCGGCGGCAAGCCGTTGGCATCGCCGTTGAGCATGTCGAGTTTGTGCGCCAGCTCGTGAATCACCAGGTTGTAGCCTTCCCAATCACCACTGCTCTGCACGCCGGGCCAGGCAAGGATCACTGGGCCGTGCTGCCAGGCCTCGCCGCTGCGTGCGTCGTCGTATTCGTGCTCGACACCGCTGGCGTCGCGGTGGCGTTGTGGGCTGACGAAGTCATCCGGGTACAGGACGATTTCATGGAAGCCACCGTACCAATTGAGATCGGCCAAGTGCAGCAACGGCAGCTGGGCTTGAGCGGCGAGGAATAATCGCCCGCTGTCGTCCAGCTCGACGCCCGGTAGCGCGCTCAGTTGTTTGCTGTGCAAAAACAGGACGGCGCGCTGTTGCAGGCGCAATTCTTCGCGAGCATCGAGGCCATCGAGAATCGGCAGGCGAGTACGAACCTCGGCCCAGCGCTGCGCATCGAGTGGATGACGGGCGAGGATGCGTCGATGACGCCAGGCGCGCAGCGACCACATGGGGTTTAGCCGGCCTGCTTGGCGTCAGCCGGCCGGGAAGGGCGGCGCAGGCGGTGATGCACGACGCTGGCAAGCATCGGCAGCAGCGACAGGCCGATGACCGCGATCACCATCAGCGAAAGGTTCTGCTTGATGAATGGCACATTGCCAAAGAAATAGCCGAGGGCTACCAGACCGCCCACCCAGAACACCGTGCCCAGCACGCTGAACGCGAAGAAGCGCGGATAGGGCATCTGTCCGACCCCGGCGACGAAGGGCGCGAAGGTCCGCACGATGGGCAGAAAGCGCGCCAGGGTCACGGTCTTGCCGCCGTGGCGGTCGTAGAACTCGTGGGTGCGCTGCAAGTAATCGCGGCGGAAGATCTTCGAGTTCGGGTTACGGAACAGTCGCTCGCCGGCTGTGCGGCCGATCACGTAGTTTGTGCTGTCGCCGAGGATCGCCGCGAGCATCAGCAGGCCGCCGAGGAGCAGCGGGTCCATGCCGCCGCCGGCGCACACCGCACCGGCGATGAACAGCAGCGAGTCGCCCGGCAGAAAGGGCATCACCACCAGGCCGGTCTCGCAGAAGATCACCAGGAACAGGATCGCGTAGATCCATGCGCCATAGTTGGCGACTAGCAGGTTCAGGTATGTGTCGAGGTGGAGCACTAGATCGATGAGATTGAAATCCATGAGACGCCTGTAAGGGTGCGCAGCAGGAGAGATACGCGCAGCGGCGGCGCATGTCATAGCGGATAACCAGTATACGGTCCGACATGCGCCGGGGAACTTCAGTTTGTCGCAATCTGTTACTTATCTTCCGGATGGCGCGCCGGCACGAAGCCTGCCCCGGCAGAGCCATGCAACCAGGGCGAGGGCGGTGGCCAATGGCGCTGCAACCCGCGCAACACCGGCGATTGCGCGGCCTGGGACGCGGCGTGGATTTACCTGGATGCACGGCGTGCGCGTTGGTTGCGCCGCCGCTGACCGGTTTAGAACGGAATATTGATTGCCGGGCGGGTGCGCGGATGATCGCGACACCCGTTCGGCCAGCGGTTGCCGGTCAGTCGCCGTTGATCGGCAGCACGTAGTTCTTGAATTCGGAGTCTTCTTTGAATCCGATCGACTCGTAGACCCGGTGCGCGACTTCGTTGTCACTCTTGCTGGAGACGCGCATGCGCACGGCATTGGTCTCTTTGGCCATCTTCTTGGCGGCCCCCAGCAGGCGGTCGGCGACTAGCTGGCGGCGCGCATCTTCGGCGACATAGATGTCGTTGAGGATCCACACGCGCTTGAGCGACAGTGACGAAAAACTTGGGTACAGCTGACAGAAGCCGAGCAGCTTGTCGTCTTCGTCGGGCATGGCCAGATAGATGACCGATTCCTTGCGCCGCAGGCGCTTTTCCAGAAAGCGTCGTGAGGCTTCGGGGAAGGCCAGTTCGCCATAGAACTCGCGGTAGCGGACGAACAATGGAGTGAGCAGGTCCAGATGCTCCAGACTGGCTTGGATAATGCGCATGGAGGCCTCAGCGTCAGTGAATGGGCGACTTGCAGCGATGCAGGTGCTGTGCCAGCAGTCGCCAAGGGATGCTGCCTAATGGATTTGGAAAGCGCAATCCAAGCGAGCGTTTGCTTGGGTAGTTTTCGCCCAGTCCACAGCAAGGCGCTGCAGTTGGCGTTGCAGGCGCGGATGACTGCCGAAACTCGGTGTTTCCGGGTGGGTTAGCCGACCCACCCCAAAGCTGGTTTCAGCGCCTTGGTAGGAGCGAGTTCATTCGCGATCCGCGGCGCCGGCTATCGCGGATAAATCCGCTCCTACAAAAAAGCTACGTCAGAGTAGGCTGGCCGCAAGTGTTCCGGGCGAGACCATGCAACACGTAACCGGAACATAGCCATGGCAAAGCCCGGCGGCGGCTTATTCGTTGGCTGGCTACGCTTGGTTGCAGGCAACGATGGATGGACGCGATGAGTAGAGGGACGCTGTGGCTGGCAATGGCGATTTTGGCAATCTGGGCGGGCAGCTTGCAGGCGGCGGAGCGTTTGCCGTTGAGCGCCCAGGAGCAAGCCTGGCGCGACGGTCATTCGCTGCTGCGGGTCGGCCTGGATCGCAAGGGCTGGCCACCGTTCGACATCATCGGCAGCAACGGCCGCTACTGGGGGATCAGCGCCGACTACCTGGCCATGCTCTGCGCGCGTCTGGACCTGCGTTTCGAGCCAATCTACTTCGACAGTTGGGACCAGGCGCTGACCGCCCTGCGCGAAGGTCGGGTGGATATATTGCCCTCGGTGGCGCAGACCCCGGAGCGCGCCCGCTACATGTTGTTCAGCGATGCCTATCTGATCAGCAACAGTCTGATCTTCGGCCGCGATGAAACCACCGACCTGCGTACTCTCGAAGATCTGGCCGGCAAGCGTGTGGCCATCGAGCGTGGCTATGCTCTGCAGGAGCAACTGCGCCGTCAGGTGCCGAGCGCCCTCCTGATCGAAACCCAGGATACCGAAGCCGCGCTGCGAGCGGTTTCCGGCGGGCGGGCGGATGCCTATGTCGGCGATCTGATCGCCGTCAGCTACCTGATTCGCCGCAATAACCTGGTCAACCTCAAAGTGCTTGGCGAAAGCGGCCTGGCTAGCGGCGAGGTGCGCTTCGCCGTGCGCCGCGATTGGCCGATGTTGGCCGATCTGTTCAACCAGGCCTTGGCCGATCTCAGCGATGCCGAGCGCAAGGTCATCGAAGCGCGCTGGTTGCCGCCGCTCAGCGAGCCGACCTGGCGCAATCTGCTGGAGATCGGCTGGCCGTACGTCCTCGGCTTGTTACTGTTGCTGGGTGTGGTGGTCTGGTGGAACCGTCAGCTGGCGGTGCAGATCACCGAGCGGCGGCGCGCCGAAGCCGAGGCGCAGGAGCAGCGCAGCACCTTGCAGGCGCTGATCAACGCGATTCCCGACCCGATCTGGTTCAAGGACAACGAGGGCCGCTATCGCGGGGTGAACCATGCCTTCGCCCAACTGGTTGGCCGCCCGCGCGATGAATTGCTCGGCCAGCGCGACAGCGAGCTGCTGTCGCCGGCCGAGGCCTCCCGGCGTGACGACCTCGACCGCGATGCGCTGGCCAGCCGGCAACCGGTGGAAAGCGAATCGTGGTGGCGCGATGAAGGAGGGCGGCGGACGCTGCTGGCCACCGTCCGCGCGACTTATCACGATGCCCAGGGTCAGCTGCTCGGCCTGGTGGGCGCCGGGCGCGACATCACCGCGCGCAAGGAAGCGGAGGCCGCCATGGAGCGTGCCAAGGAACTGGCCGAAGACGCCGCGCAACTCAAAGCCGACTTCCTCGCCAACATGAGCCATGAGATCCGCACGCCGATGAACGCGATCATCGGCATGACCCATCTGGCCCTCGGCAGCGGCCTCAAGCCACGCCAACGTGACTACGTGGCGAAGATCCAGCTGGCCAGCCAGCATCTGCTCGGCTTGCTCAACGACATTCTCGACTTCTCGCGTATCGAGGCCGGCAAGCTGCCGCTCGAACGCATCGCCTTCGACCTGCGGCTGGTCCTGGAGAATCTGGTCAGCATGGTTGGCCAGCGGGCCAGCGAAAAGGGCCTGCAACTGCTCTTCGATCTCGAACCGCAGGTGCCTTGCCAGCTGTATGGCGATCCGCTGCGCCTCGGGCAGATCCTCATCAACTACGCCAACAATGCGCTGAAATTCACCGAGTGCGGCGAGATCAACGTGCTGGTGCGCGTCGAACGCCAGGATGAGCGCAACGTGCAGCTGTTCTTCGGCGTGCGTGATACCGGCATCGGCCTGAGCCGCGAACAGCAGAGCCGTCTGTTCGATTCGTTCCAGCAGGCGGACAGCTCGACCACCCGCAAGTACGGCGGTACCGGTCTGGGTCTGGCGATTTGCAAGCGGCTGGCCGAAGCCATGGGTGGCAGTGTCGGAGTGGACAGCCAGCCAGGGCAGGGCAGCCTGTTCTGGGCGCGCTTGCCATTCGGCCTGGCCGAGCGCGCGGCGTTGGTCGAGACGGCGGGCCCGGCGCCGCAATTTTCCGGGCAACGGGTGTTGCTGGTGGAGGACAGTGCGTTGAATCAGGAAGTCGCCTGCGGCCTGCTGGAGGCGATGGGTCTGCGAGTCGACGTGGCCGAGAACGGCGCGCAGGCGCTGGAGCGTCTGCATGGCCAGGACGGCGAAGCCTACGCGCTGGTGCTGATGGACATGCAGATGCCGGTGCTCGACGGGCTGGCGACCACCCGGCTGCTGCGTCAGGAGCCGCGCTTCGCCGACCTGCCGGTCCTGGCGATGACCGCCAATGCCCGCGAGGAGGAACGGCAGCTTTGTCTGCAGGCGGGAATGAACGATCACATCAGTAAGCCGATCGAACCTGAAAGATTGTGGGCGGCCTTGATGCACTGGCTGCCGTCCGTCGTTGCAGAGTCCAGCGCGCCGGAGCTGGCGCAGTTATGGCAGTTGCCGGGGGTCGACATTGTCCGCGGCCTGCAGCGCATGCTGGGGCGGCGCGAGTTGTACGAGTCGCTGCTGCGCAGTTTTGCCGGTGCCTATCCGCCGTTTACCGACGAGCTGCGCCGTGCGTTGGCCGACGATCAGCGCGAAGTGGCCGAACGGCTGGTGCACAATCTCAAAAGCCACGCCGGAAGCCTCGGCGCCGAGGCGCTGCAGGCCAGCGCCGCTGAGCTGGAGCGAGCGATTTGCCAGGGCGAGGAGGCGTCGCGCCTGGAGGCGCAAATCATCGCGCTGGATGCCAGCCTGCAGGTGCTGCTGGCCGCGATCATCGCGCAATTGCCGACACTGCCAGCGGCAGCGGTGCAGGAGGTCGATGAAGACGCGTTGGCGACGCTCAACACCCGCTTGCAGCGTTTGCTGGCCGAGCACGATCCACGCGCCGGCCGCTTGTTCGCTGAGCAGGTCGGGTTGCTCAGCGTGGCCTTTGCCGAGGACTTCGAGAGGATCGAGGTGGCGGTGCGTAACTATGATTTCGATACGGCGTTGCAGGCGCTCGACGTGGCCGTGCAACGCCGCCAATTGAGGATGCAGCCATGAGCGACATGTTGGACCGCCCCGAACAGGAAGTGATCCTGGTGGTCGATGATGTTCCCGACAATCTCGAATTGATGAGTGAGCTGTTGCTCAATTACTACCGGGTTAAGGTCGCTAACAGTGGCGCCAACGCCTTGCGCATCGCCGAGCTGCATCCGCAGCCGGACCTGGTCCTGCTCGATGTGATGATGCCCGGCATGGACGGCTACGAAGTCTGCCGGCGGCTCAAGGCCAACCCCGCCACGCAGGATATTCCGGTGATCTTCCTGACCGCGCGCAGCGAGCTCGCCGATGAGCAGCACGGCTTCGATCTGGGCGCCAGCGACTACATCACCAAGCCGATCAGCCCGCCGATCCTGCTCGCCCGGGTGCGGGCGCAGCTGCAATTGAAAGCCGCCGCCGACTACCTGCGCGACAAGAGCGAATACCTGGAACTGGAGGTCAGGCGGCGCACCCGCGAGTTGCAGAACCTGCATGACGCCACGCTGGAGGCGATGGCCCAGCTCGCCGATACCCGTGACAACCCGTGCGGCCAGCACCTGACCCGCATCGAGCTGTACATGCGCGTGCTCGCCGCCGCCCTGGCGCGCCAGGTGCCGGCGCTGACCGAGGCGTTCAGCGAGGAATATATCGGCCTGCTCGGCAAGTCGGCGCTGCTGCATGACATCGGCAAACTGGCGATTCCCGACCGCATCCTGCTCAGCCCGGCGCCGTTGGCGGGCGCCGATCTGGAACTGATGCACAGCCACACCCGCGCCGGCCGCGATGCCATCGAGCGCGCCGAACGCAAGCTGGGTGGCTCGGCGAGCTATCTGACCCTGGCCAAGGAAATCGCCTACAGCCATCACGAGCGCTGGGACGGCGGCGGTTTCCCCGAAGGTCTGCGCGGCGAGCAGATCCCCCTGGCGGCGCGTTTGATGGCGCTGGCCGACTGCTACGACGAGCTGACCAGTCGTCATCCGTATCGCCCTAGCCTCAGCGCGGATGAAGCGACGGCGCAGGTCAGCGCGGCCAGCGGCACGCACTTCGATCCGCAAGTGGTGTTGGCTTTCCTCGAAGTGGCAGCTACCTTCGCCCTGATCGCCGAACGGCATGCCGACAACGCCGCCGCTCGGGACAGTGGCTTGCAGCGCCTGGAAGAGTCGCTGGCGGAAAGCATCGAACTGACTTCACCGGCCGATATGGAGCCGCCCCGCTAGCTAGACGGTCATGCAGTCCGGCAGGAGAGGCTGGGCGCTGCGCGGCGATTGCCGTATAACGTGCGGCTCCATGAATTCCGGCATACGAGGACCGCGATAGCACCCGATGAAGCCACCAAAACGCATTGAGCCACTGATTGAAGATGGCCTTATCGACGAGGTGTTGCGACCGCTGATGAGCGGCAAGGAAGCCGCGGTATATGTCGTTCGCTGCGGCAACCAGTTGCGTTGCGCCAAAGTCTACAAAGAGGCCAACAAACGCAGCTTCCGCCAGGCCGCCGAGTACCAGGAAGGCCGCAAGGTGCGCAACAGCCGCCAGGCGCGAGCCATGGCCAAGGGCTCGAAATACGGTCGCAAAGAGCAGGAAGACGCCTGGCAGAACGCCGAAGTGGCGGCCCTGTTCCGGCTCGCCAGCGCGGGCGTGCGAGTGCCCAAGCCCTACGACTTCCTCGACGGCGTGTTGCTCATGGAGATGATCGCCGATGACAGCGGCGACGCCGCCCCGCGCCTCAACGATGTGGTGCTGGATGCCGAGCAGGCGCGCGAGTATCACGACTTCCTGATTCGCCAGATCGTCCTGATGCTCTGCGCCGGACTGGTGCACGGCGACCTCTCGGAGTTCAACGTGCTGCTCGATCCGCAGGGACCGGTGATCATCGACTTGCCGCAGGCCGTCGACGCGGCCGGCAACAACCACGCGTTCAGCATGCTCGAGCGCGATGTCGGCAACATGGCCGCGTACTTTGGCCAGTTCGCTCCGGAGCTCAAGCACACTCGTTACGCCAAGGAAATGTGGGCGCTGTACGAGGAAGGCAAACTGCATCCGTTAAGCCCGTTGACCGGGATTTTCGACGAGCCGGAAGAGGCCGCCGACATCGACGCGGTGCTGCGCGAAATCGAGGCCACCCTGCGCGATCAGGAGCGCCGCGAAGCCATGCGCACCGCCGAAGACGCCCCGCACCGCGAGGTCGAACCGCCACCGCCATGGATGCAGTGACCTACGCGCACCCACCGCTGTTGTAGGTTGGGTCGGGACGCGCAGTCGGAGCGCAGCGATACCCAAGGATTGGACGAGCCGCCAAGAGGGATATCGTTGCGCTCCGGCTAGTTGCCCGCCCCATCCGACGAACTCGCTTGCCGCACCAATGCGCGGCTGTCAGCGCCACTCCAACTGCAAGGCTTCCTGCCAGGCAAACTGTTCGAAATGGCGGGCGACCACCTGCTGCAATTTCTCCAGGTCTTCGTGGTTGGCGCTTTCCACACGCAGGGTCAGGCCGTCGCCCTCGGCATTGAGCAGGCACCGACCGAAGGCGAATTCGATGCTTCCCTGCTGCTCGTCATACTGCACCTCGAGCTTGTGGGCGAAATGCTTGCACAGGCGGCCGATATAGCGGCCTGGCGTGGTGGTGACGACGTGGCTTGCAGCGGTAACGGACATGACAGCTCTCCAGTATCGATAAGGGCGGATATTCCGCCTGAGCGTAGCGCTCAGCGAGCATAGCTGTGCAGTGGCGGGCGGTGATTGCTCACTGGTCAGCGCAGCAGCTCGACTCCAGATCCTTGAGGATCGGGCAATCTGGGCGGTGGTCGCCGTGGCAGTGTTCGACCAGCTCTTGCAGGGTGTCGCGCAGGCCGCTGAGCTCGGCGATCTTGCGGTTCAGCTCGTCGATGTGCCCGCGCGCCAGCGCCTTGACGTCGGCGCTGGCGCGCTCGCGGTCTTGCCAGAGCTGCAGCAGCTTGCCGACCTCTTCCAGGGAAAACCCCAGGTCGCGCGAGCGCTTGATAAAGGCCAGGGTGTGCAGCTCCTGGCTGTTGAACTGGCGGTAGCCGCTATCGCTACGTCCGGCGGCGGGCAGCAGGCCGATGGATTCGTAGTAGCGGATCATCTTTGCGCTGAGGCCGCTACGTTGTGCGGCTTGGCCGATGTTCATTGCCTCTCTCCTGGAATCGCTAGCCCGGATGCAATCCGGGAATAGCGTAGTGGCACACCCCGGATTGCATCCGGGCTACTAGCGAGTAGGGCGTACTCGCGCAGCAGTACGCCGGCGGGGCAAACGATGGGCTGTTCGCTGCGTTCCTGAGCGGCCGACACTCTGGTCCGCCTTACGGCTTCCAGCGTTTAAGCAGCAGTGCATTGCTCACCACGCTGACGCTGGAAAAGGCCATCGCCGCGCCGGCGAGCATCGGGTCGAGCAGGCCGCTGGCGGCCAGCGGGATGCCGATCAGGTTGTAGACAAAGGCCCAGAACAGGTTCTGGCGGATTTTCGCGTAGGTGCGCCGGCTGATCTCCAGGGCCGCCGGCACCAGGCGCGGGTCGCCGCGCATCAGGGTGATGCCGGCGGCGTGCATGGCCACATCGGTGCCGCCGCCCATGGCGATGCCGACATCCGCGGCGGCCAGTGCCGGGGCATCGTTGATGCCGTCGCCGACCATCGCTACCACCCCGCCGGCCGCCTTCAGCGCGGCGACGTTGGCGGCTTTGTCGGCCGGCAGCACTTCGGCGTGCACATCGCTGATGCCCAGCGTGCTGGCCACCGCCTGCGCGCTGCCGCGGTTGTCGCCGCTGATCAGGTGGGTGCGGATGCCGCGCGCCTGTAGCTGCGCCACGGCTTCGGCGGCGCCCGGCTTGAGCGTGTCGCCGAAGGCGAACAGGCCGAGCACGCGTGGCTGTGGGCTTTGTTCGATCAGCCAGGACAAGGTGCGCCCCTCGGCTTCCCAGGCGGTGGCGAGATCCGCCAAGTCGCCCGCCTGCAGGCCGCTTTCGCTCAGCAGGCGACGATTGCCCAGGGCCAGGCGCCGCTCGTCCAGCGTGCCAGCGATGCCGCGACCGGCCAGCGCCTGGCTGGCAGCGATGGCGGGGACGGGCAAATTGCGCTCATCACAGGCGTCCAGCACGGCCTTGGCCAGCGGGTGTTCGCTGCCGCGTTGCAACGCGCCGGCCTGTTGCAGCAGTTCGTCCTCGCCGCCCAGCAGGGCGCGCAAATGGGCGATGCGTGGCGTGCCGGAGGTCAGCGTGCCGGTCTTGTCGAACGCCACCGAGGTCACCGCGTGGGCGATCTCCAGGGCCTCGGCGTCCTTGATCAGAATGCCGTGTTTGGCCGCCACGCCGGTGCCGGCCATGATCGCGGTGGGCGTCGCGAGGCCGAGTGCGCAGGGACAGGCGATCACCAGCACCGCCACGGCATTCAGCAGCGCGGTTTCCAGCCCGGCGCCGAGCGCCAGCCAGACCGCCAGGGTGAGCAGGGCGATGGCGATGACCACCGGGACGAACACCGCGCTGACCTTATCGACCAGTTTCTGGATCGGCGCCTTGGCGGCCTGGGCGTCTTCGACCAGACGGATGATCCGCGCCAGCACGGTCTCGCCACCCAGTGCAGTGGTGCGCACCAGCAGGCGCCCTTCGCCGTTGATCGCACCAGCGGTAACCCGCGAGCCCGGTTCCTTCAGCACCGGCAGGCTTTCGCCGCTGATCAGGGCTTCATCGGCATGGCTCTGGCCTTCCAGCACTTCGCCGTCGACCGGGAAGCGCTCGCCGGGTTTCACGGCGATCAGGTCGGCCAGACGCAGCTCGGCGATCGGTACATCTTCTTCCACGTCCTCGCGAACCCGCAGGGCGCGCTCTGGACGCAGTGCTTCGAGGGCGCGGATGGCGCTGGTGGTTTGCCGTTTGGCGCGGCTTTCCAGGTATTTTCCGAGCAGCACCAGAGCGATCACCACCGCCGCCGCTTCGAAATACAGGTGTGGCATGGCGTCGGCCGGTGCCTGCCACCACAGGTACAGGCTCATGCCATAGGCGGCGCTGGTACCCAGGGCGACCAGCAGGTCCATGTTGCCGGTGCGGGCGCGCACGGCTTGATAGGCGGAACGGTAGAAGCGTGCACCGAGGATGAATTGCACCGGGGTGGCCAGGGCGAACTGCAACCAGGCCGGGAGCATCCAGTGACCGCCGAACCAGTCGACGACCATCGGTGCCATCAGCGGCAGGGCCAGGGCGAGGGCCAGCCAGACCGCCCAGCGTTCGCGTTGCAGGTGCTGCTCGCCAAGGTCGGCCGGGCCGGCGTCGTCAAGCCAGTGCGCCTGGTAGCCGGCAGCTTCGACCGCGCGGATCAGCGCGTCATGGTCGGTGTTGGCGAGCAGTTGCAGATGGGCACGCTCGCTGGCCAGGTTGACGCTGGCGCTGCGCACCCCTGGTACCTGCGCCAGAGCGCGCTCGACCCGGCCAGCACAGCTGGCGCAGGTCATGCCGCTGATGCTCAGTTCGCGGGTGTGTTCGGGAACCTGGTAGCCGGCCTGTTGCACCGCGCCGATCAAGCTGCTCAGCGGTGTATCGGCGGCCTCGATGCGCACCTGTTCGCTGGCCAGGTTGACGCTGGCGCTGCGTACGCCGGGCACCTGGCCCAGTGCGCGTTCGACTCGGCCGGCACAGCTGGCGCAGGACATTCCGCTGATCGGCAGGTCGAGGGTGGTCAAGGCAGTCATGGGCGATCTCCTATGCGTTGCAGCCTAGGATCAACCTTGCCATGCGGGCAAGGTCAAGCCCCTGATCTGGATCATCTGGCGGCCCTCTCCCCAGCCCTATCCCCATACATAGGAGAGGGGGGCGATCGGAATTGGGCTGCGGATTTGTGTGGGCTTACGAAAATCTAAGCAGCCACACAGGTCAGTCCCCTCGCCTCAGCGGGGGAGAGGGTTAGGGAGATAGGGCGAATACCGCACAGGACTTGATACGGGGCCGCTCAATAATTCAACGGTGCAGCGATCAGCTCAAAGCCGCGGTTACCCAGGGCAATCCGATATTTACGCACTTCGCCGGCCTGGATGACGATGCGCTGGTTTTCCAGCTGGGTGATGCCCGGCGCGCACAGGCCGGGGCCCACCAGGCCGAGCCGTAGCGACACATCACCTGGCGGCAAGTTGAACGACGCCGATTGACCCTGATACAGGCGCGCGGCCAGTTGGTCGTGCAGGTACAGGCCGATATCGCAGGGGTTGGCGACCTCCAGGCGCTCGCGGGAGATGATCAGCACGCCATAGCCTTGCGCCTGCGCCCCGCCGCCATATGGCGCAGCGTGGGCGAGCGGCAGCAGACTCAGCAACAGCAGCAGGATCGGACGGCGCATGGCAATTCTCCTCGCTCGGATGCTTGCATGGTGGACGCTGCCTGGCACGCCGACAAGCCTGAGCGAGGCGCACGTTGGCGGAGTCAGGCGGGTACCTGCCAGTCCCGCAGCAGGCCACGAAACAGGCCGTCGACGAGCGTGGAGGTGTCGACCAGCGGGTCGAACAGGCTCGGGTTGCGCAACCAGTCGGTGAACAGGCCGACAATCAGCCCGTGCAAGGCGAGCGAGGCGAGGCGCGGCGTAATGCCTGGACTGAGCCGGCTGCGGGTGGGTTCCTGAGTGAAGATTTCTTCGCAGATGGCAATGAACTGATCGATGAACGCGTTATGGCGTTCCTGCGCCTCGGCCAACTCCGCGGTGAATTCACAGCGCTGCAGCAGGATGGTGAAAATCCGCCGTTTCTGCTCATCACGGGCCAGTTCTTCAATGACCTTCACACAGGCGCTGCGCATCGCCAGCAACGCCGCGCTGGCATTGCCGCCGGCGCGCAGGGCGGCCATCTGCTCGGGCGGCAGACGCACCTGATTGAGCATTTCGTGGAACAAGTGAGCTTTGTTCTGGAAATGCCAATACACTGCGCCCCGGGTTACGCCCGCGTGCCGAGCAATCTGCTCAAGACTGGTATTGCTGACCCCACGCTCCAGAAACAGCTGTTCGGCCGCCTGTAAGAGGGTACAACGGGTTTTTTCGGCTTCTTCCTTGGTTCGACGCATGGCAGCTGAGGCTTTAGTGACTAGGCTCTGGTCTGGGGAGTTTAACCGGGTTTTGTTGTCCAGCTGGCGGATAAGCGCGTCGGGGCGATGCGTGCGCGGCAATCCTTTCTATTATTTCTTTTAGCGTTGCGTAGTCATGGAGACATCTATGCGGTTCGTTTGCCATATGCCGTTTGTTTACGCGTGCCTGACCCTGGCCTGCTTCGGTCTTCCTGTCCAGGCGGCCGATACGCCGGCGAATGCGCGGCCAGCGCCCGAGGTGGTGGTCGAGAAGGTCGTCGCCACGGTGGCGCTGCCGATGGTACTGGAGTACGCCGGACGTACCGCCGGTTACCGCGAGGTGGAGGTGCGTGCCCAAGTCAGCGGCATCCTCCAGCAGCGCACCTATCAAGAGGGTGCGACGGTGAGCAAGGACCAGGTGCTGTTCCGCATTGATCCGCGCCTGTACCAGGCCGCGTTGGCCCAAGCCAAAGGCGCGTTGGCCCAGGAGCAGGCGCGTTACCGGCAGGCCGACCGCGACCTCAAGCGCATTCGCGAGCTGCAGAAAAAAGGTTTTGCCAGCGAAAGCGAGCTGGACCGCTACATTTCCAGCTTCGAGCAGAGCAAGGCCAATATCGAAGCGGCCAAGGCCAGCGTGCAGGCCAAGCAGATCGACCTCGACTACACCACGGTGAAGGCTCCGATCAGCGGCATCACCAGCAAGGAAACTGTGTCTGAAGGCAGCCTGGTGGCGGCCAACGACCCCAGCGCCAGCCTGCTGACCCGGCTCACCCAGCTCGATCCGCTGTACGTCAATTTCGCCTACTCGGACACCGAGGGCGCGCGGATCCGCGAAGGCGTGCAGAGCGGCAGCATGACTCTGCCGAAGGACGGCAAGCTGAGCGCGGAGATCAAGTTTGGCGATGGTTCGACCTACCCGCTGGAAGGCCAGGTGGACTTCACCGATAGCTTCATCGACACCGGCACCGGCACCATCAGTGCCCGAGCGGTAGTACCCAACCCGGAACGTCGGCTGCTGCCCGGCCAATTCGTCCGTGTGCTGGTCAAGGGCATCAACATCCCGCAGGCCTACACCGTACCGGAGCAGTCACTGGCTCAGGGGCCGAAGGGCACCTACGTGTTCGTGGTGGATGAGCAGGGGATCGCGCGGCGCAAGCCGGTGGTCACCGGGCCGACGGTGGAAGGCCGCTGGGTCATCCTGTCGGGCATCACCAAAGGTGACCGGGTGATCGTCGAGGGGCTGCTGAAGGTGCGTCCCGACCAGCCGGTGAAGGCCGTCGAGGCCAAGCCGAAGGCTGAAGCCGCTACCCAGCCTGCCCAGCAGTCCTAAAGGAGCGCCGCCGTGTTCTCACGCTTCTTTATCGACCGACCGATTTTCGCCGCGGTCATTTCCATCATCATCATTCTTGCCGGCCTCGCCGCCATGCGCGAGCTGCCGATCGCCCAGTACCCGGAGATCCTCCCGCCGCAGGTCTCGGTCAGCGCCAGCTACCCGGGTGCCAGCTCGCAGGTCATCGCGGAAACCGTGGCCGCGCCGCTGGAGCAGGAAATCAACGGCGTCCAGGGCATGATCTACCAGCTGTCGAACTCCGACAGTAACGGCGCGATGAGCCTCAGCGTGTACTTCGCAGTCGGCACCGACCCGGACCAGGCCACCATCGACGTCAACAACAAGGTTCAGGCCGCGCTGGCCAAGCTACCCGAGGAAGTTCGTCGCCAGGGCGTCAAGGTGGAGAAGAAGTCCTCCGACATCCTCCAGGTGGTGACCCTCTATTCGCCGGACAACTCGCGCGACCCGATCTTCATCAGCAACTACGCGCTGATCAACGTGATCGATGAGCTCAAGCGGATTCCCGGGGTCGGTGACGCCAGCCAGTTCGGCTCCAAGGACTACTCGATGCGCATCTGGCTGCGCCCGGACAAGCTGGCGCAGTACAACCTGACCCCGAGCGACGTGGTCAACGCTATCCAGGAGCAGAACTCGCAGTTCGCCGCCGGCAACTTCGGCAAGGAGCCGCTCAACGAGACGCAGGCGTTCACCTACACGGTGAGCGCCAAGGGCCGCTTCAGCAAGCCCGAGGAGTTCGAGAGCATCATCCTGCGCACCGACCAGACCGGCGCCAGCCTGCTGCTCAAGGACGTCGCGCGGGTCGAGTTGGGCGCCCTCGACTATTCCCTGGCGACCAGCCTCAACGGCCAGCTGAACGCCGCCTTCGGCATCTACCTGCAGCCCGGCGCCAACGCGCTGGATACCGCCGACGCGGTGCGCGCCACCATGGAGCGGCTGACCAAGCGCTTCCCGGAGGGCATCGCTTATAAGATCCCCTACGACACCACGACCTTCGTCAAGGTCTCCATCGAGGAGGTGATCCACACCTTCGTCGAGGCGCTGGTGCTGGTGATGCTGGTGGTGTTCATCTTCCTGCAGAACTGGCGCGCCACACTGATCCCGGTGCTGGCCATTCCGGTGTCACTGATCGGCACCTTCGCCGGCATGTATATGCTCGGCTTCTCCATCAACCTGTTGACCCTGTTCGGCATGGTGCTGGCCATCGGCATCGTGGTTGACGACGCCATCGTGGTGCTGGAGAACGTCGAGCGGGTGATGCGCACCGAGAAGCTCAGCCCGCGCGAGGCGGCGATCAAGGCCATGTCGGAGGTGACTGGGCCGATCGTCGCCATCGTCCTGGTGCTCTGCGCGGTGTTCATCCCGGTGGGCTTCCTCGGTGGATTGGCCGGGCAGATGTACAAGCAGTTCGCGATCACCATCGCCGTGTCGGTGGTGATCTCCGGCATCGTCGCCCTGACCCTGTCGCCGGCACTTTGCGCGTTGATCCTCAAGCCCGAGCACAAGGAGCCGGCGGCGCCGTTCCGCTGGTTCAACAACGCCTTCGAGCGCTTCACCAACGGCTACACCGCCGGTGTGCAGTTCTTCCTCAAGCGTTCGCTGATTGGCCTGCTGCTGTTTGGCGGGATGATCGCCATCATGGTCGTGCTGTTCGGCCGCGTGCCCGGCTCGCTGGTGCCGGATGAGGACCAGGGCTACGTGCTCAACGCCTACGTGCTGCCACCGGCGGCCTCGCTGAGCCGCACCGAGCAGGTCACCGACGCGGTCACCGAGGAGCTGATGCAGCACCCGGCGGTGCAGGATGTGGTGACCTTCGCCGGTTTCGACATCCTCACTTCCGGCTCGCGTACCAGTGCCGGGGTGTCGTTCATTACACTCAAGGACTGGAAGGAGCGCAGCACCACTGAGCTCGATGCACGCAACCTGCCGCCGCAGTTCATGGGCATGGGCGCCAAGCAGAAGGACGCCGTGGTGATGACCTTCAACCCGCCGCCGATCAGTGGCATGAGCACCACCGGCGGTTTCGAGGCCTACATCCAGGATCGCAGCGGCGGCAGCGTCGCGCAGCTCGAGGATATCGTCCACAAGTTCATGGCTGCGGCGGCCAAGCGCCCGGAGCTGACCGGGGTCAACACCACCTTCAACGCCGACGTGCCGCAGTACTACATCGACCTCGACCGCACCAAGGCCCGTGCCCTGGGCGTGGAGATCAACGATGTGTTCACTGCCATGCAGTCGACCTTCGGCAGTTACTACGTCAACGACTTCAACCTGTACGGTCGCACCTGGCAGGTCAGCCTGCAGTCCGAACCGGACTTCCGCCGCAAGCCGGAAGACCTCAGTCAGGTCTATGTCCGCTCCAGCACCACCAACGAGCTGATCCCGCTGTCCTCGCTGGTCAGTGTGCAGCGCATCCTTGGCCCGGACTCCTACGCGCGTTTCAACGTCTACCCGGCGGCCAAGCTGCTCGGTGGCCCGGCGCCGGGCTACAGCTCGGGCCAGGCACTTCAGGCCATGCAGGAAGTCGCCGACGAGGTGCTCGGCGAGAGCTACAACCTGGCCTGGATCGGCTCGGCCTACCAGGAGCTGGCGACCCAGGGCTCGGGCAGTACAGCGTTTCTGTTCGGCCTGATTCTGGTGTTCCTGATTCTCGCTGCCCAGTACGAGCGCTGGACCCTGCCGATGGCGGTGGTTACCGCGGTGCCCTTCGCGGTGTTCGGTGCGATCCTCGCCATCTGGATGCGCGACCTGTCCAACGACGTGTACTTCCAAGTCGGCCTTGTGACCTTGATCGGCCTGGCGGCGAAGAACGCCATCCTGATCATCGAGTTCGCCGTGCTGTGCCGCGAGGAGCAGGGCATGGGCATCTTCGAGGCGGCGCTGGAGGCGGCCAAGCTGCGCTTCCGGCCGATCGTGATGACCTCGCTGGCCTTCATCCTCGGGTGTGTGCCGTTGGCGATCAGCACCGGTGCTGGCTCGGCGAGTCGCCACTCTATCGGCACCGGGGTGATCGGCGGCATGCTGGCGGCGACCCTGCTGGCGACCTTCCTGATCCCGATGTTCTACCTGCTGGTCGAGTCGGCCGCCGCCAAGCTCGGCGGCAAGGGTAAGCAAAAGGCGCAGGGTCCAGCCGAAGCGTCCGCTCCAGTCGAATAATCGCCGAGCACCGCTTGCCCATGCTGGGTGAGCGGTGGCGAGGTCGGCTTGGAGTGGTGCATGGCAATCGCCCCCTCTCCCTAACCCTCTCCCCGGAGGGGCGAGGGGACTGATCGGCGTGACTCCGAGCATTTTCCGATAAGCACAATGCCGAGTACCGTAGCCCGGATGCAATCCGGGAACGGCGCTGCCTGGCTCCCCGGATTGCATCCGGGCTACGAGCCTGATCCTCGTTCAGCTCCCTCTCCCATGCATGGGGGCACGCCTAGTGGAGAGGGTTGGGGAGAGGGTGTCAGCGACATCTCCGTACCCACATTCTTGCCATTACCCAACAAACCAAGCGCGCCGGCGAAAGCTCCGCCGATTCCGCTCCCGGCTTGGGCTAATCTGCCCGGCCGGTTATTCTGCGGCTCCGGCAAGGTCATTGCGGCCCGCTGTAATTCGGTAATCCCATGACGTTTCGAATTTTGCTGATCCTCGGCGCGCTGAGCGCTTTTGGCCCGCTGGCCATCGATTTCTACCTGCCTAGCTTCCCGGCGCTGGCCCTGGCCTTCGCTACCGATGTCGAGCACGTCCAGCTGAGCCTGGCGGTGTACTTCGCCGGCCTGTCGATCGGCCAACTGCTTTACGGTCCAGTGGCCGACCGCTTTGGCCGCCGTGTGCCACTGTTGATCGGCGTGTCGCTGTTCACCTTGGCTTCGCTGGCCTGCAGCCTGGCGCCGAGCCTGGAATGGTTGGTCGCCGCCCGTTTCGTTCAGGCCCTAGGCGGGTGCGCAGGGATGGTGATCTCACGTGCCGTGGTTCGCGATCTGTGCGATCCGATCGCCTCGGCCAAGGCCTTCTCGCAATTGATGCTGGTGATGGGCCTGGCGCCGATCCTCGCGCCAGTGCTCGGCGGTTGGCTGCTGGCGTTCTCCGGCTGGCAGTCGATCTTCTACTGTCTAACCCTGTTCAGCGCCTTGTGCGGCCTGGCTGTCGCGCTGTGGCTGCCGGAGTCGTTGTCCCGCGAACTGCCGCGTGCCGCTCTGAGCGGCACGTTGCGGCGTTACCGGCGGCTGCTGGGCGATGGCGTGTTCATGGGTTATGCGTTGACCGGTGGATTGGTGATGGGCGGCATGTTCGCCTACATCTCCGGCTCGCCGTTCGTGTTCATCGAGCTGTATCACGTGCCCGCCGAACACTATGGCTGGCTGTTCGGCATCAACGCGGCGGGGTTCATCGTCGCCGGCCAGGTCAATGCGCGACTGCTGCGCTGGCATGGGCCGGATTTCTGGATGCGTCGTGCGGTATGGATATATCTGGCCAGCGGCCTGGCGCTGCTGGTGCTGTCCGCGATGCAGCCGGCCGAGCTGTGGCCGCTGCTGATTCCTCTGTTCATCTGCATCGCCAGCCTCGGCGGTATTCTGCCCAATGCATCGGCCTGCGCGATGGCCGGGCAAGGCCAGAACGCCGGCAGCGCCTCGGGCTTGCTCGGTGCGCTGCAGTTTTGCATCGCCGCCGGCGCGTCGTCGCTGGTCGGGGTGCTGCACGACGGCACGGCGCTGCCGATGGCCGAGGCGATCAGCCTGTGCGGTATCGCGGCGGTGGGCACGGTATGGATGACGGCGCGGCTGCTGCGCCGGGCTCAGCCGGACTGACGGGCCGGCTGTTCGGGTAGGACATGCGGGGCCTGCAGGCGCGCCTCCAGCGTGGCGACGAACTGCCGGGCTTCCGCTTCGCTGCGAAAGCCCACGGCATGCTGATCCAGGTGCACCTGCCAGGCCTGTTGGCCGTGGGGAGGGGTGAGCGGGCTGACGAAAATTTCCATCATGGGCTCCCGACAAATGCTCAAGAGCTTGCAGTGTAACCCGCCCGGATGAAGCTTCTAGGGTCGCCGATAGGTGGTCGAGGCCTAGTTGGTCGAGCCCTCTAACTCGGGGGTTTTGGCGCTGTTGTGCGGATATTGTGCGGGCTGCTCGGCCCAGCGTGACTGGATCGCCAGCAGCTTCGGCAGCTCGCCGATGAACAGTTCGACTAGCTGCGGATCAAAATGCCGGCCGCTCTCGCGGCGCAACAGCGCCAAGGTGTCCCCCAGTGGCCAGGCCGGCTTGTACGGACGGGCGCTGGTCAGCGCGTCGAACACATCGGCAATCGCCACGATGCGCGCCACCAGTGGAATTTGTTCGCCGCGCAGGCCCTGCGGGTAGCCGCTGCCGTCCCATTTCTCATGGTGGCTGAGGGCGATGCGGTGGGCCATCTGCAGCAGCCCGGAGGTGTGCTCGCCGATAATGTCGGCGCCGATTTGCGCGTGCAGGCGCATCACCTGCCATTCCTCCGCGTCGAGCTTGCCGGGCTTCTGCAGGATGGCGTCGGGAATGCCGATCTTGCCGATGTCGTGCATCGGCGCGGCGTTGAGCAAATCGTCGGCGTCCTGGGCGCTGAAGCCGGCAGCCAGGGCCAGCACCTGCGCGTAGTGGCTCATGCGTATCACGTGCAGGCCGGTCTCGTTGTCCTTGTATTCGGCCGCCATGCCCAGGCACTGGACGATTTGCAGACGGGTGCGCTGCAGCTCCTCGGCGCGCACCAGCGACAGATGGGTGCGCACCCGCGCGCGGACGATCGGCGGGCTGACCGGCTTGGTGATGTAGTCCACCGCGCCGACGGCGAAGCCCTGTTCCTCATCGGCTACATCGGCCAGGGCGGTGACGAAGATCACCGGCGCGCTGGCGGTGGCCGGGGCCTGCTTGAGCGCCTGGCAGACCTGGTAGCCGGTCATTCCCGGCATCATCACATCCAGCAGGATCAGCGCCGGTTGCTCGCGCCGCGCCAGCTCCAGGGCTTTGTCGCCGTTCTTGGCGAACAGCAGGCGGTAGTCGTCTTGGAGGATCTGCCGCAGCACCCGGAGGTTGGTCGGTTCGTTGTCGACGCGCAGCAGATCCGCGACAGGTTCTCAGGCGAAGCCTTCCAGCACGATCTTGCCCTTGGCCTTGCCGCTTTCCAGCAGGGCGTGGGCGCGGCGTAGGTTGGCCGCGTCGATGCGCCCGAAATGCTCGCCCAGGGTGGTTTTCAACACGCCCTGATCGATCAGTTGGCTGACCCGCTCGAGCAGCTTGTGCTGTTCAATCATGTCGTCGGTCTGGAACAGCGAGCGGGTGTACATGAACTCCCAGTGCAGCGACAGGCTCTTGCGCTTGAGCTTGCGCACGTCGAGCTCTTCCGGGTCGTCGATCAGGCCGAGCTTGCCCTGCGGCGCCAGGGCCTCGACCAGTTGATCGAGGTGCTGGTCGGTGTTGGTCAGGCTGGCGACATGGGTCACCGCGCCGATACCGAGGCGCTGGATTTCCGCGGCCAGCGGCTGGCCGTGGTCGACCACGTGCTGCGCGCCCAGGGCACGTACCCAGGCCTGCGTGTCGGCACGCGACGCGCTGCCGATCACGGTCAGGCCGGTGAGCTGGCGAGCCAGTTGGGTGAGGATCGAACCGACGCCACCGGCGGCGCCGACGATCAGCAGGCGCTGGCCGGCGCTGGCTTGGCCTTCGGCAATGCCCAGGCGCTCGAACAGCAATTCCCAGGCGGTGATCGCGGTCAGTGGCAGGGCCGCAGCCTGGGCAAAGTCCAGGCTGCGCGGCTTGTGCCCGACCAGACGCTCATCGACCACATGCAGCTCGCTGTTCGCCCCGGGACGATCCAGCGCACCGGCGTAGAACACCTCGTCGCCCGGTTGGAACAGGCTGACCGCGCTGCCCACCGCCTTGACCACGCCGGCCACGTCCCAGCCGAGCACCTTGGCCTGGCCAGCCTCCGGAGCGACGTTGCGGCGAATCTTGGTGTCCACCGGGTTGACCGAGATGGCCCGCACTTCGACCAGCAGATCGTGCGGGCCGGGGCTTGGCTCGACCAGCTGAACGTCCTGCAGCGCCTGGGGATCGTCGATCGGCAGGGATTGGTAGTAGGCGATGGCTTTCATGCGGGCTCCTGATGCGCGGGCGCACTGATGGGACGATTCCCCTCACTGTAATGGTCCTTTGGCTCGACGTCGCCGCCAACGTGCAGGCCCGGCGCTTGCAGCTGGTACTGACGGACGGGCGCAGCGAGCGCTCAACCTGATCCGTACCCACCGCGGGCAACTGTCTGTCTTGCCCGGTGCGCTGCTGCGCGAGTTCCGCCAAGCGCGTTGCGATCAACTGCCGGCCCGCGCGGGCTGGGCCTGAAGGGCGACTGGTGGCGAACTGATATGCCTGACTATACTGCTGTCGCTTGGCTGCAGTAGTCCTTCTTGTCGTTGGCCTGAGTGGAGCTCACGCTATGGAATGGCTGGATTTGCGCTTTCTCGTCGGCCGTCCCACGGGTGGTCAACTGCTCCTCGATTGCAGCCATGCCCTCGGCCTGGTGCTGCTGGCCTATGTGGTGGCCTGCGTGGCCAGCTACGCCACGCTGAGCATCGCCGATCGCCTCGCCTACGCGTCGCACGCCCGCGTCCGTCGCGCCTGGCGCTGGGCCGGTGCGTTGTTTCTCGGCGGTGGCGTCTGGGCGATGCACTTCATCGCCATGCTCGCCTTTCGCGCGCCCATCGACATTCAGTACGACCTGCCGACCACGCTGCTCTCGCTGCTAATAGTGTGCGTCGCCGCCTTGCTGGCCATGCGCTCGATGGAACAACTGCGGCCCACGCTGCGCCAATGCGTGCAGGCAGCGTTGTGCATCGGCGCCGGCATCGTGCTGATGCACTACAGCGGCATGGCGGCGATCCGCTCCAGTGCGACGCTGTACTACGACCCCTGGCTGTTCGCCTTGTCGGTGGTGATCGCCGTGGTCGCCAGCTTCGTCGCGCTGTGGCTGGCGTTGCGCTGGCGCGATCTCAACGAGCGCCACCACCAGTGGCTCAAGGGGCTGGCCAGCCTGCTGATGGGCGGCGCCATCGTATCCATGCACTTCACCGGCATGTGGGCGATGTCCCTGGTGGTGCCGCTGGGTACCCCGCTGAGTTTGCCGAACGACAACGATGCCACCCAGCTTGGCGTGGCCATCGGCATCATTAGCGTGTTCGCCATCGGCTGCGGCCTCGGCGCGGCGGCGGCCGACCGCAAGCTGCAAAGCAAGGAGAGCGACCTCAGTCGGGTCAACCGCCTGCTCAGTGACCTCGACCGCGCCCGCGCGCTGCTACAGCAGGCCGCCCAGTACGACGCGCTGACCAACCTGCTCAACCGCCGGGCCTTCACCGAGCTGTTCGGCGAGTGGCTGCACAGCCATGCGGCGACCGGCCGCGCGTTGGCGGTGATGTTCCTCGACGTCGACCACTTCAAACGGGTCAACGACAGCCTCGGCCACGACGCCGGCGATCATCTGCTGCATGAGGTAGCCGCGCGGATTCGCGGCACGCTGCGCGAGCAGGACGTCATCGCCCGCTTCGGCGGCGACGAGTTCTGCATCCTGATCAGCCTGCATACGCCGGATGAAGCGCGCCAGTTGGCCGAGCGCATCCTACAGCGCATGAAGGAGCCGATCCTGATCAACGGGCGCAGCATGGTGATGAGCGCCAGCATCGGCATCAGCCTGTACCCGGAGGACGGCGACAGCTGCGAGGAGCTGCTCAAGCATGCCGACTTGGCGCTGTACCAGGCGAAGAGCTGCGGGCGCAATGCGCTGCAGTTCTTCAACCATTACCTCAAGCACAAGGTCACCCTCGAGCTGCAACTGGAAGAGGAGCTGCGCCAGGCGTTGACCTGCGACGGCGGGGGCGGCTTGCTGCTGCACTACCAGCCGATTCTCGACCTGCGTAGCGGCGACGTGACCAAGCTCGAAGCCCTGCTGCGCTGGCAGCACCCGCGCCTTGGCCTGCTCGGCCCCGATCGGTTTCTCGGCATCGCCGAAGCCAATGGTTTCATTACCGAGCTGGACGCCTGGGTGCTGCGCCGCGCCTGTGTTGACCTTGCCGGGCTAGTCGAGCAGGGCCATGTCGAGCTGCGCGTGGCGGTGAACTGCTCGGCCCTCGACCTCAGCCACGACGACTTGCCAAGCATCGTCGCCGCGGCGCTCGAGGGCGCCGGCCTGCGTCCGCAGCACCTCGAGTTGGAGGTTACCGAAAACGCCCTGATGAGCAGCGTCAACCAGGCGCTCGGCCTGCTGCAGCGGATTCGCGAGCTGGGCGTGAGCATCTCCATCGACGACTTTGGCACCGGCTATTCATCGCTGGCCTACCTCAAGCGCCTGCCGCTTGACACCCTGAAGATTGATCGATCGTTTCTGTTCGACATTCCCGGCAGCGAGGCCGACGGCGAGATCGTCCACGCCATCATCGGCATGGCGCACATCCTGCGCCTGCAGGTGGTCGCCGAAGGGGTGGAGAGTGCCGAGCAACTGGCGTTCCTGCGTGGCCTGGGCTGCGATTTTATCCAGGGCTACCTGTTCAGCCGCCCGCTACCGCTGGAGCTGCTCGGCAGCTTTCTGGTCGGGCAGGGCGCATCGGCGCAAGCGCTGGCGGTTGGCTGAGGATGCAATCAGCGGTTTTCTCGCGGCGTTCGCGCTGCTAAATTCGCCGCCCTCATCTAGAGTCCACTCATGAACATCGACCGCCGCCGCCATTCGCTGACCGCCTGGGTGCTGTATTTCAGCGTCCTGTTCAGCGTGCTCGCCTGCGGTTTGGGTCATGGACAGATGCTCGGCCTGCAGCTCAACGGTATCGGTGGTCAATTCTGCTCGTCCGACAACAAGGCGCAGCCGTCCTTCGACCTGGGTGGCAGCAAGCTGGCCAGTAGTGGCCAGAGCGACAACCAGCTCTCCGGCACCTTCAGTTGCCCGCTGTGCGGCTCCGTGGTGCTGGCCATGGCGCTGCTGTTCGGCCTGTTCTGGCCGCGCATCGCGGCTGCCGTCCCACGTCCGCGCCGTGAGCTGCGCAGTAAAACTCCGCCTCGCTATTCCTGGCCTTCAGCCAACCCTCGCGCTTCGCCCCTCTGATGTGCTGATCGTTCCGTCCGGTGCATGCGGCCCTCTGGTTGCGTGTGTCTGGCGCGTGCAATCCGCTCGCCTTGGCGAGCGGCAGAACCAGAAGATTTCGAGGGTACGACCATGTGTCGAAAAACCATCCTCGGCCTGTGTGCGGTGAGCGGCGTATGGCTGTCTCCGGCGCAGGCCGACCATGTGGTACTGGCGGAAACCGCCATCAATGCCGAGCAGCAGCGCGACCCCACCGCGCCGAGCATTGCCGAGAAGAAAACCGACTTCGCCCACATTCCCGGCGGTGCCACCGTCGTCGATGCGGAGACCTACAAGAGCGGGCGCAGCAGCACCCTGCAGGACGCCCTGGGGATGGCCACCGGGGTGTTCATCCAGCCGCGCTTCGGCGCCGAAGAAGCACGCCTGTCGATCCGCGGCTCGGGTCTGCAGCGCACCTTCCACGGTCGCGGCGTGCTGCTGATGCAGGACGGCGCGCCGGTCAACCTGGCTGACGGCAGCTTCGACTTCCAGACCATCGAGCCGCTGGCCACCGACCACATCGAGGTGCTGCGCGGCGCCAACGCCTGGCGCTACGG
Organism: Pseudomonas sp. LS44; assembly: GCF_024730785.1. Lineage (NCBI taxonomy): Bacteria > Pseudomonadati > Pseudomonadota > Gammaproteobacteria > Pseudomonadales > Pseudomonadaceae > Pseudomonas > Pseudomonas sp. LS44. The sequence goes on from NZ_CP102830.1 coordinate 664,209, forward strand.
TTCGGCGACCCTCGGCGGGGCGATCAACTTCGTTGCGCCGACCGGCAAGAGCGCCGCGCCGCTGGATCTGCGCTACGAAGGCGGGAGCTTCGGCTATCACCGTCTGTTCGGCGCTGTGGCGCAGGATTTTGGCGATGCCGACGCCTACCTGAGCATCAACGACTACTCGCAGGACGGCTTTCGCGACCACGCCAAGCAGGACAACCAGCGCTACTTCGCCAACCTCGGCGGGCGCATCAACGAACGCCTGGCCACCCGCGTCTACCTCACCCACGTGGAAACCGACTCGGAGCTGCCCGGTAACCTGACCAAGGCGCAGATGCGCCGCGATCCGGAGCAGGCCTCGCGCGACGCCCTGAGCGGCGACCAGCATCGCGATTTCAACCTCAACCGGGTCGGTAACATCACCGCCCTGCAACTGGATGGCGGGCACAGCCTGGAGTTGGCCAGCTTCTACAGCGAGAAGGCGCTGTTCCACCCGATCTTCCAGGTGCTCGACATCCACAGCGAGGACTACGGAATGCGCCTGTCGCACAAATGGGCGAACGAGCAGGGTTGGCGCTGGACCGGGGGTGTCGAGGCCAGCCAGGGTCGCAACTGGGACTCGCGCTACCGCAACGTCAGCGGCCGCAAGGGGCAGAAAGTCAACGAACTGCACCAGACCGCGCGCAACCTGAACGCCTTCGGCGAACTGGAAGTGCCGCTGGCCGAACGCTGGGCCCTGGTTGGTGGCGCGGCGTGGCTGCACCAGGAGCGCGATGTCGATGACCGCCTCAAGTGCAATGCCTTCGTCACCGCGGTTTGCGTGCCACAGGACGAGTCCTTCACTGGCAGCTATCTGGGTCGGCTCGGTCGTATCGGGCTACGCCACGACCTGAGCGAGGGCGTGCAGCTGTTTGCCAACTTCAGCCAGAGCTATGAGCCGCCGACCTTCAGCGAACTCTCTGGCGGTCAGATCACCAGCGAGAACGATGCCCAGCAGGCCAATACCTGGGAGGCGGGTATGCGCTGGTCGCGCGACAGCCTCGATCTCGACCTGGCGGTGTACCGCAGCGAGATCCGCGACGAGCTGCTGGCGCTCAACGACGCCAACGGCCAGCCGCTCGGCACGGTCAACGCCGACCGCACCCTGCACCAGGGTGTCGAGCTGGGTGGCGCCTGGACCCTCGGCCAGATCACTTTGCGCGGCCAGTACCTGCTCAACGATTTTCGCTTCGACAACGACGACGTCTACGGCGACAACCGCCTGGCCGGCGTGCCGCGTCAGTTCGTCAAGGGCGAGGCGCTCTGGCAGCAGGGCGGCTGGTACTCCGGGCCGACCTTCGAATGGGTGCCTACGCACTACAACGTCGACCAGGCGGAAACCCTGTATGCCGAGGGCTATGCCATCTGGGGCTTGAAGGGCGGCTACCGGCCGGGGGAGGGACTGGGCTTCTTCGTCGAAGGTCGCAATCTCTCGGACAAGACCTATGTCGCCACCACCGGCGTGATCGCCAATGCCAACGGCCAGGACAGCGCGCAATTTATGCCGGGCGACGGGCGCAGCCTGTACGTCGGTCTGGAGTGGCGGCTATGAACCGCTTGCCGCGCGTAAACACATCACCGCAGTCCCCACCTTCATTCCTCGGGAGTCTCACCATGCAACTGACCAAAGCCCTGCTGCTCGCCGCCTTGCTGACCCCGGCTTGGTACGTCACCGCCCATGACTTCTCCACCGGTGACCTGCACATCGAGCACCCCTGGTCGCGCGAGATGCCGCCGACCGCGCCGACCGCCGCCGCCTACTTCATCATCCACAACAAGGGCGCGGCCGCCGACCGTCTGCTCGGCGTCGACACGCCGGCGGCCAGCAAGGCCGAGCTGCACGAACATGTGCACGTTGGCGACTTGATGAAGATGCAGCAGGTACCGAGCGTCGAGGTTCCCGCCGGTGGTGAGGCCAGCTTCAAGCCGGGCGCTTACCACGTGATGCTGTTCGGCCTGAAACAGCAGTACCGCGACGGCCAGCGCTTCCCGCTGACCCTGCACTTCGAGAAGGCCGGCGACGTGCAGGTCGAAGTGACAGTGCAGAAAGACGCGCCGGCCGAGCAGGTCGAGCATTCCACACACGCCGAACACCAGCACGACCAGTAACAGGCTGTTGAAAAACGTAGCGAGCGAAGGCTAGACAAGGCGAAATCAGGCGAAAAAGCGCAGTTTACGAGTGGTAAATGAGCATTTGATTCGCTCCGCTCACCCACTGTGGGGCCGCGCTAAAGCGCGTTCAGCCTTCGGCTGTGAGCCTGATTTCAACGCGGTATAGCCGAGCGCAGTAGTTTTTCAACGGACTGCTAAGTAATGCCGAGGTCGGGCGGCGCAGGTAGCGCCGCCCGACCGTTGCGGTCCTGGGAGGCCGATCACCATGAACCAGCCAACTCCGTCGTTCTACCAACTGGCCTGGCGTTGGCATTTCTACGCCGGCCTGTTCGTCATTCCGTTTCTGATCATGCTGTCGTTGACCGGCCTGCTCTACCTGTTCAAGCCGCAGCTCGACCAGCTGATGTACCCCGAGCTGCTGCAGGTCAGCCCGGCCGCGCAAGTGCTGGACGCCGATCAGCTGCGCGCGCGGGTCAGCCAGGCACATCCGCAGGCGCAGCTGCTCAAGTACCTGCCGCCGGCCAACGCGACCGCCAGCGCGCAGTTTGTGGTCAACCAAGACGGGCGCGAGCTCAACCTGTTCGTCGACCCCTATCGCGGCACGCTGCTCGGCAGCCAGGACGCCCACGACAACCTGCAGGCGATCGCCCGCAGCCTGCACGGCACATTGCTGATTGGCACGCTGGGCGATCGCCTGATCGAACTGGCCGCCGGCTGGGCCATCGTCCTGGTGGTCTCCGGCCTGTATCTCTGGTGGCCTCGCGGGCAAGGCGGCGCCGGGGTGCTGTGGCCGCGGCTGAGCGCGCGCGGGCGCCTGCTGTGGCGCGACCTGCATGCGGTGACCGGTTTCTGGGGTTCGGCGCTGCTGCTGTTCATGCTGCTCACCGGGATGACCTGGACCGGCTTCTGGGGCGCGCAATTCGCCGCGGTGTGGAACCAGTTTCCCGCCGAGCAGTTCCGCAGCGTGCCGAAGTCGGGACTGGCCACCGGCAGCCTCAACGAGGCGCACCGGCAGACCGTGGCCTGGGCCGCGGAGACTGCGCCGCTGCCGGTCTCCGATCCGCATGCTGTGCACCAGGGCCACGACATGGCGAGCATGGCCGCGCCCGACGTGCCGGTGATTGGCTTGCAGCGCGTCCTCGACATCGCCGCCGCGCAAGGTGTGCCGGCCGGTTTCAGCGTGACCCTGCCCAAGGGCCCGGCTGGCGTGTACACCGTGGCGCTCGGCGCCGCCGATCCCAGCCAGGACGTGACCCTGCACCTCGACCAATACAGCGGCCAGCCGCTCGCCGCGGTGCGCTGGGCGCAGTACGGCACGGTGGCGCGCGGCGTCAGCCTGGGCATCGCCCTGCACGAAGGCAAACTGTTCGGCCTGGCCAACCAGTTGGTGATGGCCGCCGTCTGTCTGCTGGTGCTGCTGAGCGCGGTCAGCGGCTTGGTGATGTGGTGGAAACGCCGCCCGCAGGGCAGCTTCGGCGCGCCGCCGCTGCGCCACGACCTGCCGTTGTGGAAGGGCGCGGTGCTGGTGATGCTGGTGCTCGGCGTGGCCTTTCCGCTGGTCGGCGGCTCGCTGCTGGCGGTGTGGTTGCTCGATCGCCTGTGGCTGGCGATGCGAATCGCTGGTCGACCGGCGATCAGCGACTAGGCTTGTTGGCAGAGCGGGCGAGTTGCGAGTCCATCCGCTGTTCATGAGCTTCATATCACTGGGAGATCCTTCGCTATGCGCACACTACTGTTGCTCGGTCTGGTTGCCGCCAGCCCGCTCGCCTTCGCCGATCCGCAATGCACCACCGCGGACAAGGCCACCTGGCAGGACCAGACCAAGTTCCAGGACAACCTCAAGAGCCAGGGTTATGACATCAAGAAGTTCAAGGTGACCAGCACCAACTGCTACGAGATCTACGGCTGGGACAAGGACAAGCGCAAGGTCGAAATCTACTTCGACCCGGTCAGCGGCAACATCGTCAAGCAGGAAGTCGAGGACGAGTGAGTGAACGACGAACGCGTGCGCCTCTGGGACCCGTTGGTGCGGCTGTTCCACTGGTCGCTGGTGCTCGCGTTCATCGCCAACTACTGGTTCACCGGCGCCTCGCCGTTCGGCTCGAAGTTCTGGCATCGCTGGCTCGGCTACTACGCGGTGGCCTGGCTGGTGGTGCGCCTGGTGTGGGGTTTCGTCGGCCCGCCGGCGGCGCGTTGGGCGTCGTTCTGGCCGACTCCGGCGCGCCTCGCCTGGCACCTGCGCACGCTGGTGCGTGGCGAACCGGCTCACCAGCTCGGCCATTCGCCACTCGGCGCGCTGGTGATGCTCCTGATGATGCTGCTGATGCTCGGCCTGGGCATCAGCGGCTTTCTGCTCGAAGAGGTCGACTACTTCTGGGGTGAGGACCTGCCGCGCGACATCCACGTGTGGCTGGCCGACGGCCTGCTCGTCCTTGCCTGCCTGCACGTCGCCGCCGCGCTGTTCGAGAGCTGGCGGCTCAAGGAAAACCTGCCGTTGTCAATGATCACTGGCAAGCGGCGCAAGCTGTGAGTCGGGCGGTGGTTGCGCCTTGCCTTCGCTCTACGGCGCCGCAACGCTGATGGGTATCGCTGTGCTCAACCCATCCTACGTAGCGGTAGGGTGGAAAACCGCGCAGCGTTTTCCACCATTGGTGGATGTAGAGAGCGACATCCACCCCACACCGGTACTTACCGGGTCAGCCGCGCATCCAGGCTGTTCTGTGCCAGGCGTTTGGCCTGTGCCTCGCTCATGCCCAGATGCTCGTGCAGGGCGGCGAAGTTTTCGGTGACGTAGCCGCCGAAGTAGGCCGGGTCGTCCGAGTTGACCGTGACCTTCACGCCAGCCTCAAGCATGTCGAGGATGTTGTGGTGGCGCATGTGGTCGAACACGCAGAGCTTGGTGTTGGACAGCGGGCAGACCGTCAGCGGGATCTGCTCGTCAATGATCCGTTGCATCAGTTTCGGGTCTTCGGCGGCGCGCACGCCGTGGTCGATGCGTGCCACCTTGAGCAGGTCGAGCGCTTCCCAGACGTACTCGGGCGGGCCTTCCTCACCAGCGTGCGCCACGGCGATCAGCCCTTCGCTGCGCGCCTTGGCGAACACCCGTTCGAACAGGCGCGGCGGGAAGCCTTTCTCCGAGCTATCCAGGCCGACGGCGATGAACGCGTCGCGATAGGGCATGGCCTGCTCCAAGGTCTGGAACGCGGCTTCTTCGGGCAGGTGGCGGAGGAAGCTCAAGATCAGCCCGCTGCTGATGCCGAGCTGCTCGCGACCGTCCTTGAGCGCCTGCTGGATGCCGTTGAGCACCACTTTGAAGGCAATGCCGCGGTCGGTGTGGGTCTGTGGGTCGAAGAACGGCTCGGTGTGGATGACGTTCTGTTGCTTGCACTTGCGCAGGTAGGCCCAGGTCAGGTCGTAGAAGTCCTGCTCGGTGCGCAGCACGTCGGCGCCGGCGTAGTAGAGGTCGAGGAATTCCTGCAGGTTGTTGAAGGCGTAGGCCGTGCGCAAGGCGTCGACGTCGGCCCAGGGTAGGGCGATCTTGTTGCGCTCGGCGAGGGCGAACAGCAGCTCGGGCTCCAGTGAACCCTCCAGGTGCATGTGCAGTTCGGCCTTGGGCAGGGAGTTGAGCCAGTCGTACATGGGTGGTTCTCGTGATCAGGCGATTTGTGGGGAAGTTTAGCGGCGGCGGTGGTTGATGTCCGCCCCTCCCGCCTGCGCAGGCCGCGACTCCGACCCCTCACCCCAGGCCTCTCCCCGGAGGGGCGAGGGAGTAGGACGTGCGGGCTGGCAGGTGGATGTTCGGCGAAAGCCGGTCGAGCAGGTGGGTGCAGCTGTGCCAGTCACTCCGGACAGAACCCTCTCCCCTTTGGGGAGAGGGCAGGGTGAGGGGTGGTGATGCAGGCCGAGATTTTGTGTCAGGTCAGGATGCGTGGGTATCGCAGGCTCAACCCATCCTTTCAGGAGTCAGGCCTTGGCCTCTTCCCGCCGATACGCATAGGTCTCGGCGAAGCGCGACAGCATGTAGTCGCTGCACGACACCGCCGGGTACTTCGGCGGGTGCTCGGCGTCGTGGCAGCCGTCCAGGCAGCTGATCTCGGTGTCCGGGTGCGGCTCGGCGAAGAACGGCATGGAGTAACGGTCGACGCCCAGCGGGCTGACCACTCGGTGCGGCGTGGACTTGTACAGGTCGTTGCTCCAGCGCGCCATCATGTCGCCGATGTTGACCACGTAGGTGTCGTCGATCGGTGGTGCGTCGATCCATTCGCCGCGCACGTTCTGCACCTGCAGGCCGCCGGCGTTGTCCTGATAGAGCAGGGTTACGCAGCCGTAGTCGGTGTGCGCGCCGGCGCCTTGTTGCTCGGCGCTGCTGGCGGTGTGGCGCGGCGGGTAGTGGATCATGCGGAACACGCTGATCGGCTGCTCGAAGCGCTGGTCGAAGAAATCCCGCTCGATGCCCAGGGCCAGCGCGATGGCGCGCATCAGGGTCTTCGACAGTTCGTGCATGTCCTCGTAGTGCTGCTGCATCAGCGCTTCCCAACCGGCGATCTGCGGGTGGCGATTGGGCCCGCGCAGCGGCTTGTCGGCCAGCACGTCGGGGTGTTCGGCGGCCATGTGGAAACCCATGTCGAAGGTTTCCTTGAGGTCGCTCGGCTTGCTCGGATCGAGCTGCTCGGTGGCGACCGCGCCGTAGCCGCGGTGGTGTGCGCTCTTGGTGATGTCGATGCGCAGCTTTTCCTCCGCCGGGCGGGCGAAGAAGTCGATGGCCGCGGCCTTCAGCTCGGCGATGCGCGCCGGGCTGATCGGGTGGCCCTTGATGTAGAAGAAACCCCATTCGCGGCAGGCCGCGTCGATCTGTTTGGCGACGCGCAGCCAGGCTACCTCGTCGGCGGTGTACAGCGGGGAGATATCGATGATGGGCAGGCTATTCATGTGGGCTCCAGGGGAGTGCTGCGAGTCTTCTCGTACCCAGGGCAGCGAACGAGGGTGGCCGGCCAGGACGAGCGGCTCACCCCTTTGCGCGGTTCTCCCCTTGAGCGGGGAGGGACGGCGCGGACCGCATTCTACCGCAGAGGCGCATGGCCTCCACGGCAGGTTGTCGGCCGGATGCTGTCGTCAGTTACTTGGGCAGCTCGGCCTTGAGGCCTTCGACGTAGTAGTTCATGCCGGCCAGGTCGGCGTTGGTTGCAGTCACGCCGTCGGCGAACTTCACCGCACCGCTCTGGTCCTTGATCGGCCCGGTGAACGGGTGGAAGGTGCCGGCCTTGATGCTGTCGATGATGGCTTGCGCCTCGGTCTTCACGTCGGCCGGCACCAGGTCGCTGATCGGCAGCTTGATGGTCCCTTCGGCCAGACCGCCCCAGTAGTCCTGCGGTTTCCAGGTGCCGCTCATGACGCCCTGGGTGGCCTGGATGTAGTGCGGAGCCCAATCGTTGACGATCGAGGTGAGGACCGCTTTCGGGCCGAAGTGGGCCATGTCCGAGGCATAACCGACCGAGTAGACGCCGCGACGTTCGGCGGTCTGGATCGGCGCCGGGCTGTCGGTGTGCTGGAACACCACGTCGACGCCCTGGTCGATCAGCGCGTTGGCGGCGTCGGATTCCTTGCCCGGATCGAACCAGGAGTTGACCCAGACGATCTTGATCTCGGCCTGCGGGTCGTACTTGTTCAGCGCCAGTTGGATGGCGTTGATGTCGCGGATCACCTCGGGAATCGGGAAGGAGGCGATGTAGCCAATCTTGTGCGTCTTGGTCATCTTCGCGGCGAGGAAGCCGCCGACGTAACGACCTTCATAGGAACGCGACAGGTAGGTGCCGAGGTTCTTGTCCTGCTTGTAGCCGGTGGCGTGCTCGAAGGTGACTTTGGGGAACTGCTTGGCGACTTTGGCCGTCGGGTTCATGAAGCCGAACGAGGTGGTGAAGATCAGGTCGTAGTTGCCCTTGGCCATGTTGCGGATCACCCGTTCGGCGTCCGCGCCCTCGGCGACGTTCTCGACGAAGGTGGTCTTCACTTTGTCGCCGAACTGCTTCTCCACCGCCTGGCGGCCCAGCTCGTGCTGATAGGTCCAGCCGTGGTCGCCGATCGGCCCGACATAGACGAAACCGACCTTTAGCGGGTCGGCGGCGGAAGCGCTGAGGGCGCTGCTGAAACCGATGGCGACGGCGAGGCCGCGCAGCAGGTTGTTGTTGATTTTCTTCGGCATGGCGGGTGGGGCTCCTGGGATGGTCTTGGTGTGTGGCCTTGGTGGCTCACATAGGCATAGCAAAAAATTGACCAACTGGACAAAAAGCCGTGTTGTCGAGTGGTCGGGCGCGGCGGCCGGCACGGTGAGGTCTGCGCTGGTGCAATTGTGCCGGGATTTGCCACGATCTGGTGCGTGGACTGCGGCTTTCGATGTGCTCGCGGGCATTCCGTCGGACGGGTTGTAGCTTGGGCGGATGGACGGCTGTAGGAGCGAATTCATTCGCGATTGGGCCACGCCAACAGCATCGCGAATGAATTCGCTCCTACGAGAGCCGAGGTGTGTTCACCAGGGCAGCGCTTCGCCCTGGTAATCGATGTACAGGTGCTTGCCGCTGCCGGCGTGTTCGCCGAGCTGTTTGGCCAGGCCGGCACAACTGGTGGGGATGTCCAGCGGCGCGTCCGCACCGCCCATGTCGGTACGCACCCAGCCCGGGTGCAGTTGCAACACGGTCAGCCGGCGTTCGCCCTGCTCGGCGTGGAAGCCGCGGCCGAGGCAGTTCAGCGCCGCCTTGCTGGCCTTGTACAGCGCCAGGTAACTGCTGTCGTTGAGCTCGATGCTGGCGAGGACCGAACTCATGAACGCCACCGTGCCGCCCTCGCGGACCAGGTCGGCGAAGCGCTCGGCGAGTGCCACCGGCGCCACCGCGTTGGTCATGAACAGCTGGCCGAGCTCGGCCTGGGTCGCCGCGCTCACCGACTGGTGCTGCGGCCCGGCGATCCCGGCGTTGACGAACAGCACGTCGAACAGCTCGCCGCGCAGGCGCTGGTGCAGGGCGGCCTGGGCGGCGGCGTCATCGATGTCCAGCTGTTCGATGTGGATGCCGGCCAGCGCGCGCAGCGCCTCGGCGCGTGCCGGGTCGCGCACCGTCGCGGTGATCTGCCAACCGTCGGCATGCAGCTGTTTGGCCAGGCCGAGGCCAAGACCGCGCGAGGCGCCGATAAGCAGGATGGATTTGGCCATGGCCGGGGCTCCTTGGGGATGGGGAAGGAGCTACAGCATAGCGGGCGGGGGGCGGTGGGCGTAGCTATGTAGGATGGGCCGAGAAGCGCAGCGCCGATACCCAGCGCGGCGCTGGCGATGGGTATCGCTTCGCTCAACCCATGCGGCCCCACCCATCCTACGGTTGTGTCAGCACGTAGGGCGTACTCGCGTAGCAGTACGCCAGCGTCAGTGGGTGCTTACCAAGGCGGACTGTTTGCTGCGCTCCTGAGCGGCCGGCGCTCCGTACCGGGCTCTGTCAGTGGCCCGGCTGCCACGGCTGGCCGAGTGACACCGGGGCGAACAGGCGGGTGCGCAGCGCATCGCGCGACAGCAGCACCAGTACCACGATGGTCGCCACGTAGGGCAGCATCGCCAGCAGGTTGGCCGGGATGCTCAGGCCGAGGCCCTGGGCCACCAGGTGGAGGATGCTGGCCAGGCCGAACAGGTAGGCGCCGAGCAGCAGGCGGAACACCCGCCAGCTGGCGAACACCACCAGCGCCAGGGCGATCCAGCCGCGGCCGGCGGTCATGTTCTCCGCCCACATCGGCGTGTAGGCCAGCGACAGGTAGGCGCCGGCCATGCCGGCCATGGCGCCGCCGAACAGCACCGCCAGGGTGCGCACGCGCAGCACCGGCAGGCCCATGGCGCTGGCCGCGTCAGGGTTCTCGCCGACCGCCTGGATTATCAGGCCGACGCGGCTCTTCAGCAGCACCCAGGCGATCAGCGCGAACAGCGCGAAGGATAGGTAGACCAGTAGGTCCTGGGCGAACAGCATGCGGCCGATCAGCGGAATCTCGCTGAGCAGCGGAATGGCGATCGGCTCGAAGCCGGTCAGCGGCTTGCCGACCCAGGCCGCGCCGACGAAGGTCGACAGGCCGATGCCGAAGATGGTCAGGGCCAGGCCGGTGGCCACCTGATTGGCGTTGAAGCCGAGCGCGACCAGGGCGAACAGCGACGACAGCAGCATCCCGGCGAGCATCGCCAGCAGCACGCCGAGCCACAGGTTGCCGGTGGCGAAGGCGGCGATGAAGCCGACCACCGCGCCGAACAGCATCATGCCTTCCTGGCCGAGGTTGAGCACACCGCTCTTCTCGCACACCAGTTCGCCGAGGGCCACCAGCAACAGAGGCGTGCCGGTGCGGACCATGGCGTAGAAGATATTGGTCAGCAGATCGATATCCATGAAATGTCCTTCAGTGCGGGCATTCTTCCCTCTCCCCCGGCCCCTCTCCCATAAATGGGCGAGGGGAGGCGAGCGGGCGTTGGGTTAGGCGTACAACCCCAGCGTCGCGGGGGCGGGGAACCAGGTCTCGAGATTTGCACGAGCCAGTCCCCTCTCCCATTCATGGGAGAGGGTTAGGGAGAGGGCGCTGTTCGACCAGCTCATACCGCCACCTCCTTCAGCGCCACACGCCGCCGCCAGTTCAGCCCCAGGCGCGGCTTGTAGAGAATCAGCACGTCACAGGCGAGCAGGAAGAACAGCATCATGCCCTGGAACAGCTGGGTGATTGCCTGCGGCAGGTTGGCGTTCATCTGCGCGTTCTCGCCGCCCAGGTAGAGCAGCGCCATCAGCAGGCCGGCGAACAGGATGCCGAGCGGATTGAGGCGGCCGAGGAAGGCCACGGTGATCGCCGCGTAGCCGTAGCCCGGCGAGACTTGCGGGACCAGCTGGCCGATCGGTCCGGTGACTTCGCCGACCCCGGCCAGACCAGCCAGCGCGCCGCTGATCAGCAGGGCGATCCACACCAGCTTCTTCTCGCGAAAGCCGACGAAACCGGCGGCACGCTGGTCGAGGCCGAGCACCTTGATCTGGAAGCCGAGGAAGCTCTTCTGCAGCAGCACCCAGACCGCCACCAGGGCGGCGATGGCGAAGTACAGGCCAGCATGCACGCGGCCGTCCTCGAACAGCGCTGGCAGGCGGCTGGCGTCGCCGAACATCGCCGACTCGGGGAAGTTGAAGCCGGCCGGGTCCTTCAGCGGGCCGTGCACGCAGAACAGCAGCAGGTTCAGCGCGATGTAGTTGAGCATGATGCTGGTGAGGATTTCGTTGGCGTTGAACTGCGTGCGCAGCCAAGCGGTGAGCCCGGCCCAGGCCGCCCCGCCGAGGATTCCGGCGGCCAGCACCAAGGTCAGTGCCCAGCGGCTGTCCCAGCCGGTGATGTGCACCGCCACGGCGCTGCCGGCCAGCGCGCCGATCAGCAGTTGGCCTTCGGCGCCGATGTTCCAGATGCGCGCCTGGTAGGCGACCGCCAGGCCGAAGGCGCAGAGCAAGATCGGCAGGGCTTTGACCAGCAGTTCGGAGACCCCGTAGAAGTCGCTGACCGGGTCGATTAGCAACACCTTGAGGGTTTCCAGCGGGTCATGGCCGAGGGCGATGAACAGCAGCGAGCCGCAGAGCAGGGTGAGCACGGCGGCCAGCGCCGGTGACAGCCAGAGCATGGCGCGCGATTGCTGGCCGCGCGGTTCGAGGGAAAGCAGCATCGAAAGCTCCGTCAGCTCAAAGCGGCGGAGGCCGCCGCGGAATCAGGGGAAGTGAGGAATTCGCCGGCCATCCAGCGCCCGACTTCGCTGGTGTCGGTCTCGGCGGTCGGCTTCAGTGCCGACAGCCGGCCGCTGCTCAGCGCGGCCAGGCGGTCGCTGATCTGGAACAGTTCGTCGAGGTCTTCGGAGATCACCAGGATCGCTGCGCCGGCATCGCGCAGGGCGATCAGTGCGCGGTGGATGGCCGCTGCGGCGCCGACGTCGACGCCCCAGGTCGGGTGCGCAGCGACCAGCAGTTTCGGCTGCTGGAGAATCTCGCGACCGAGGATGAATTTCTGCAGGTTGCCGCCGGACAGGCTGCGCGCCGCGGTCTGCGCGTCCGGGGTCTTCACCGCGAAGCGGCGGATGATCTCCTCGGCGAACGCCTGCACCTTGCCGCGCTGGATCATCCCGCGACTCACCAGACCGCGCTGGAAGGCGGTGAGCAGGCCGTTGTCGGCCAGCGACAGGTCCGGCACCGCGCCGTGGCCGAGGCGCTCGGCGGGGACGAACGCCAGACCCTGGGCGCGCCGCGCATCGGGGCGCAGGTGGGCGACCGACTGGCCATTGAAGCGGATGCGCGCCGGCTCGGCGGTGATCCGCTGTTCGCCGGAGAGCAGGGCGAGCAGTTCGTCCTGGCCGTTGCCGGCGACCCCGGCGATGCCGACGATCTCACCGCTGCGCACCTGCAGGGCGATGTCCTTGAGCGAGGTGCCGAACGGGTCGGGGTTGTGCCAGGACAAGCCGTCGAGGACCAGGAACGGCGCGCCGCCTTCGACCTTCGGGTAGCTGGCTTCCAGGCCTTCCGCCTCGCCGACCATCAGCCGCGCCAGCGCAAGGTCCGAGCACTCGGTCGGCACGCAATGTCCGGACACCCGGCCGCCGCGCAGCACGGTGGCGCGCTGGCAGAGCGCGCGCACTTCGCCGAGCTTGTGGCTGATGAACAGGATGCTGCAGCCCTCGGCGGCCAGGCTGCGCAGGGTGGCGAACAGCTCGTCGGCCTCCTGCGGGGTGAGCACCGAGGTCGGCTCGTCGAGGATCAGCAGTTTGATGTCCTGCATCAGGCAGCGAACGATCTCGACCCGCTGGCGCTCGCCGATCGACAGGCTGTGCACCAGGCGTTGTGGTTCCAGGGCCATGCCGTAGCGCTGCGAGACCTCGCGGATCTGCGGCTCGAGCTGCTTCGGCGTGCCGGCCTCGCGGCCCATGGCCAGGGCGATGTTCTCTGCCACGGTGAGGGTTTCGAACAGCGAGAAGTGCTGGAACACCATGCCGATGCCGTGGCTGCGCGCCATCGCCGGGTCGCGCATGGTCAGCGCCTGGCCTTCCCAGACCAGCTCGCCGGCGTCGGCCTGCACCACGCCGTAGATGATCTTCATCAGCGTGCTTTTGCCGGCGCCGTTCTCGCCGAGCAGCGCGTGGATCTCGCCCGGTTCGATGCGCAGGTCGATGCGGTCGTTGGCCAGGCAGCCGGGGTAGCGTTTGCTGATGCCGCGCAACTCGAGACGGGGCGGGGAGGAGTGGGGCATGGCAGGAGGGCTCGAGGGCAAAGGATGATATGAGCGCAGTTAAAGCAAAAAGCTGGCCACAAGGTCAGGAATGGCCGTGCGACAAGGCCGCGACGGCAACCCGGTGGACCGCAGCGCTATTGTAGGGCGACGCCGCCGTCGGTACTGCGTCATTTTGGGGCGATCAGTAACGGGGATGACGGACGGTGCAGAAGGAGGGCAATGGAGTGCGGGGGTGGCGCTTTTTACCTCCACCGGTTGTGGGGGCGGCTGCCTTGGTGGGTCTCTCCTCAGCCGCGTAGGGCGTACTCGCGCAGCAGTACGCCAATAGTGGGCACCACGGCGGACTGTTCGCTGCGCTCCTGAGCGGCCGGAGCTCCGGTCCGCCCTACAACGCCGCCCCGGAGGGTGGAAAACCGCGAAGCGTTTTCCACCGTTGCCCTAAGGGCGGCGCAGGTCCAGCTCACATCAGAAGGTCAGTTCCATATTCAAGGTCGGGGTCGAGGTGCGGCTGCCGCGCCCGCCGTCGACGCCGAACTTGTTGTGCCAGTACTCGTAGCCGACGCCGAAATACAGGTTCGGCTTGACGTTCTTGCCCGGTCGCGCAGCGACCATCAGGGCGGCGCGCATCAGGGTTTCCGGGGCGGTGTCCTTGTCGTTGTAATCCTCGCCCTTCTCGCCGGTGTAATTGAGCATGCCCTGGAACTTGGCGGCGTGGCCGCCGATCTCGAAGGGTCGCATCCAGGCCGCGCTGAGCATGTAGGTGGCGTCGAAGGTGTGGTCCGGGTGCTTGGCGTTGGGGATGCCGGAGTGGTTCTTCTCTTTGTAGTAGAGGACACTGAAATCGGTGAAGCCGGCGGTGTTGAGCTTCAGGGTCGGGCCGAACACCACCGCGCGCTTCTTGGCGTTGCCGCGGTTGTTGTTGCGGCTGGCGTCGAAACCGAGGGTGAAGGCGTAATCCTTGACCAGTGCGTTGTCGAACTTGCGGTCGAATACCCGCGAGGCGAAGACCTGGTTGCGGTACACGCCGTAGACCTCGCTGCTGCCGTGGTCGGTGCCCTTGCGCGGATCGTTGCTGTCGGAGAGCAGCACATCAAGGTTGAAGAAGTTGCTGCCGTACTGATAGCCGCTGGCGTGGGTGAAGCTGTAGATGCGCTTGGCGATGTCGTTCGGGTTGTTCGGGTTGGTGAACTCTTTGCCGTAGCGGAAGCCGACGCTGTTGTTCATCCATTCCAGCGCCGAGGCGGGTCCCGCGCCAACCAGCGCGAGCAGCAGGGCGGTACCTTTGACGGTGTTGTTCATGCGGCGGTGTTCTCTTGTTATTGGATGTGCAGGCGGTGCCTGGGCGCAGTATCTGCACAGCTTTAATGATCACCAAAGAACAGAATATCGAGCGCAGTGATGCCGAAACGGCAGCGCTTGTTTGACTGAAAAGTCAGGTGTCCAGGGGCTTGTCTGTTTCGCTGGCCGTGGCCGGGAGGCAACGTCTGTAGGAGCGAATTCATTCGCGATGGGCTGATCGGCCGAGCGCGGATCGCGAATGAATTCGCACCTACAAGGCGAGGGATCAGCTGAGCTGCTCGCGCTCCTGGCGCTCACGCAGGCGGATTTCCGCGTCGAGCTGGCGCGCCAGGGCTTCGACCGCCGGCGGCAGATGCCGGCCGCGGCGCACGTAGAGGCCGAGATCGCTGTATACACCGCCGCCGTCGTTGAGCGGGATGTGCTTCAGCGTGCCGGCGGCGAGGTCGGCCTCGATGCCGATGCGGGTTTGGAACGCCACACCGAGGCCGCGCCGGGCCAGTTGGCGGGACAGCTCCAGTGAGCTGCTTTCCAGGATCGCCTGCACCGGTTGGCCCAGGCGCTCGCGCAGCGGGGCGAGCAGGTGATGGATGGACAGTTCGCTCTTGGCCAGGATCAGCCCGTGCTCGGCGCACTGGGCGAAGCTCGCGGCATGCTGCGACGCCAGCGGATGCTCCGGGACGACGATGGCGCCGAGGCTGAAATGGCCGACGCTGAGCTGCTCCAGCTCGGCGCTGCGGGGTAGGGCGAAGGCCAGGCCGAGGTCGACGTCGCCGGCCAACACCGCTTCCGGGATCGATTTGGAGCCGAGCAGGGTGACGCCGACGGTGACCTGTGGGTAGCGCTCGCGCATGTCCTTGAGCACTCGCGGCAGCAGGTCGGCAGTGACCGCCTCGACCGTGGCGATCTCCACGTGGCCGGTGCGTAGGCCCTGCAGCGCGTCCAGCTCGGCGCGCACGCGCTCGACGTCCTGCAGCACCACGGTGACGTGACGGGCGAAGATCTCGCCGGCGGCGGTCAGGCGCAGGCCGCCGGGCAGCCGGTCGAACAGCGGCGCGCCGAGCTCGTCCTCGAGCTTGAGTATCTGCCGATTGACCGCCGACGAGGCGACATTCAGCCGCCGCGCCGCTTCGCGGATCGAGTGGCAGCGGCGCACCATGTCGAAGTAGTGGATCGCCGGCGAATGGATGCGCAGTTTGCTGCTCATGTCGGGTCGTCCTTGAGTAGCTGTAGCTGGCTGCGTCCGCGGCTGAGGTCGGCGAGCAGGCGCTGCAGCGCCACGCCCTGCTCGGCCGGCACGGCCAGGTGGAGCTCGGCGCCGCTGGCGTCGAAGCGCTCTTCGTCGAGGCGCGCGCCGAACTCCCCGAGACGCGCCTTGAACAGCGGCAGCACGGCGAACTCCAGGTGACAGCGGGCGCGCTGCAACTGCAGCAGTTCGCGGCGCTCACCGGCCTGCAGGCACTTCGCCGCGCTGCCGCCGTAGGCACGCGCCAGGCCTCCAGTGCCGAGCTGGATACCGCCGTACCAGCGGATCACCAGCACCGCGATCTGGTCGCCGTCCTGGGCCTCGATGGCGGCGAGGATCGGCCGGCCGGCGGTGCCGCCGGGTTCGCCGTCGTCGCTGAAGCGGTACTGGTTGCCGACCTTCCACGCCCAGCAGTTGTGCGAGGCCGCCGCATCGCTGTGCGCGACGATGAACGCCTGCGCCTCGGCCGCGCTGCCGATCGGGGCGGCGAGGGCGTGGAAGCGGCTCTTGCGGATCTCCTCGCGGTACTCGCAAGGAGCGTCCAAGGTGAAGGGCATCAGGCCTGCGCCGGTGGCGTAAGGCCGCAGCCCTTGAGAATGATGTGGATGAGATTTTTCGCGGCGATCTCGAAGTCTTCCTTGATCAGGCGTTTGCGCTCGGTGACCCGGCAGATCTGCGCGCCGAAGTCGGCGTAGTGCTGGGTGCTGCTCCAGAGCAGGAAGATCAAGTGCAGCGGATCGATGGCGTCCATCTTGCCGGCGGCGATCCAGCTGTCGAACACCGCCGCGCGGCCGCGGAACCAGGCGCGGTAATCCTGGTTGAAATGCGCCTCCAGGCAGTCACCGCCGCTGATCACTTCCATCGCGAAGATCTTCGAAGCCAACGGCTGGCGGCGCGAGAATTCCAACTTGGCGCGGATGTAGTGGGCCAGCGCCTGCGCCGGATCGTCATCGACGGTGAGGGCGTTGAAGGTGCTGTCCCAGAGATCGAGGATATTGCTCAACACCGCGATATACAGGCCGAGCTTGTTGTTGAAGTAGTAATGCAGATTGGCTTTCGGCAGGCCGGCGCGTTGGGCGATGGCATTCATGCTGGTGCCTTTGAAGCCGTGGCGGGCGAACTCCTCCTCGGCGGCGCTGATGATCGCTTCTTCGTTCTTCTGACGAATTCGCCCGGCGGGTTTGCCGGAAGGGTTCGGGCTGTGCGCGGGCACCAGGACTGTCATAGGCCATCCAGACTTTTTCAGGAAACGGGCGACAGAACTGATAACTCACTGGCCGCGTTCAGACAAGCCGTAACTGTGCAAAGGGTCAGGTTATTCGAGTAGGTGGCTGGGGGTGCACTGTGGTGGGGCGGATTTTCCTCCATGGGCGGAGAAATGTGGCACGCCAAGCGGTCGTCGTAATGCAATCGCGGCCATGGGCGGCTCCTAAAAACGCTTAGGAACCACCCATGGCCGCGAGGGTTTCGCGCTGCACGTCAATCGCGAGTTAAACCAACCCACGTGCCATGCCGGTTGCCGATGCGCTTAGGCGCACCGGCACCTCAGCTTATGGCGTGACGATGTTGAACTGCGGGTCGAAGCTGTCGAGCAGACCGAGGAACTCGCCGAGCTTCTTGCCGTTGCCTTCAAGCTTGATGTCGCCCTGCTTGATGGCGGTCGGGAAGTCCAGCTGGCGCAGGCTGATCTTGTCCAGGGTGGCCTTGTCCAGTCGGACGGTCACGTCGGCCTTGGCGTTGGCACCTTCGCGCTGGGTCAGCACGCCATTGCGCAGGTTCAGCGCATATTCCTGGTCAAGGTCGTCGAACGCCCAGTTCATCACCATGTCGTGGCCCTGGGCCTTGTCGCTGTCGACACGCACGGACAGGTAGTCGAGGAACATCTTCGGCGTCATCGCCTTGATCAGGTCGGCGGTATTTGTCCGCGCCCCGGTCTTGGGAACGCCGTTACGCAGCTCCATCGCCGCGGTCAGGTACATGTTGCGCCACAGTGCGTTCTCGGCCTGGTAGCCGAGTTGCTCGAGGGCGTCGGCCTGCAGGTTCTTCGCTTCCTGGTTGTCTGGCTGGGCGAATACCAAGTGGTTGCCGAGCATGCTGGCCCAGCGGTAGTCGCCCTTGTCGATCGCCGCCTTCATCAGCTTTTGCACCGCCTCCGCGCCGCCGAGCGCTTCGACGTAGTGGCTGCCGGCCTCGCTCGGCGGCAGCGGGTTGAGGTTGCTCGGGTTGGCGTCGTACCAGCCCAGGTAACGCTGATAGACGGCCTTCGAGTTGTGGCTGAGCGAGCCGTAGTAGCCGCGCAGGTACCACTTCTGAGCGAGGTCGCCGGGCAACTTGTCCATCTTCGCGGCGATCTCGGTGGGCGTCAGGCCCTTGTTCGCCAGGTTGAGGGTGCGGTCGTTGAGGAACGCGTACATGTCGCGTTGGTCGGCGAGGAAGGAGCTGATGCGCTCGGTGCCCCATACCGGCCAGTTGTGCGAGACAAACATCACGTCCGTTTTGTCGCCGTAGCGCTGGATGGATGAGTCGATGTATTCCGCCCAGGCTTTGGCATCACGCACCTGCGCGCCACGCGGGGTGAGGATGTTGTGCATCATCTGCGTGGTGTTTTCAGACATGCACACCGCGCGCAGCTGCGGGAAGAAGAAGTTCATCTCCGCCGGTGCTTCGGTACCTGGGGTGAGCTGGAACTCTACCTGGAGACCGGCGATGGTGTGGGTTTCGTAGTCTTTCTTGATCAGGTCGGTCGGCGCGATCAGCGTCATGGTGCCGCCGCCCGGTACGGTCTTGCCCATGCCTGCCTCGACCTGGCCTTGATCGCCACGTGGCAGCAGCGAGCCGAACTGGAACTGCGAGCGCCGCAGCATGGCATTACCGGCGAAGATGTTTTCGCTGACGGAATGTTCCATGAAGCCAGCTGGGGCAAAGATTTTTACCTTGCCGGCTTTGACGTCGGCCTCGTTGACCACGCCGCGCACGCCGCCGAAGTGGTCGGCATGGCTGTGGCTGTAGGCCACCGCGACTACCGGTTTCTTCGGGCGATGCTTGAAGTACAGGTCCATGCCGGCCTTGGCCGTTTCGCTGACGGTCAGCGGGTCGATGATCAGCAGGCCGTCATCGCCTTCGACGATGGTCATGTTCGACACGTCCATGCCACGGATCTGGTAGATCTTCGGCGCGACTTCGAACAGGCCGGCGTACTTGTTCAGCTGGGCGAGGCGCCACAGGCTCGGGTTGACGCTGGCGGCCGCCTGGTCGGCGTCGAGGAACTGGTAGGCGTCGATATCCCAGACCACCTGGCCAGCGGCGTTCTTGATCTGCCCGGTGAACGGGGCGATCAGCCCGCGCTGGGCCGACTCGTAGTCGGCACGATCGGTGAACGGCAGAACCTTCAGCACTTCGGCGTTCTTCGTCGTGGTGATGGCGCTGGCCGGCTTGCTCGATTCGGCGGCCAGCAGCGGCTGGCTGAGGGTGGCGGCGATCAGACTGGCCAGCAGGGTGCGGCGGTGGCGGGCAAAGCTAGACAGGGACATGGAGGCTCCAAGATTTTGTTGTTAGCGCAAACGACCTGTAAGCATAGACGGCGGCATGCGCTCCCCGGTTAGCGCCAAGGGCCAAAAAATATGCATGGTCGCCTGGCGTGGCTGGCCGAGCCGAGGCAGTTGTTACGCGGGTTTTCGCCGCCGGCCGGCTTGGCACCTGGACACTTTAACCCGTCAGGGTTTCCGCTGCTGGCGCGGCCAGATTGTCCTGGTAGGCGGTGGCGCCCTCCACTGCGCCGTCGGCCTGGTCAAAGGCCAATAGGGTCTTTTCGATCTTCTGTCGGCGCAGCTCCGGGTTGTGCCGCTCAAGCTGGCGTTGCGCGCGATTCTTTTCGGTCAGGGCCGGCAGCATGGCTGCAGTCCAGTTCGACTCGGCGCCCAGCTGGTCGGCGAGTTGGTCGCCATGGAACAGCCGGCAGACGCTGTGCATCAGCAGCACCGCGTCTTCCTCGGCCATCTGCAGGGCTGGCTGCAGGCGCTGGCCGAGAGCTTGCAACATCTTGCTGGTGAGTTGCCGCGAATGGTGGTCTGGGGCGGCGATGCTGGCGTCGATCAGGGCCAGCAGTTCGGCGCCGGACTGCTGGTCGTGGGCCAGGCGATACAGGCGCGGGTCGACCCCGAGCAGGTGGGCGATCAACTGCCAGAGGTGATAGAGGTCGGCGAATTCCTCGGCATCGAAGTCGATACCGACCTTCTGCAGGGCGTTGAACGGCACATAGGTGAAGTCCAGCCAGGTACGGGCCAGGTCGAGCTGGTTGATCGGCATGCCGAGTGTCGCCTGCGGCCAGCCCTTGTTCAGCAGACCGCCGCGCACCCGTGCGTGCAGCAGGCGCACCTGCAGGCTGTGCACGTAGCCGCGGCCACCGCGCGCCAGGCCGTCGGGGCGGGCGACTTGATGGTTCCATACCGCGGTTTCCACCAACCGGCGCTCGGCGCGGCTGTCCAGGCTGCCGGTGGCCATCAACACCTTGGCGATGGCCGGCGAACTGTAGGTGTGCGCCAGCGAGCCGGGGCCGAGGGAGATGGTCAGCCACTCCAGGCCGACCGACAGATAGGCCTCGGCGCCCTTGCGGATGCGCGCGGCGTCGACCCATTCCGGCACGCTCTCGGCCTGTTCGAGCAGCGCGCGCAGGGCCGGCGGCGCCTGTTCCAGGCTGGCCAGGCCATGGGCGATGCCCTGGGCGGCGGCGCGGTTCGCCTGCGCCAGGCCGCGCTGCTCGGCGATCACCGCGTCGGCCAGCGGGTCGCCGAGCATGGCCATCTCCAGCAGCAGCTCGAGCTGGTCGGCGCCGAAGCGCTCGAGGATGGCGCGGTGGTTGAGCACGGGGTGCGGCGCGCGGTCCAGCAGATCGGTAGTGGTAACAGACATGGCGATGGCTCCGGGATGATGAGTTGTTGTTATGAGGATCGCGGGTAAAGTAAACGATACCGTTTCATTTATCCCGATCCGTGCCCTGAATGCAAGCGCGCTCGCTGGTGCCCGTTCGGCGGAAATGCCACCATGCGCCGCACTTCAGTTCAGCCGGATATTGGTGATGGCAACAGAGACAGGCGCCGAACAAGCCGCGCCGCGCCGCAGCGGAAGGCCCTCGCTGGAAGAAGCCGAGCGGCTGACCGACCGGGTGCTCGACGCGGCGACCCGCTTGTTCATGGAGCAGGGCTTCGGCGCCACCAGCGTCGAGGCCATCGCCGCCGCGGCCGGCATTTCCAAGCGCACCTTCTACAGCCGCTACCCCGGCAAACCGCAGGTGTTCGAGGCGGTGATCCTGCGCTACGTGCGCCGTTACGTGCGCCCGGCCGAGGACGTCGCCCCCGCCGACCTGCCGCTGGAAGAGCGCCTGTACCGGGTGGCCACCCAGTTGCTGGGCTGGATTCTCGAGCCGGACGTGATCGCCCTGTACCGCCTGACCATCGCCGAGGTGGCGCGTTTTCCCGAGTTGGCGCGCAGCGTCGCCGACTTCGCCATCGCCGATGCGGTGCAGGCGCTGGAAGGTGTGTTCGCCGCCGACGGGGCCGAGGACGACGCCCGTTTCGTCGCCGAGCAGTTCATGCAGGCGGTGGCGGCGTTCCCGTTCTTCGGTGCCGTGCAGGGGCGCGAGACGCCCGGCCTGGATGCCGCCAAGCAGGCGCGGGTGCGCCGCGCCATTGCCCTGTTCCTGCGCGGCTGGCAGCCGGCGATCTCGAAAAGCCCCTCTCCCTAACCCTCTCCCGTAAACGAGAGAGGGGACTGGTCTGTAGCCCGGATGCAATCCGGGGGCGGAGTCGCCGGTTTCCCCGGATTGCATCCGGGCTACGGGCTGTTGCGCCGCTCCCCATCGCGCCCGCCCAGATACCAGCCCAGTCCGCCCCAGACCGCCGCGCACACCGCGCCGGCCAATGCCGCCAGCAGCACGCCGGCGCCGAGGCCGTCGAGCAGCGCCTTGGCCCAGGCGCTGAGGGCGTCGCCGGCGCGGTAGATCACCGTGTCGATGAAGTTCTTCGCCTTGTACTTGGTCTGCGCATCCAGCGGCGCGAAGAGCATCTCGCGGCCGGGGCGGACGAAGGCGTACTCGCCGACCCGCCGCACCACCATCACCGCCGCCAGCACGGCGAAGGTCGGCGCCAGCGCCAGGGCGAGGAAACCCAGGCACACCAGCGCCGGCACTCCGGCGAGCAGCGCGCGCAGGCCGTAGCGCTCCGCTAATCGCCCGGCGATAAACAGCTGCGCCGCCAGCGACAGCGCCTGCACGGTGAAATCCAGCAAACTGAACACGCGAATCTGCGTGTCGCGTTCGGGGAACCTCTCGGCCACCAGGCGCGCCTGCTCGAAGTACAGGAAGGTGCTAGCGGTGGCGAGCAGGATGACGAAGGCGCCGACCGCCAGCAGATAGGGCGAGCGCAACACCAGGCCGATGCCGCTGAACGGGTTGCCGCTGACCGGCTGGCGCGTGCTTTCAAGGGGCATGCCGTTGGGCGCGGCATTGGCTCGGCCCGCGCCGCCGTGCTCGCGCCAGGTCATCAAGAAATGCTTGGCCGGCAGGGTCGCGGCCAGCAGTGCGGCGGCCAGCAGGGTCAGGCCGCTCTGCCCGAGGCGCTCGATCAGCAGGGCGCCGAGCGCCGGCCCGGCCAGCCCGCCGCAACTGGCCCCGGCGGCGATGAAGGCGAACAACCGGCGCGCCTGGATGGCGTCGAACACGTCGGCCATCAGGCTCCAGGCCACCGAGACGACGAACAGGTTGTACACCGAGATCCACACATAGAAGGCGCGCCCGCTCCACACCGAATCGCCGGCCTGGAACAGCGCGGCGAACAGCAGCAGGTTGAGGATGAAGAAGCCGTACACCCAGTCGACATAGCGCCGCCGCGGCACCGTCGAGTTGAGCCAGGCAAACAGTGGCACGGCCAGCAGCATGACCACGAAGGTGGCGGTGAACAGCCATTGCAGGTTCTCCACCCCGCCGAGAATGCCCATCGCCTCGCGGATTGGACGCAGCATGAAATAGCCGGCGAACAGGCAGAAGAACAGGGCAAACCCCGCCAACGCCGCGCCCAACTCGCCGGGGCGGGCATTGATGGCGGTGGTCAGGCGTTGAGTCACGGGCATGCAGCTCTCCTTCTCCCTAACCCTCTCCCGTAAACGGGAGAGGGGACTGGCTGGTGCGGACGTTCAGCTGCGTAGGGCGGGTGCAACCCGCGGGGCGCCCCCTATTGGCGGGTTGCACCCGCCCTACTAATTTCGCCGGATGAGCAACCGCGTAGGGCGTACTCGCGCAGCAGTACGCCGATGTCTACGTGACAGGGCTCAGGCAAACGCCTGAATGATCTTCTCGCGCAGCGCCGCATCCGGCAGTGGCCCGCTGCCGGCCGCCAGGTTGTCGGCCATGTAGCGCGGGTTGGAGGTGGCGGGGATGACCGTGGTAACCGCCGGCTGGGCGAGGATGAACTTCAGCAGCAATTGCGCCCAGGAGGTCGCCTGCAGGTCGACGGCCCAGTCCGGCAACGGCTGGCCTTTGACCTTGCTGAGCAGCGCGGCGCGCTGGAACGGGCGATTGATCAGGGTCGCCAAGCCATGCTCGGCGCAGTACGGCAACAGGCGCTGCTCGGCACCGCGCTCGCCCACCGAATAGTTGAACTGGACGAAGTCGATACCTTTCTCGCGCTCCAGCACCTCGATCAGGTCGGCATGCGCCGAATCCACGTAATGGGTGATGCCGATGTAGCGGATCGTGCCTTGCTGCTTGAGTTCGCGCAGCAGACCCAGTTGCGTGGCGGTGTCTTGCAGGTTGTGCACCTGGACCAGATCGATCTTCTCGCGTTGCAGCGCTTCCTGGCTGAGTTTGAACTGCGCCGCCCCGCGCTCGCGACCGCTGGACGACAGCTTGGTGGCGAGAAACGCCTTGGCCTGGTTGCCGCTGCGCTTGAGCAGTTCGCCGGTGACTTGCTCGGCGGCGCCATAGCTCGGCGCGGTGTCGATCAGCGTGGCGCCCCCGGCGAACAGGGTCTGGACCACCGCCACCAGCGGCGCCAGATCGTCGTCTTCCAGATCGACATTGAACACCCGCGAGGTGCCCAGGCCGATCACCGGCAGGCTTTCGCCGCTGCTGGGAATCTTGCGCTGCAGCAAGGGTGCAGTGGCGGCCCAGGTCTGCGGCGGTAGGAATGAGGACAGCGCAGTCAACGCGGCGAGACTGACGCCGCCCTGGATAAAGTGACGACGGCTGGGCATGAGAAGGGCCTCCGTGGTTGCACTGGACGTAAAGGGCAGACACCCGCTGGGGAGCTCAGTTCGAGGTTAAACCTTAGAACCTGTCTCGAATCTGCTGTGCGTCGGAAAAGCTGCGTTGAAAACGGCTTCGGAATGCTCATTTACAACTCGTAAACTCCGCTTCCTCAGCCGTTTTACTCGCTACGCTCGCCCTGCGGGCCAGCCTTCGGCTGTTACTCCGCTTCGCTGCGTTGCGCCTTGTTTTTCTCTAGCTCGCGAGATCCGAAGCAGGTTCTTAGGTCAGTTGGCGCAGGTCGTTGCCAGGTGTTGCCCGCGGGCCAGGCCGCGTGCCGCCGCTATACGTGCTCGGTGAGTAACGCCGGGACCGTCCATTGCTCGCCGGGCGCTGGGGCGCGGAAGGTCTGTGGCTCGATGCCGCGCTCGGCCAGCGCGCGGGTCAAGGCGCGCGGCGGGTCCAACTGGCCTTCGTCGGTCAGGTGGAAGGTGCCGAAATGGATCGCCATGCTGGTCTGCGCCTCCAGCTGTTGATGGGCCTGCACCGCGTCATCCGGGTTCATGTGGTGGTCGCGCATAAACCAGCGCGGCTCATAGGCGCCGATTGGCAGGGCGGCGAAGCGTAGTGGGCCGAAGCGTTGGCGGATCAGCTGAAATTCCGGCCCCAAGCCGCTATCGCCGGGGAACAGCAGCGGGCCGTGCGGTGAGTCGAGGACGAAGCCCAGCCACAGCGTCTGGTTGGTGTCCTTGCGCCCGCGCGCCGACCAATGCTGCACCGGCACGCCGTGCAGGCTCAGCTGCTCGCCGAGCGGCAGAGTTTGCCACCAGTCCAGCTCGTCGACCTGGGCGAATCCGCAGGTGCCAATCAGTGCGCCATTGCCCAGCCCGGTGATTACCCGCGCCGCCGGAAAACGTTCGGCCAACTGACGCAGCGTGCCCAGGTCCAGATGGTCGTAATGGTTGTGGCTGACCAGGATCACATCGATGGGCGGCAACTGCTCCAGGCTCAGCCCCGGCGGATGGTGGCGGCGCGGGCCGATAAAGCTGAACGGGCTGGCACGTTGCGACCAGAGGGGATCGGTGAGGATGTTCAGGCCATGCAGTTGCAGCAGCACGGTGGCGTGATTGATGTAGGTAACCCGCAGCTCGGCGCCGTCGACCCGCGTTGCCACGGGCGAGGCGGGGGCGGGCGACAAGGTGATCCAGGGTGTTTGCCGAGGCCGCTCGCGTTGCCATTTGAGTAGCTCGCGCAGACTTTTTTGCGGCGTTGGCTGCAGGTTGCGAAACCGCATGCCATCGAAATGATCGCTGGGCACGCCGCGATAACCCGCATCGCGGCCGAGCAGCGCAAGGAGATTGAGCAGCCAGATAGGGCGTGCGGCGCGTGGCATATCGGCTCGGGCTCTTGCTGTTGGCGAGTGCTCAACCTAGCATGGCCGCTCCTCGCTGCCAGCAGCGCCGAAACCTTTTGCAACCATGCCTCGTCCCCCCCGCGTTTCCCGCCCGGCCCCCCGGCGCATCGCCAAGGCGCCGCCCGCCGAACCGCGGCTAATCGTGTTCAACAAACCGTTCGACGTGCTCACCCAGTTCAGTGACGAACAGGGCCGCGCGACGCTCAAGGATTTCATCGCGATCCCCGGCATCTATCCGGCCGGACGCCTGGACCGCGACAGCGAAGGCCTGCTGCTGCTGACCAATGACGGCCAGTTGCAGGCGCGCATCGCCGATCCCAAGCACAAGCTGGCCAAGACCTATTGGGTGCAGGTGGAAGGTGAGCCGAGCGCCGAGCAGTTGCAGCGCCTGCGCGAGGGAGTCGAGCTGAATGACGGGCCGACCCTGCCCGCCGAGGCGCGGCAGATCGACGAGCCAACCTTGTGGGAGCGCCAGCCGCCGGTGCGCTTTCGCAAGAGCATTCCGACCCGTTGGCTGGAGTTGGTGATACGCGAGGGGCGCAATCGACAGGTGCGACGGATGACCGCGGCGGTCGGGTTGCCGACCCTGCGTCTGGTGCGCGTGCGCATCGGTCCGTGGAGCCTGGATGGCCTGGGTCTTGGCGAATGGCGCGAAGTGCCGGCGCGTTTGCCGTAACAGGCCGTTGAAAAACTACCTAGGTTGCCGATACGGCGTGCTGCGAGTCAGGTGGGAATGCCGCGTGCCGCCTCGATGACATAGCCGATCAGCGGCTTGGCCAGGAAGGCGAACAAGCACAGGCCCAGGCCGAGGAACAGGATCGCGGTGCCCAGGCGGCCGGCTTTGGACTTTTTCGCCAGGTCCCAGATGATGAAGGCCATGAAAACCATCAACCCGCCGACCAGGACGTACATCATCAGCGCTTCGAACTGTTCCGGTTCCATCGTGACCTCAAGCAATTTGGCAAAAGACAGGACAGCGCCAGCCGGTGACTGGCGAAATAGGGGCGGGCGATTGTTGTCGGAGCTCTAGCGGCGGGCCACGCGGGGTACGGCAAAACGCCGGCGATTATACGCGAAGGCCCTGGCCGTGCGGCAGGGCTTCGTCGCCTGGCAGATTAGTGGCCGGCGTGGCTAATTCGAATACTCAATTTCGGCACCAGACTTCGCCATACGGCGTTGCCATTTCTCGCCGTAGCTCTGCTACGACTCGGCATGGCGCCTTGTCTGACAAACCCTGGCACTCGAACTTGAATGCACGACTTAACCGTGCAGGCCACTAGCTGCGCAGATGTTGCAGGGGCAGTTCGGTACTGGACATCACGTGGTCGAGGACGAAGCTGGAGCGCACGCTGGACACCCCTTCGATGCGCGTCAGGGTGCCGAGCAGCAGCTTCTGGTAATGGTCCATGTCCGGTACCACCACTTTGAGCTGGTAGTCGGCGTCCATCCCGGTGACCAGGCTGCATTCCAGCACCTCCGGGCATTTGCGGATGACTTCCTGGAAGTGCTCGAAGCGCTCCGGGGTGTGCCGGTCCATGCCAATCAGCACGAACGCGGTGAGGCTCAGGCCGAGCTTCTTGCGGTCGAGTAGGGCGACCTGACGGACGATATAGCCATCGTCCTCGAGTTGCTTGACCCGCCGCGAACAAGGCGACGGCGACAGGCCGATACGTTCGGCCAATTCCTGATTGGAGATCCGCGCATCGCGCTGCAGTTCGGCGAGAATGTTCAGGTCGTAGCGGTCTAGTTTGTTCATGGTTTGCGATCTTTTATTGATTGCTTGCGCCTAAGAATGCATTTGTAGATAAAAATTGCGCAAGTAATAGTTGATTGGACAATTTTCGCAAGCCGCTGCTGCGGCGAAAGGCCTAAGCTTTACCTCAGTTTCAAGGCCCGGACATCTTCGTCCACCCGAGCCGCCCAATCAGGCGGATCGGCGCCACCGCTCCCACCGGGGCGTCCTGGCAACCGGGTCCGCACTGCCCAATCAGGCAGGCGAGGCAAGCAGCGCCACAAGCGCCGATAGGGGACAGACAGCAAAAAGGGAGACCCCGCCGGTCTCCCTTTTTGCTATGCGCAGGGTTTTGCCGTTGACCAGAACAGCGGGGGATACGGTGCCATCTGAAAGCGCGGGTTGGGTGGGAGGGGGTAGTCGGTGATGGCACAACAGCATCGCTTTTGCCGCGACCGGGATTTACTCTGGGGGTGATCCGCCACCCGAGTGGATCGCCCTTCCAAGGAGGCAACATGCAGCGGACGATTAAACGGCTCCACACAATTACCCTGGGCTTGGCCTTATCACTGGCGGCCGCCCAGAGCTTTGCCGCCGGCGCTTTGGCGATCGACAGCAACCAGGGCGAGCAATTTGGCTTCTCTTACAATTACGCCGATTACGGCGAGGCCCAGCAGCGGGCGTTGGGTGAATGCGGTGGTAATTGTGAAGTCGTCCTGCAGTTCGCCGGCGAGTGCGCCGCCTATGCAGCCGACCAGCAGCAGGGTTCGAGCATCTATGGTTGGGCGACCGCCGGGTCCTCGGGCGGCGCGCAAAGCGGCGCCATCTCGCAGTGCCAATCCCGTGGTGGCAATAGCTGCACCGTGCGGACCTGGGGATGTGAAGGCTAACGCCTGCGCGGGGGCTAATCGGCAGGTGCTTTTAGACCTCGCAGCGCAAAAAAAAAAGGAGACCCGCCGGCCTCCCTTTGCTATGCGCAGGGTTGTGCGCCGGCTTACGCCAAGCCGCTCAGACGCAGCAACCACCAGATCAGAATCGCCACCTGCACGAGAAATCCGGCAAAGCGCAGCCAGACGAACAGCGGTGCAGTGCTGAGCAGATGCATCACCGTCTGGAACAGCCGCGCGCTGAGCAGGGTCAACGCTAGGGGATCGGTTAGCGCGGTCTGCCCGGCCTGCAAGGCATACAGCAGCACGCCCACCTGCAGCGGCAGGTTTTCCAGGCAGTTGGCATGCGCGCGCGCCAGACGTTGACCAAAGCCGGGCAGGTTGCTGCCGTCGGGCGCGAAGGCATTCACCGCCATTTTGCCGCTGAGCACCAGCAAGCCGCGCTGGTTGAGGATCAGCAAGGCCAGCAGCAGGCCCCAGGCGATCAGGCCGAGCAGGGCGATAGCGGTGGGTGAGAGGGTCATGGGCCGTTCCTTGTTTTTTGTGGTGCGCGGAGCATGCCGCCGCGCTTGGGATTGTTCTAGCGCACTGGCTAAGCGCTGGTCGACGCGGTGCCGTCGGCCTCGATCGGTTCGGCGTGGACCAGCACTTCGGCGCGCGGATAGCGCAGGTGAATCGCCGTTTCGACCTGATCGCACAGGGCGTGCGCTTGTTTCAGGGTCAGTTCGGCCGGCAGCTCCAGATGCAGTTGGACGAACCAATGGGTGCCGGAAACCCGCGTGCGCAGATCGTGGGCGCCGAGCACGCCGGGTACGCCGCAGGCAAGTTCGAGCATGCGCTCGCTGACATCGCTGGGCAGCTCCTCATCCATCAGTACGGCGACCGCCTCGCGGGTGATCTGCACCGCGCTCCAGAGGATGTAGAAGGCGATCCCCAGGGCGAACAGCGCGTCCAGCTGCGGCCAACCCAGCCCGCCAAGGACCAGGGCGAGCAGAATGCTGGCATTGAGCAAAAGGTCGGAACGGTAATGCAGCGAGTCGGCACGGATCGCCGTGGAGCCGGTCAGGCGGATCACCTTGTGTTGGAACAGCAGCAGCGCGACCGTCAGGGCTAGCGCCAGCAGCATCACCGCGATGCCCAGGCCGGTGGCGGCCAGCGCTTGCGGGTGCTGCAAGCGTTCGACCGCCTGCACGCCAATCAGCACGGCGCTGATGGCAATGAACAGCGCCTGGGCCATGCCGGCCAGCGCCTCGGCCTTGCCGTGGCCATAGCGGTGATCTTCATCGGCCGGGCGCAGGGCGTAATGCACGGCGAGCAGGTTGATCAGCGAGGCTGCGCCATCCAGCAACGAGTCGGTAAGCCCGGCGAGCAGACTGACCGAGCCGCTCAGCCACCAGGCCACGCCTTTGCTGACGATCAGGATGCACGCCACGCCCAGCGAGGCGAGAGTCGCCAGGCGCAGCAGGCGGACGTGGCGGTCGCTCAAAGGCATGCGGGATCGGCCGTGAAATAGATGTAATCCAGCTCCGGTGCGGGCTGGCCCATGGCGGTCAGCGCGGCCGTCGCCTGGCCACGATGATGGCTGCCGTGATTGACCAGATGGCTGACGATATCGGCCAGCCCGCGCTGCTGCTCGCCATTGCTGACGCTGCGATAGTGCAGGCTGGCGGCGAGGCTGTCGTCGTCCTGCGTGCTCAGCCACTGCTGCCAGGCGCGGAGCCCGGCGGCGAGGAACTCGGCGAGGCTTTCCAGGTCGCCGGCGGCCTCGGCATCCAGCCGCGTAAACGGCTGCGGCTCGCCGCGTACCCGCGCCAGCCACAGGCGATCGGCGACCGCCAGGTGATTGAGGGTGCCGTGCAGGCTGCCGAAAAACAGCCCGCAGGGTGCTCGGTAACTGGCCTCATCGAGCACCCGCAGGCTCGCCAGCAGGCGCCGGTTGGCCCAGCCGTTGTAGGCGAGCAGGCGCTCGAGGTGACAGGCCAGGCGGCGGGCCAAGTCAGGCGGCCGGCTGCAGGCCGAAGGCGGCCAGTTGTTGCAGGCTGCCGTGCTGCTGGACCAGGCGCAGATCGTCGAGCGGCAGATCGTGGCCGGTTTCCGCCTGGATCAGCGCCTTGAGCTTGAGCGGATCGACCTGACCGTTGGCGCCGATGGTCTGCTGCAGCTGCTCGGGCTCGACCTGCGCGGTTTGCCCGTCAGGCAAGTAAATGGCGCCAGTGGCGAAGTCGACGCCGAAGGCGATCAGGCCGGGAAGCACGTAGAACAGGATGCCGATCGCATTCAGGGCAGTGACCACCGGGTCGATCTTGCCTTCGATTTGTCCACGGCGATCGGGATAGAACAACGTGCCACAGGCGCTCAATTGAGTGAGCAGGGTGGCGACCAAAACACCGCCGATAACACGGGACTGCAAGCGCATAAGGACCTCCTGATTCAGATCGCGCAACTATATCAATTCACTCAGTACAAAACTGCCGGCAGACGGCGCTTTGCTTGCCTCTGCTGGAAGTAAGACCGCAGCAGATCGCGGCCGGTTCGTCGCTATAATCGCCGCTCTGTGTGGAGTCCCCAATGCTCGCGTTACCTATCGACAGCATCCTGCCCGCGTTGCGCGAGGCCCTCGCGCGGCGCCATGAGGCGGTGCTCGAAGCGCCGCCCGGCGCCGGCAAAACCACCCGCGTGCCTTTGGCGCTGCTCGACGAGCCGTGGTTGGCCGGGCAAACCATCGTGATGCTCGAACCGCGGCGCCTGGCGGCGCGGGCGGCGGCCGAGCGCCTGGCCAGCGAGCTGGGCGAGGTGGTCGGGGAAACGGTCGGCTATCGCATCCGCCTGGACAGCAAGGTCGGCCCGCGCACGCGCATCGAAGTGGTCACCGAAGGCATTCTCGCTCGCCGCTTGCAGGATGACCCGGCGCTCGAGGGCGTCGGCCTGGTGATTTTCGACGAGTTCCACGAACGCAGCCTGGATGCCGACCTGGCCCTGGCCTTGTGCCTCAACGGCCGCGAACTGCTGCGCGACGAGCCGCCGCTGAAGGTGCTGTTGATGTCGGCGACGCTGGAGGGCGAACGCCTGTCGGCGCTGCTCGACGCTGCGCCGGTGCTGCGCAGCGAAGGCCGCATGTTTCCGGTCGAGACGCAGTGGGGCGTGCCTTATCAGCCCGGCGAGGCGCTCGAGCCGAAAGTCGTGCAGACCGTCTTGCAAGCATTGGCCGAACAACCCGGCAGCCTGCTGGTGTTCCTCCCCGGCCAGGCGGAAATCCGCCGCGTGCACGAGCGCTTGGCCGAGGCGTTGGGCGAGCAGCGCGACATTCTGCTCTGCCCGTTGCATGGCGAACTCGAGTTGAGCGCCCAGCGCGCCGCCATCGAACCGGCGCCGGCGGGCCTGCGCAAGGTGGTGCTGGCGACCAATATTGCCGAGACCAGCCTGACCATCGACGGGGTGCGCGTGGTGGTCGATGCCGGATTGGCGCGCGTGCCGCGGTTCGATCCGGGCAGCGGCATGACCCGCTTGCTCACCCAGCGCATCTCGCGGGCCAGCGCCACGCAACGCGCCGGCCGCGCCGGACGCTTGCAGCCGGGGGTGTGCTACCGCTTGTGGTCGCAGGCCCAGCATGACCAGCTGGCGGCCTATGACAGCGCGGAAATCCTCCAGGCCGATCTGGCCGGGCTGGCCTTGCAACTGGCGCGCTGGGGCGTCAGCCCGGACGAGCTGGCGTGGCTGGATGCGCCGCCGGCGGCGGCTTACGCCCAGGCGCGCGACTTGCTGACACGCCTCGGCGCGCTGGATGAACGCGGCGTGCTCAGCGCTCATGGTCAGGCCATGGCCGGCTTGCCAACCCATCCGCGCCTCGCCCATCTGCTGCTGCGCGGCCAAGCGCTGGGGCTGGCAGCGCTGGCCTGCGATCTCGCCGCCCTGCTGGGCGAGCGCGACATTCTGCCCGGCGGGCAACGCAGTGGCGGCGCCGATTTGCACAGCCGTTTGGCACTGCTCCACGGCAGCGAGCGGGGCCGGGCGCAGGGCGCGATTCAACGAGTCCGGCAAGTGGCCCGGCAACTGCGCAACTTGCTGCCGAAGACGACGGTCATGGCGCCGGCCGATGCGCATGATCCGCATTGGCTCGGCGCCTTGCTGGCCTTCGCCTATCCCGACCGCATCGCCCAGCAGCGCCGTGCCGGCGGTGGCGACTATCGACTGGCGAATGGCCGCGCGGCGCAGTTCGGCGAGCCGGATGCGTTGATGAAGCAGCAATGGCTGGTGATTGCCGACCTCGGCAGCCGTCAGGGGCAGCGCGAGGAGCGCATTTATCTGGCGGCCGATCTCGATCCGGCGCTGTTCGACAGCGTGCTCGCCGAGCAGGTGAGCAACCGCGACGAGCTGGACTGGGACGAGCGCGAAGGCGTGCTGCGCGCCGAGCGGCAGCGCAAGGTCGGCGAGCTGGTACTCAGCCGCGAGCCCTTGACCGGCCTCGACGAAGCCGCGCGTGGCCGGGCCTTGCTCGGGCTGGTGCGGCGCAAGGGCCTGGAGCTGTTGCCGTGGACCCCGGAACTGCGCCAGTGGCAGGCGCGCCTGGCCCTGCTGCGCGGTCTCGATCTGGCCCGGCAGCCGGCTAGCGACTGGCCGGACGTCAGCGATGCGGCGCTGCTCGCCAACCTGGAAGAATGGCTGCTGCCCTATCTGGGCAAGGTCAGCCGCCTCAGCCACTTTGCCAGCCTCGATCTGCCCGGCATGCTGGCTGGCTTGCTGCCCTGGCCACTGCCGCAGCGGCTCGACGAGTTGGCGCCGAAAAGTCTCAGCGTGCCGTCCGGCTCGCAGATTCGTGTCGATTATCAGGAGCAGCCGCCGGTGCTGGCGGTGCGTTTGCAGGAGTTGTTCGGCCTGGCCGACACGCCGCGCATCGCGGGCGGCCGGCAAGTGGTCAAGCTGCATCTGCTCTCGCCGGCGCGCCGCCCGGTACAGGTCACCCAGGATCTGGCGAGTTTCTGGGCTAACACCTACCTGGAGGTCAAGAAAGACCTCAAGGGGCGCTACCCGAAGCACTATTGGCCGGACGATCCGCTGGTCGCCGAACCCACGGCGCGGGTCAAGCCGCGGCGTTGATTGACCGGATTGCCAGGCGTGCTGAGGTCTTCACCGGCTTCCAGCAGCGTCTGGTAGGCCTGGTCCAGATCGTCGAGGAGCTTCTGCGCATTGGGCTGAGCGCGCGAAACCTGAAAGTGGATGAACAAGCGCTCGACTTCGACATGCGCCGGCATTGGCACAGCCAGGGTCTCAGCCGCCTGGTCGACGACCACCGAATAGTCGAGCAGGTAATCGCCCCGCTGGCGTAGGAGCATTTCCAACGCCGCGCTATGCGTGCGGGTGCGATGCTGAATGATGTGCAGGCTGGGGTCATCCAGATAGCGATTGATCACTGGCGAGTACTTGTAACCGCCGATCATCACCACTTCGCGGCCGATCAGATCAACCGGAACCTGCGGTGCAGGCGTGTCGGCGCGGTAATACAGGTTGAGCGCTAATTGGCTGATTTTGTGGCGGCCCAGCAGCACATGCTCGGTGAGTGCCGATTTGGGGGGACCGACCCAGACCTGCACGCTGCCATCCTGGATCCCGGCATACAGCCGGGCACTCGGCATCACGCGGGCATCCATGGGATAGCCTGCCTGATGGAAAACCTTGTGCATCACCTCGACCAAGGGACCCTGCGGTTTACCCTCGGCATCGGTGTAGATCGATGGCGGAAAATCATAGAACCCGACGATCACCGGCGGTGCGGCAGCGGCGAACGTAGGGGTGGTGTGGAGTGCGGGTAGTAGGCAGAGCAAAGACATCAAGTACGCAATACGCATGGACACCATAGCGGCCTGTGGCCGTCTTTTTGCAGGATGCCCATGCAGTATGTGCAGGGCTTTTGGCGTTTGGCCAGCCCCGTCAGGTACGTTTCGTCAGTGTGGCGCCGGCAGGAGGAAGCGGCCGATCAATGGCAAGTGATCGGAGATCTGCAGGGTGTCTTTCTGGCGCACGTTGGCGGCCAGCCGGGTCAGTTGCGGGCTGTGGAACAGGTAGTCGAGGGTCCGGTCCGGCCCGTCGATTTGCGGGTCGTTGGGAAAGTGGGTGTACCAGGCGGCCTGTTCGCGCCCGTTGGCTTCGTCGAGGCTGGGGATCATCGGGTACTTGTGCGCCAGCTCGGTAAATTCGCTGGCCGCGGAGTACCAGCGGCGTTGCCGCTCGGGCAGCTTGTCGAATTGGCCGGGCGGTAGCAGGTTGAGGTCGCCAGCGAACACCCAGGGCGTTTTTTCCGCCTCCAGCTGATTGAGCAGACTGCTACTCATGGCGATCTGCCGCTGCAGGGTGTCATCGCCCTGGGCGAAGGCATCCAGATGGGTATTGATCAGCGCGACCTGACCGCCGCCGCGAATCGGCAGGTAATTGACCAGCAAGGCGCGTTTCAGGTTGAACTGCCGGCTGATCGGGTCGGCAGCGGGCAGCGGCAGCTGCAGGCGTTCGGCACGGCTGATCGGATAGCGGCTGAGGGTGGCGAGCTTCATGCCAATACTGCCGAGAATCTTCGGGTGCGGCACGAACGCCGCCTTCCAGTAGAACGCCTGGGTGCTGCACGGATACAGATCGCTGAGGCGTTCGTGCAGCAGGCCGAGCTGGTCCTGATAGTCGGTGGCCTTGC
Organism: Pseudomonas sp. LS44; assembly: GCF_024730785.1. Classification (NCBI taxonomy): domain Bacteria; kingdom Pseudomonadati; phylum Pseudomonadota; class Gammaproteobacteria; order Pseudomonadales; family Pseudomonadaceae; genus Pseudomonas; species Pseudomonas sp. LS44. Next base: position 699,085 of record NZ_CP102830.1, read on the forward strand.
TGCCTTCGTGCAGCTCCTGCAGGAGCACCACATCCGGCGCCTCGTCGCGGATCACCCGGGCCACCTCGTCGAGCGTATAGGCCAGGTCCTCGGCGGTCGGCCGCAGGTCCGGGCCACTGCCGTCGGCCAGGTCGTACCAGAACACATAGCGTTTGCCGGCCAGGTACTGGACGTTCCAGGTCATCACCTTGAGCGCCTGGCCGGGCAGCATCGCCTGCGGCTGGCTGCTGCAACTGATCGGCACGTTTTCGCGTGGCGCGGGATGCCAGGTGATGATGTAGACCAGGGCGAACAGGCTGGTAGCGATAATCAACAGGCTGAAGAGGATTGGGCGAAGCACGCGAGACAAGGTCATAAGCAGGGTCGGTCAGGGGCTTGGGCTATGCTGAAAGTCGTAGGGAGCATAGCTGAGAGCCCGGTCCGTCCCCAACCTGTCCATGAGGAGCGCCATGATGAGCGAAGTAGTGATTGCCCAGCGCGGTCCTTTCGCGGTCGAGGTCTGCGCCGGTCAGGATTACTTCTGGTGCCGCTGCGGGCGCAGTGCCAATCAGCCGTTTTGCGACGGCTCGCACAAGGGCAGCGGGATCGTGCCATTGAAGTTCCACGCAGAGACGGACGAGACCTTGTTCCTGTGCGGTTGCAAACATACCCATTCGCCGCCGTGCTGCGACGGTACGCATAACAGCCTGTAGAGCCTGTTTACGATCTCGCGAGCTAGAGTCAAACAAGGCGCAACGCAGCGAAGCGGAGTAACAGCCGAAGGCTGGCCCGTAGGGCGAGCGTAGTGAGTAAAACGGTTGAGGAAGCGGAGTTTACGAGTTGTAAATGAGCATGACTCGCTCCGCTCGCCCTTCGGGCCGCGCTAAAGCGCGTTAGCAGCAAGCTGCTTTCCGAAACCGTTTTCAACGCAGGTTGACCGACGCGCAGCAGATCGTAGACAGGTTCTAACGCCGCAGCGCACGAGGGGACGCATGTACCGCAAGGTTTTCGCCAGCAAGGTCTTCGAACGCAAAGTCGTGGTGGTCACTGGCGGCTGTGCGGGGATTGGCCGGGCGCTGGTCTTGCGCATGGCCCAGGCCGGAGCGCGGTTGGCGGTGCTCGATCTCGATCAGCACGAACTGGACAGCCTGACCCAACATCTCGCCGATCACCTCAACTGCGAAGCCCTCGGCCTGGGCTGCGACGTCGCCGACGCCGAAGCGGTGAGTAAGGCGATCGCCCGGGTGATCGAGCGTTTCGGCGGCATCGATGTGCTGGTCAACAACGCCGGCATCACCCACCGCAGCACGTTTGCCGACACCGAACTGGCGGTGTTCCAGCGGGTCATGGCGGTCAATTACTTCGGCGCCCTGCATTGCACGCGGGCGGCGTTGCCCAGCCTGCTGCAGCGCCAGGGGCAGATCATCGTGCTCAGTTCGCTGTCGGGCTTTACCCCGCTGCTCTATCGCAGCGCTTACAACGCCAGCAAGCATGCGCTGCACGGCCTGTTCGATACCTTGCGCTACGAGATCAAGGGCTCGGGGGTCAACGTCATGCTGGTGTGTCCGGGCTTCACCGCCACCGACTTGCGCAAGAACGCGCTGGTCGGCGACGGCTCGCTGACCCGTCAGCCGCCGCTGGCGGTGGGTAAGGTGGCCAGTGCCCAGGACGTCGCCGAGGCGATCTATCAAGGCGCGCTGCGCCGGCGCCGTCTGCTGGTGCTGTCGAATGTCGATTGGCGGGCGCGCCTGCTGGCGCGCTTTTTCCCGCGGCTGTTCGAGCGAGTGCTGTTGCCACGGATTTCCGGGCTCAAGCCGCAGAGCAGGCGCTAGCCGCGCCAGGCCTATGGTTCGGCGGCGCGCTCGGGCGTGGCGAGCATGAACAGGCGGAAGACCACCACGCTGGCGAACAGCTGCAGAAAACCGCGCAGGCAGTCGAGGATCAGCACCGGGATATCGCCCCAGGCCTTTAGCTCGGGAAAGCTCCTAGCATCCAGCAACCACAGCGGCAGCATCACGGTCAGCACGCACGCCGAGATCGTCACGAAGTGCCCCTGGGTCAGGCGGAAGCTTTCCCGCATGGCCGCCAGCGGGGTCAGCCTGTCGAGCACCAGCAGGTATTCGGCGAAGGCAATCTTGATCATCACCCACAGCCCGGGAAGGATGAACAGCGAGGCGCCGGCCATGATCAGCACAGTGCTCAGCGCCGACAGCACCGCGAAGCGCGGCCACAGCTGCAACGCCATCGCCAGCAAGTCGCGATAGCGCACCGTCAGGCCCCGGCTGCGGGTGTCGACGAAGAGGATCAGCGCGCCGGTATACAGCGGATAGAACAGCAGGCTGGTGACCAGCTCATAGGCCGGCGACGGGTCAGCGGTCAGCGTGCCGACCAGCAGGTAGCGGGTCAGCGATTCGAGCACCAGCAAGGGCAGGCACAGCACGGCGATAGCGCCCATATGGCGGGCGAAGAAGTACCAGGAGTCACGAAGGATCGGGAGCGGATTCATCGACAGGTTCGCAGCGAAAGCAGGGCGTCACTGTAGCCGATGGCTAAAGTCGGTTCCAACTTGGCGCGCGCTGGTGGATGTCATCCGCGTGATATCGCGACGGTCCTCGATTGCCAGGAGCGTCTTGCGGGGCAGGGCAGCCGCTTGGGTCTTCCAGGCGCTTTTGCGGTTTCCCGTCCGGCGATGGACAGCGCCGCTGCAGATTTCGGCATACTGCTGGGTATTCCCACCCGCAAGGATTTCTCGGTGAAGAAAATCGCCGTATTCGCCGATGTGCAGAACCTCTATTACACCGTGCGCCAGGCCCATGGCTGCCACTTCAACTATGCCGCGCTGTGGGCGGATATCAGTGCGCGCGGACAGATCGTCGAGGCCTACGCCTACGCCATCGAGCGCGGCGATGCCAAGCAGCAGCAGTTCCAGCAGATCCTGCGCAACATCGGTTTCACGGTGAAGCTCAAGCCGTTCATCCAGCGCAGCGACGGCTCGGCCAAGGGCGATTGGGACGTCGGCATCACCATCGACATCATGGAAGCCGCGCCACGCGTCGATGAAATCGTCCTGGCCTCTGGCGATGGCGACTTCGCCATCCTGCTCGACAAGGTGCGCGCCCGCGATGGCGTCGAAGCCAGCGTGTACGGCGTCGAGGCGCTGACCGCGCAGGCGTTGGTGCGCTCGGCCAGTCGTTATGTGCCGATCCAAGGGAGCTTGCTGCTCAAAAATTGAGCATGGCGCCCTTTTAGGAGCGGATTTATCCGCGAGCCGGGGGATAACGGCGCGGCCAACCCCTTCGCGAATGAATTCGCTCCTACCAATTCCTTCCTCAGATCATCGTTTATCAATTTGCCGAGATTCACGCGTGGAACCGATTGCCGTCATCGACTTTGAAACCACCGGTATCAGCCCCGGTCCGAATGGCCGCGCCACCGAGATCGCCGCAGTGATCGTCGAGGACGGGCGCATCGTCGCCCGTTACCAGAGCCTGATGAACAGCGGCGCCTGGGTGCCGCCGTTCATCGAGCAGCTCACCGGCATCAGTAATGCCATGTTGCGCAGCGCGCCGCCGGCCGCCGAGGTGATGCAGCAGGTCGCCGAGTTCGTCGGCGTCACACCGCTGGTGGCGCATAACGCGGCGTTCGACCAGAAGTTCTGGGATGCGGAACTGGGCCTGATTCGGCGCAAGCGTCAGCAGGCCTTCGCCTGTTCGCTGCTGCTGGCCCGCCGGCTGTTGCCGGAGGCGCCCAACCACAAGCTCGGCACGCTGAATCGCTGGGCGCACCTGCCGGATACCGGCCGCGCGCACCGAGCCCTGGCCGACGCCGAAATGGCCGCCAACCTGACCCTGCATCTGGCCGCGCGACTGCGCGACCAGCATGGCCTGCGCGAGGTTTCCCACGACCTGCTGTGCAGCTTGCAGAAAGTCCCGGCGGCGAAGATCGGCGCCGCCCTGAGCAAAATCCGCGGCGCCTGAGCCACATGGCGCGACGGTGGAGTAGGGCGGACTCAGGAGCGCAAAGCCTAGTCCGCCGCGTGCGGGCGGCGGCGTACTGCTTTGCGAGTACGCCCTACGAGCGAGCAGGGTGCGGTTCCAGGCTACGGCAGGATCACCAGATGATTGGGCAGCTCGTTGCGTGAATGGGTGGCGGGCAGCTGTACCTTGAGGTGTTCGCCGCAGGCCTGAATGCACTCGAGAAAACCCTGCAGGGTCTGGCCTTCTTTCAGTCGCTGGGTGAAGGCCGCGACGATCGCCTCCCAGGTCGGGTCGGGCAAACGACTGGAAATCCCTCGGTCGACCAGAATTTCCACATAGCGCTCGGCCTCCGAGACGAAGATCAGCATGCCGGTCTCACCGCTGGTGTGGTGCAGGTTGTGCTCGAGGAACTGCCGGCGCGCCAGGTTCGCGGCGCGCCAGTGGCGAATGTGGCGAGGCACCAGGCGGGTCATCAGCGCCGGAATGCGAAATAGCAGGCCGAGGCCGATAAAGGTCGCCCACTGCACGGCCAGCAGTTCGTGGGTGCTCAGCCAGCCGGCCTGGTAGTTGATCGCGCCGGGCACCAGCAACGCCACCACACTGGCCCAGAGCAGCGGGATATAGGTGTAATCGTCGGCCCGCGGCGCCAGGACGGTGACCAGTTCGGCATCCGTGTCGCGCTCGACCCGGGCGATCGCCTCGGCGACCTGTTGTTGTTCACTAGCACTCAATAAAGCCATGAAATTCGTGTACTCGTTGGAGTGAATTACCAGCCGCCCGAAGCGCCGCCGCCACCAAAACCGCCGCCACCGCCGCCAAAACCACCACCGCCGCCAAAGCCGCCACCACCACCGCCACCGCGACCCAGGCCAGAACCCAGCAGCCCGCCGAGCAGCAGGCCGCCCAGCCCACCGCCTCTGCCGCCTCTGCCGCCCCGGCCGAACATGCTGATGACGATGATCAGGATAAACAGCAGCAGCGGCGCCAGCGGCAGCTCTTGCTGATCGGATTGTTGTGCGTGGCGGCTCTCGGCCAGCGGCTGGCCGCCGAGCACCTGGATCATCGCCGCGACCCCGTCGCTGATGCCCTGGGCGTAGTTGCCGGCCTTGAAGGCTGGGGCGATGAACTGCTGGATGATCACCGAGGACTGCGCATCGGTCAGACGCTCTTCCAGGCCGTAGCCGACCTCGATGCGGATTTTCCGCTCGTCGCGGGCGATGATTAGCAGCGCGCCGTTGTCCTTGCCTTTCTGGCCGATGCCCCAGTGGCGACCGAGCTGATAGCCGAACTCCTCGATGGCGTTGCCTTGCAGATTGGGCAGGGTGACCACCACCAACTGTTCGCCGCTGGCCTGTTCATGGGCGGCCAGCTGCTCGGTCAGGCGTGCCTTGGTCTGCGCGTCGAGCAGCCCGGCCTGATCGACCACCCGGCCGCTGAGCGGCGGGAACTCAGGCTGCGCCTGGGCCGATAAGGCACAGACGCAGAACAGCAGGAGCAGCGGCAGGCGTAACCAATTACCCATCAAAACTTCACTTCGGGAGCTTTTTCCGCCGCTGTGGCGGTGGCTTCGAAGTTGGTGCGTACCGGCATGTTGCTGTACATCACGCTATGCCAGAGCCGCCCGGGGAAGGTGCGGATCTCGGTGTTGTAGCGCTCCACAGAGGCGATGAAGTCGCGTCGCGCCACCGCGATGCGGTTCTCGGTGCCTTCCAGTTGCGATTGCAGGGCGAGGAAGTTCTGGTTCGATTTCAAATCCGGATAGCGCTCGGAGACCACCATCAGCCGGCTCAGCGCGCCGCTCAGTTGCTGCTGCGCTTGCTCGAACTGTTTCATCTTCTGCGGATCGTCGAGGGTGCTGGCGTCGACCTGAATCGAAGTGGCCTTGGCGCGGGCCTCGATCACCGCCACCAGCGTGTCCTGCTCCTGCTTGGCGTAGCCCTTGACGGTTTCCACCAGGTTGGGGATCAGGTCGGCGCGCCGCTGATACTGGTTCTCCACCTGCGCCCAGGTGGCCTTGACCTGCTCGTCGTAGGTCGGAATGTTGTTGATGCCGCAGCCGCTCAGCAGCGTGGCCAGCAGCAGTAGCGCCGCCATGCGGGCGCTGGCTAGGTATCTCGGGTTTGTCTGCATGATCCGTTTGCTTCCTGTTAGTGATGTCGGACAGCTCTGGTTGGTGAGGATAGGCCGTCGAGGATAAATCGCTGGAGGCGGACCTCGCTTGCCAATCGCCAAGCTCGATTGCAACGACCCAAGCTTAGCCAAGCCAACAGAAACGGGCTGAGCGGCGATGGGCGGGTTAAACTTCGCGCCTCGGCTTATTCGCCCGCCACGTTTTGGTTATCCACATGACTTTCGCCTCTCTCGGCTTGATTGAACCGCTGCTGCGCGCCATCGAAACCCTCGGTTATCAAACCCCTTCGCCGATCCAGGCGCAGGCGATTCCGGCGGTACTGGCCGGCCGCGACCTGATGGCCGCCGCGCAGACCGGCACCGGCAAAACCGCCGGCTTTGCCTTGCCGCTGCTGCAACGCCTGATGATGGAAGGCCCGCAAGTGGCGAGCAATTCGGTGCGCGCGCTGGTGCTGGTGCCGACCCGCGAACTGGCCGAGCAGGTGCACGAGAGTTTCCAGCAGTACGGCCAGCATCTGCCGCTGCGCACCTACGCGGTGTACGGCGGGGTGAGCATCAATCCGCAGATGATGAAACTGCGCAAGGGTGTCGATCTGCTGGTCGCCACGCCGGGGCGTTTGCTCGATCTGTTCCGCCAGAACGCGGTCAAGTTCAACCAGCTGCAAACCCTGGTCCTCGATGAAGCCGACCGCATGCTCGACCTCGGCTTCGCTGACGAGCTGCGTGCGGTGTACGCTGCGCTGCCGAAAAAGCGCCAGACCCTGTTGTTCTCAGCGACCTTCTCCGACGCCATCCGCCTGCTCGCCGGGCAGATGCTCGACGATCCGCTGTCCATCGAAGTCAGCCCGCGCAACGTCGCCGCCAGCACCGTCAAGCAGTGGGTGATTCCGGTCGACAAGAAGCGCAAGGCCGAACTGTTCCTGCATCTGCTGCGTGAGCAGCGTTGGGGCCAGGTGCTGGTCTTCGCCAAGACCCGCAACGGCGTCGATCAGCTCAGCGAACTGTTGCAGGCCGAAGGCATCAGCGCCGACGGCATCCACGGCGACAAGCCGCAGGCGACCCGCCAGCGCGCGCTGGATCGTTTCAAGAATCGCGAGGTGCAGATCCTGGTCGCCACCGATGTGGCTGCGCGCGGGCTGGACATCGACGACCTACCGCTGGTGGTCAACTTCGACTTGCCGATCGTTGCCGAGGACTACGTGCATCGCATCGGCCGCACCGGTCGCGCCGGCGCCAAGGGCCAGGCGGTGTCGCTGGTCTGCGCCGACGAAGTGCAATTGCTGGTAGCCATCGAAGTGCTCACCCGGCAGACCTTGCAGCGCATTGAGGAGGCCGATTTCGAACCCGATCACCGTGTGCCGCACACCGACGCCAGCGGTCAGGTGCTGAAAAAACCGAAAAAGCCGAAGAAGCCCAAGACCACCGGTAGCAAAGGCTCCCTCGGCCGCTGGGTGGAAAGCGACGCGCCGGCCAAGCCGCAAGTCAACGCGGTGCGCAAAGTGCCGAGCTTCAATACCGGGCCGAAAAAGAAAAAGCCCTGAAGCCAGGACTCGGCTCTCTAGGGGAGCACTGTAGGAGCGAATTCATTCGCGATGCGCACGAACCCTATCGCGAATGAATTCGCTCCTACCCAAGCCCTTCGCCAGCAGGAGGGTGGGGCACTAGGTCGAGCGCAGTATGGTAGGGCGGGTGCAACCCGCCGATATGGGTGCCACGCGGGTTTCACCCGCCCTACGCAGCTGAGGGGCACGCGGTAGTCGCGACTCACGCCTTGTAGGAGCGAATTTATTCGCGAAAGCGCCATTCAAATCGCGAATGAATTCGCTCCTACAAGAGCAGGGCGGATGGGTGGCGCCCGCGATACCCATCATCGTTCCCGGCTGGCTCAGATGTTCTGCGCAATCCGCCAGAGCACGCCGCTGGGGTCGAAGACGATGAAATCGCGCATGCCCCACGGCTGGTCCTGCGGCGGCACCAGGCGCACGCCGTAACGTTCGGCGAGCTGCGCGGCCTGGACCTGCTCCCACCAGGCGTCCACGTCCTCCACCAGCAGATGCATCACGCAGTTCTCCGCCCAGTCCTGGACATAAAAGTCCTGCAGGAGAAACGCGCAGTGCGCGCCATGGCTGAAATAGGCCATCTGCTCGCCGACCCAGCCGGGCGTGAAGCCCAGGTCCTGATAGAAGCGCTGGCTGAGGGGGAAATCCTTGGCGGGTACGAAAGTCTTGAGTTCGACGCTGTTCAGATTGCGCATACACGATTCCGCTTGTTGAAGTGACCAGGTGCGTCGACGCTCATAAAGGCGCCTCTTGCGGGCGCGTGCCGGCATGTTAGTCGGCGAGCAGTGGACGCTCCATATAGCGATGCGCGGCGATGCCTGGCAGCGTCGAAGCGCGTTCTTCGCACACGCGGAAACCCAGGCGCTCGTAGAGTTTCTGCGCCAGCGGATTGCTCGCCGTGACGTCCAGCGCCGCGGTGTGCAGCTTGAGGGTCGCGGCCTGGCTGAGCAGATGTTCGATCAGTTGGCTGCCGAGGCCCTGACCAATCAGCTCTGGCGCGACGCCGAGATGAGCGAGATACAGCACCTGACGACTAGGTGGCTGGATCAGACGTTCGATGCGCAAGCCGCGGACGATCACGCGCCAGGCGTGGCGCAGACCATAGAAGGCGAAAATCTGCCGTGCCGCAGCCAGGCTGTTGCTCAGATTGGCCGCGCCGCTGAACGCCGTGCCAGTGGCCACCACCCGGCCGTTCAACTCACCGACCCAGTGCTGGCGATGGCTGAACTCGCCGGCCGCGCTGACGAAGGCCGCCTGCAGGAAATCCTGCGCGCTACCGCGAGCCGGGTGGGCGAAGACGAAATCGAACGCCGCCGGCCCCGAGCTGTAGATCAGCGGCACGGCGAAGGGGGCGTCGGCGGGAGTGGCACGGCGAAAGGTCAACGACATGGCGAGCGCTCGAAGTGCTGGGGACGGGCGAAATCTAGCACTGTCGTGCCACTTAGGTTAGGCGCTCTCGGCCCGCAGCCATTCGAGAATGCCCAGGCCTGCCGCGCGGCCGCTGGCGAAGCAGGCGGTGAGCAGGTAGCCGCCGGTGGGCGCTTCCCAGTCGAGCATTTCACCGGCGCAGAACACGCCGGGCAGCTGGCGCAGCATCAAGCGTTCATCCAGCGCGGCGAAGGTGACGCCGCCGGCGCTGCTGATCGCCTCGTCGAGCGGGCGGGTTCGCACCAGCGTCAGTGGCAGGGTCTTGATTGCCGCGGCCAGTAGCGCGGGGTCGGCATAGGTCGCGGCGCTGCTCAGTTCGCGCAACAAGCCGGCGCGCACCCCGTCGAGGCCGAGCTGGCCGCGCAGGTGGTTGCTGATCGACTTGCTGCCGCGCGGTTTGCGCAGTGCGGTTTCGATCTGCTGCACGGTTTTCTGCGGCAACAGGTCGAGCTGCACGGTGGCGCTGCCGCTGGCGGCGATCTGCTCGCGGATCGGTGCCGATAGCGCATAGATCAGGCTGCCTTCGACGCCTTGGGCGGTGATCACGAACTCGCCGAGGCGTGGCGCTGCGCTACCGCAGGCGATGGCGCAGGACTTGACTGGCGCGCCGGCGAATTTCTCGGCGAACAGTGCACTCCAGCCGGCCACTTCGAAGCCGCAGTTGCTCGGCTGCAGCGCCGCCACGCCGACCCCGCGCTGTTCCAGCAGCGGTACCCAAGCGCCGTCCGAGCCGAGCCGCGCCCAGCTGCCGCCGCCCAGGGCGAGCAGGGTGGCATCGGCAGACACGGCGATTTCTCCCTCGGTTGTGGCGATACGCAGGCTGCCGTCGGCATTCCAGCCCAGCCAGCGGCTGCGCGTGTGCAGGTTGACGCCGTGTTCGCGCAAGCGCTTGAGCCACGCGCGCAGCAGTGGCGCGGCTTTCATGTCGGTGGGGAATACCCGCCCGGAGCTGCCGACGAAGGTGTCGATACCCAAGCCGTGAATCCAGCTGCGCAGCGCCTCGGCGTCGAAATCGTCGAGCAGCGCGGCGATCTCGGCGCGGCGCGTGCCGTAGTGATCGAGGAACGCCGGCTTGGCCTCCGAGTGGGTGATGTTCATCCCGCCGACCCCGGCCAGCAGGAACTTGCGGCCAAGCGAAGGCATGGCGTCGTAGAGGTCGACTGGGATTCCGGCCAGGGCCAGCATTTCGGCGGCCATCAAACCGGCAGGGCCGCCGCCGATGATGGTGGCGCGAGGGGCGGCAGGGGCGGCGGACTCGGTCATGGCGTCGGGCTGGCAGGTAATGAGGATGGCGCATTCTACCCGAGGGCGGTGGCTGTGCTGGCTGGGCGAATTCATCCAGCCTTACAAAAGGCTATGCATCAGTTAAGTGCTGCGCAGCGCTTTGTAGCTTTTGTAGGGTGGGTTAGCTGCGTAGCGGCGTAACCCACCAGCGATACCGCCCTGGACACCGGCCTCCAGTCGGCTCGGCGGGTTACGCCTAGGGCTAAGCCGCCCTACGAATCTGAGCGGTTCACGAGGTTTTTGGCAGCCACGGCTCCGCCAGCACCACCGCACCGCGCCCGCCGCGGCGCATGCTGTTCATGACCTGCAGCCAGCTCAATTCGGTGCGCTGAAAACGCTCGGCGGGAATCATCAGCAGGCTGCCGGCGGTGCCGCCCGAGGGGCCGGCATCGGCCAGGTAGATGGTCATCCAGCCATTGCTGGGCGGCTCCATGGCCAGACAGAACTGATAGCAGCCGTCCTCCTCATACAGCCCGACGCTAGTGCCTTCGGCATCCTCGATACCAGCCATCCGTGTGGCGGTGTCCTTGGCCAGTTGGTAGCCGGGCAGATTGGCCAGCACATAGTTTTCCAGCGTGCCGAGCAGGCGTTTGGCGAGCACGGTCTTGGCCAGCAGTCCGGCGCCGAAACACACCACCAGCAGCGCCAACAGGGTCACCAGGGTGAACAGCGTGACCCCGGCGACGAGGTGGTCGGGGAACATCGGCAGCAGTTTGGCGACTGCCGGGCGTAGCAGGTGCACGGCTTTTTCCAGCAGCACCACGATCAGCATCAGCGGCAGGAGAAACAGCAGGCCGCCGGCTACCGTGGTCTTGATGAATCGCAGCATGAGGACATTCCTTGAGGCGAAGTGGGGCAACTCGGCTTCAGGTTAGCTGCTGCCACACCCGCTGCGCGCTGTGGTGCAGCAGGCCGTGGCGCCGCGCCAGCGCCAGACGGTCCTTGTCGTAGCCGCCGCCGATCACTCCGAGCACCGGGATTTCGCGTTCCCGGCAATGGCGCAGTACCGCTTCGTCACGGGCGGCGATGCCGGCGTCGGTCAGGTTGAGATAGCCGAGCGCGTCGTCGCGATGCACGTCGACGCCGGCGTCGTAGAGCACCAGGTCCGGCTGATAGAGCGGCAGCAGGTAGTTGAGGCTGTCGTCGACCACCTTGAGGTAGTCGGCGTCGCCCATGCCCATCGGCAGCGGGATGTCCCAGTCGCTGGTGGCCTTGCGCGCCGGGAAGTTCTTCTCGCAATGCAGCGACACGGTAATCGCATCCGGGGTGTGTTCGAGGATCCGCGCGGTACCGTCGCCCTGGTGCACGTCGCAGTCGAAGATCAGCACGCGGCCGACCTTGCCGGCTGCCAGCAGGTAGCGGGCGATAATCGCCAGGTCGTTGAAGATGCAAAAACCCGAGGCATGATCGTAGTGCGCGTGATGGGTGCCGCCGGCCAGATGACAGGCCAGGCCGTGTTGTAGCGCCAGTTCGGCGCCCAACAGCGAACCGCCTACCGCGCGTACGGTGCGCCGCGCCAGTGCTTCGCTCCACGGTAGGCCGAGGCGCCGTTGTTCGCTGGCGGTCAGGTCGCCGCTCAGGAAACGCTCGATATAGGCCGGGCAATGGGCGAGGGCGAGCACCTCGCGCGGGCAGGGATCGGGGCGTTGCAGTTGGGCATCGGTAGTCAGGCCGCTGGCGATCAGGTGATCGCGCAGCAGGCGGAATTTTTCCATCGGGAAACGATGGTTGGCCGGGAAGGGCGGGCTGTAGTCGTCATGGTAGACCAGCGGTAGCGGCATACAATGCTCCGGTACGGTCCGCGCAGTATGACCGAGCCGCCGCAAGGAACCGAGATGGTCGAGCCGATTGAACTGGAAACCCCGCGCCTCTACCTGCGCCGCTGGCAGGCCGCCGACCTGGAGCCCATGGCTGCGCTGTGCGCCGATGCTGAGGTGATGCGCTACTTCCCGGCGCCGCTCAGCCGCGCCGAGACCGAGGCGCTGCTGGCACGCATCCACGCGCATTTCGCCGAGCATGGTTTCGGACCGTGGGCGTTGCAGCGCAAGGACAGCGGCGCGCTGATCGGTTTCACCGGCCTCGGCCGCGTCAACTTCGCCGCGCCGTTCACCCCGGCGGTGGAGATCGGCTGGCGCCTGGCCCGTGCGCATTGGCGCCAGGGCTTCGCCAGCGAGGCCGCCCGGGCGGCGCTGCAGTGCGCCTTCGAGCGGCTCGAGCTGGCGCAGGTGGTGTCGTTTACCACGCTGAGCAATCTGCCCTCGCAGGGGGTGATGCAGGCGCTTGGCATGCGCCGCGATGCGGCCGACGACTTCGATCACCCCGGCCTCGCCGCCGGCGACCCGTTGCGCCGCCACGTGCTGTACCGACTGGATCGCGCCGACTGGCAGGCCCCGCGATGAATGAAATCGAGCAGGTCCGGGCCTACCACGCACTGAGCAAACACCGCCCAGAGCGTTTCGCCGCCGGTCCCGGTCAGCTCGACTGGGCGACCCAGCCGGCGCCGTTTCGCCGCTACGCCGGGACGCGGCTGATCGAGCTGTGGCAGCGCCCGCTGGAAGAGTCGCCAGCCTATGACGCGGTGTTCGCCGCGCCGCTTGGTCAACCGGCGGCGCTGAATCGCGCCAACCTCTCGCAACTGCTCTACGACAGCCTCGGCGTATCGGCGTGGAAGGAGTCCGCCGGCACTCGCTGGGCGCTGCGGGTCAATCCGTCGTCCGGCAACCTGCACCCGACCGAGGCCTATCTATTGCTGCCGCCGGGCGCGCTGGAAGCCGCGGGCCTGCTCGCCCACTACAGCGCCGATGTGCATACCCTGGAAGTGCGCGCTGAACTGCCAGTCGCCCTCGGCGCGCAATTGCAGGCGGCGCTGCCGGCCGGCGGCTGTCTGCTCGGCTTGACCAGCATCCCCTGGCGCGAGGCGTGGAAGTACGGCGAGCGCGACTATCGCTATTGCCAGCACGACCTCGGCCACGCGCTGGCCGCCATCGCCATCGCCATCGCCGCCAGCGCGCTGGGCTGGCAGGCGCGCCTGTTGCGCGGGGTCGCCGAGGTGCATTGGGATGCGGTGTTCGGCCTGGACCGCGACGGTTTCCACGAAGCCGAAAGCATCGACGCGGTGCTCTGGATCGGTGCGCCGCAAGCCACCGAGCCACGGTTTTCGGAGTCACTGCTGCACGGCCTGGCGGCGCTGGAACTGCAGGGCGTGCCCAATCGCCTGTCGCGCCAGTATCGCGACTGGCCGGAGCTGGCCCGGGTCCAGGTGCTGTGCCGTGCGCCGGCATTGGCACCGCTGGGGTGGGAGAGTCCAGCGGCGTTGCCGCGCAGCGACAATCCCGGCCTACCGCTGCGCCCGCTGCTGCATCGCCGGCGTAGCGCGCAGGCCATGGACGGTCAGGCGGGGATTCATGCCGAACTGCTGTTCGCCTGGCTGCGCCGTCTACTGCCGGCGCACTCACCGGTACCGTTGGCGTTGAGCGGCCAACCGGCGCAGGTCGACTTGCTGCTCTTCGTCCATCGCGTGCAGGGCCTGGCGCCAGGGTTGTACTGGTTGGCGCGCAGTGAAGATCGGCCGCAAGCGCTGCGCGAGGATCTCCTCTGGCAGCGTCTGGACGGCGATCTGCCGCTCTATCGGCTGCTCGAAGGCGATGCGCGCGGCTTGGCCGGTTTCCTCTCCTGCGGGCAGGACATCGCCGGCGACGGTTGCGTCGCCCTGGCCATGTTGGCGCGACTGGATCAGGCGCTGGAGCAGGGCGCCTGGCAGTACCCTCGGCTTTACTGGGAGTGCGGGCAGATCGGCCAATTGCTGTATCTGGAAGCCGAAGCGGCGGGATTATCCGGCACCGGGATTGGCTGCTACTTCGACGATGCGGTACATGAGTTGCTCGGGATTGCCGACAGCGGCTGGCAAAGCCTTTACCATTTCACCCTGGGCCGCGCCGTGTGGGACGAACGCCTGACGTCCCTGCCGGCCTACGCAGAATTACGCAGACCGCCGCCCGCGAGCGGTCGCCAAGGAGATGATCTATGAGTCGAGTGCTGGATGAGCTGGTGTCGCTGTTGAGTCTGGAAGCCATCGAGGAAGATCTGTTTCGCGGCAACAGCCAAGACCTCGGTTTTCCTCAGTTGTACGGCGGCCAGGTGATCGGCCAGGCGTTGTCCGCAGTCAGCCAGACGGTCGAGCCGGCCCGCCATGTGCATTCCATGCATGGTTACTTCCTGCGTCCCGGCGATGCACAGATGCCGGTCGTCTATCAGGTCGACCGTGTGCGTGATGGCGGCAGTTTCAGTACCCGGCGGGTCACCGCGATCCAGAAGGGTCAGCCGATCTTCTTCTGCAGCGCCTCGTTCCAGGCCGATGAGCCGGGCTTCGAGCATCAGCTGCCGATGCCCGACGTCCCAGGCCCGGAGAACCTGCGCAGCGAACAGGACATCGCCCGCGAGAACGCCCACCTGTTTTCCGAGCGCATGCGCGACAAGCTGGTACTCAACGACAAACCGATCGAGATTCGCCCGGTCAGCCTGGACAATCCCTACGATCCCAAGCCCAGAGAGCCGATTCAGTACCTGTGGTTCCGCGCCACCGGCGAGCTGCCGGACAACCCGCTGATCCACAAATACCTGATGGCCTACGCCTCGGACTTCGACCTGCTGAGCACCGCGTTGTTGCCGCATGGCGTAGGGAACTTTGCGAGCAACATGCAGATCGCCAGCCTCGACCATTCGCTGTGGTTCCACCGTCATCTACGGGCTGATGAATGGCTGCTGTATGCCATGGACAGTCCGTGGTCGGGCAACGCGCGTGGCTTCAATCGCGGCAACATCTTCAACCGCGCCGGGCAATTGGTGGCTTCTTCGGCGCAGGAAGGGCTGATCCGCCAGCGCGAGCGGCGTCCCAAGTGAGGCTGCGCCAAGCCCGCCACTGGGTGTTCGACATGGACGGCACGCTGACCGTGGCGGTGCACGACTTCGCGGCGATCCGTCGGGCCCTGGCGATTCCGCCGGAAGACGACATCCTGCACCATTTGGCGGCCCTGCCAGACGCCGAGGCAGCGGCCAAACATGCCTGGCTGCTCGAGCACGAACGCGAATTGGCGATCGGCTCACAGGCCGCACCGGGGGCGGTGGCGCTGGTGCGCGAACTGCACGAGCGCGGTTGCAAACTCGGGATACTCACCCGCAACGCACATGAACTGGCGCTGCTGACGCTTGGTGCAATTGGCCTGGGCGAGTGCTTTCTCAGTGCCGACGTAATCGGCCGCGACGAAGCACCACCCAAACCCGATCCGGGTGGCTTGCTGCATCTGGCCGAGCAATGGGACGTGGCGCCGAGCGAGTTGGTGATGGTCGGCGACTACCGCTTCGATTTGGACTGCGCCCGTGCCGCCGGCGCCTTTGGTGTGCTGGTCAACCTACCGGACAACCCTTGGCCGGAACTGGCCGATGCCTTCGGTCGCGATTGCGGCGAAATTCTGGGGATGCTCTAGAGGCCCAACGCAAGGCCGAAACTGATGAGCACCCGGTAGGGCGTACTCGCGCAGCAGTACGCCGCCAGTCAGTCGTACTCCGCTTCGGCATGCTCACCGAGCAGACGCCGCTGGCGTGGCGTGCAAGCGGCCAGCACTTGCGGGTTGAAGTGGAAGTGCAGGTACGGGGAAAACTTTTGCGCGACCATGCGCCGGGCGTAGTGCACCTGCAGCAGGTAACGACTGCGATCAGGCGTGCGGTTGCGACTGCCTGCATGCCACAACTCACTGCGAAACAGCAGCACATCGCCGGCGCGGCACAACACCGGCTCAGCGGCGCGGCCCTGCCAGTGGTCCTCACCAGCGATGGGGCCGCGGCCAGCGCGATGGCTGCCGGCAATCACCTGGGTCGGGCACAGCGCTTCGTCGATCTCGTCGAGATACAGATGCGCGGTGCAGATCTGCATCGGCAACTCGAAAGCCGGGTCGCTCAACAGCGCCGGCGGCAGCGCCATGACCTGATAGTCCTGATGCAACTCGGCGCCGACAAAACCCGGATGGCAGCGCCAAGCAGTCTGGCCAATGACGTGGCAATCCGCGCCCAGCGCAGCTTCGGCCAGCTCGATCAGCCCAGGCAGATCAAGATAATCCAGCCACAGCGGGTCGCGGTTGAACACGCATTTGTAGTGGTCGACCAGGCCCTGGTAGTCCCAATGGATGGGTTTTAGTTGGTCGATGGCGAGACGCGCGGCGGCAATCTGTGCAGGGTTCAGCACGCCGGGTAGCAATGCGTAGCCGTCCGTATGCAGTGCTCGCAGGCGTGCGGCGGTGAGTGGGGCGGAAGGGGCTGCGTGGCTCATGGCGGGGCACCTGTGGCACGACATGAGGTCATGCTGGCACGCCGGCGTAGAACAAAAAAGGCCAGCACCTGAAGCGTTGGGCATCGCTACGCTCAGCACCAACCTACTGGTACTTGGTCTTGAACAGGGCGATCTGCTTCTCGGGCTTCGGCTCTTCCTTGCCCAGCACATAGACCACGCGCTCGCCCTGCGGGCCGCCGCCGATGTCGTTGAAGCTGAAGGTTGGCTCGCCGATGCGGTTCATGTCGATCATGTCGCCGTAGCGGCTGAACACGTAGATGCGTCCGTCCTGGCGCATTTCGCCATAGAACTTCTCGGCCGGCGTCAGGCTGATGGTGAGGAACTGGTACGCGGCGATGGTTTTCAGGTCTTTGCCCTGATCCTCGGCGCGCAGGGCCAGGACGATGTCGCGGCCGTTTTTGTCTTTCTGTCCGGTTTCCTTCAGGTACGGCGCCTTACCAGTGGTGAGGAAGCTGCGGAACACGTTGTAGTCGTCGAAGACAAACAGCTGGGTTTCGGTGCGGACCTGATACCAGTCCTCGTTGTTCGGCGTCGCGGCAGCCGGCTTGGGTGCGGCGGCCGTTGGGCTGGTCGGTGCGCTGGTGCTGCACGCGGCGATGGATGCGGCCAGCAGGGCCAGTGTCAGCGGTTTGAGCAATTGCATGGAAATCCCCCCTCCAGATAGTGGATGAGGAATCTGCCGCAGTTCGGTGACAGTTGGATGAACGACAGATGGCGAACATGTGACGGCGCTGGCCAAGCGCCGCTAGTGGTTACCAGGCCAGGCGCGCGCCGAGGTTGCCGGCCCAGCCGTCGCGGGCATTGGAGTCGAGATTGCGGCTGTTTTCGACGCCCAGATAGACGCCGAAATTGGCGCTCAACTGGCCGTTCAGCCCGGCGCCGAGGTTCAGGCTGCTGCCCTGCAAATCGGTGGAAATCGGTGTGCTGGCGACGTGTAGCGTGGCGGTTTGCGCGAAGTCGTGCCAGACATCAGCCTGCAGGTAGGGCTGCCAGCGCTGCTCGCCGTTGACCAGCTGGCCTTGCAGGCGTACGCCCAGCCGCCCGGAGACTTGTTCCTGATCCTCGAAGCGCAGACTAGCGATGGCGTCAGTGCTGTTGTCCATGCTCAACCGCTGGCCGACCACTTGCGCCTGTGGTTCCAGGCTGAGGTTGGCGCCCAGCGCGATCGGGTAGCCGGCTTCCAGCGAGGCGCTGAACAGGCGGCCGTCGAGGTCGGCCTGTCGGCCGCGTTCGGAGCGGCTTTCGCCATTCAGCCAGGTGTGCGTCAGCACGGCATCGACATAGGCTTCGCCGCTCCATACATGCGTCCAGTAGAGGCCGAGGCTGTAGCCGTCGAACTCGATGTCGCCGGCCTCGGCATTTCGCTGGGCCAGCACGGTGCCGTCGACATCGCCGTCGGCACGGCTGTAGCCGATGAATAGGCCGGCGTGGTCGCGCTGGCCGTCATCTCCTTCGCCGACGAACAGGTCCTGGCCGAGCTGGACGCCGCTCAGCGAGCCGTCGAAGGACGGCGCGACGGTGCCGGCCCAGTCCTGCTCACGGTGTTCGCCGTAGGCCCGGGCCCAGCCGCCGCGCTCGTCGAGCAAGGCCTGGTCGCCCTGGCGCTGGTGGAAGGTGGCGATGGTGTCCAAGCCGAGTTGCAGGGCCAGCGGCGCGGCCACCGAGACCGGCGGGACTTCTTGGCGATAGAGCGGCGCCGGCGCCTGGCCGGCGTGAACTTCCGGCAGTGCGGGGCTGCCGGGCGCCGGGGTGGGCAGCGGAAGCGCCGGCGGCGGATTCGAGCCGCCCGGGGTCGGCGGAGTGGGCGTGCCGGGGGCTGGCGTCGGGGTCGGCAGAGGGGGCGTGCCTGGGCTTGGCGTCGGCGTTGGCGGGGTGATGGCTGTCGATTGCACGGCCGGCGGAGCGATCAGGCTGTTGCGCAGGTACCAATTGTGCTCCGCGCCGGGGGTGACACCGCCGTGGAACAGCACGTATTCATAAGCGCCGGCAGCGATGGAGCCGCCGGCCAGGGAGAAGGCGCCGGGCGTGCTGGTGCCGCTCTGCACCAGCAGGATGCCGTTGCCGGTGGTCGCCGCGCCGGCGCCGTTCAGGTTGCTCAACTGGATCTGGCTGTCGCCGCTGGCCGTGCCGTCGACGATCAGGCGGTCGCTGGGCGAGTCGTCGCTGCCGAGGATGCTTTGCAACCGCAGTCGGGCGCCTTGGCCCTGGTAGTTGCCGTGGATGGTCAGGCGGTCGTTGGCATCGGCGGCGCCGTCGCTCAGGTCGAAGGTGCCGGCGTTGACCACCGACACCGGCGCGCTGCCATCGAAGCCGCCGATCGCGCGACTGCCCTGGCCGCTGGCCAGCAGGCGGCTGCCGGCGTCCAGGGTCAGGGTGCCGGTGAGGCTGGCACTGTCGCCGAGCAGCAGGTCCTGGTCGAGGGTCAGGCTGGAGCCGTTGGCGAGGGCGATGTTCTCGAACTGGCGATAGCGCCCTGGCCGGGCGCTCTGGCTGTTGTCGAAGGTCAGGTTGTCGCTGCCCAGGCCGCCGTCGAGCAGCGGTGTCGGGGCCAGGAGTGCTTCGTTGAGGTTGCGCAGCACCGCCTGGTCGTTGCCATCGGCGAGCAGCACCGCGCCTTCGAGGCGTCCGCCATCCATCCAGGTGAATCGGTCGTTGCCGCCGCCCAGGCGCACCTCGGCGCCGACCTGGCCGCCACTCACGGTGACGCTGTCATTTCCGTCGCTGATGCTGATGTTGCCGCCAATGTCGCCGGCGCTGAGGAGGATGGTGTCATTGCCGAAGCCCGTCACCAGGTTGCCGTCGATCTGGCCGCCGGACATGTCGAACAGGTTGTCGTCCAGCCGCATGTTTACCCGGCCGATGCGGCCGCCGCTCATGCGGGCAGTATCGCCGTTCTCGAAGGCGCCGACGATGCGTCCGCCGGTCATGGCGAAGGTGTCGTGGCTGTCGCTTTGGTCCAGCGAGGCGATCTGCCCGTTGTGCATGATGAAGTCGTTGCTGCCGTCGCCCTGGTTGACCGCGCCGGTGATGGTGCCGCCGGTGACGATCAGGGTGTCGTCACCCAGACCCTGGTTGACTGCGCCGGTCACCGTGCCACCGAGCATCTCGAAGCGGTCGTTGCCGCTGCCGGACTGCACGGCGACGCCGCTGCCGGCGTTGATGTTGCCGTTGTTGATCAGGGTGCTTCCGGGGTTGCCATCCAGCCGTACGGCGGGACCGGCGGTCGAGCGGATGTCGCCGAAGTTTTCGACTCGGCTGGCACTCTGCACCTGAATGGTGTTGCCGCCGGTCGTCAGACTGGCGCCGTTGGCGATGGTGACGGTGACGTTGCTGCTGCCTGGTGCGGCGCTGATGGGCGTGGTGACGGCGCTCGGGTCGGCGCTGCAGATGACGGTCTGGCCGGTGCCGGGGGTGTGGTTGGTGCAGGCGGCGAAGCTAGGCGGGGTGGTGATCAGCAGGGCGCTACCGACGAGCAGCAGCGCGGTATTCTTCTTTTTTAGCGGCATATCCTCTGTTCCCTGGATAGTTGACCTAGGGGACAGCGTAGATGGCCGGAAACAAGGCGCAACCCGCATTGTAAACGGGTTGCAGCCGGCCGGTGGCCATGGCGGAGCATGGCTTCCGGCTGGCGGGGAGGGCTTAGAAGTGCACTTTGGCCAGGAAGCTCAGCGCGCTCTGGTCGGTGCGGAACGCCTGGCTGTCTTCGATGGCGTATTTGTCCGACCAGTAGTCGTACTCGACGCCGACGTAGAACTTCTTCACCGCGCCCCAGCCCATGGCCTTGCCGAGGTCGTACTTGATCTGCGGGTTGATGTGCAGGTTGGCGTGCATGTCCGACTCGTTGCCGCTGCCGTCCTTGTTGTTCCACACGTAGTCGATGAAGCCGTCGACCACCAGGTCGGAATTACCGACCGGGATTGTGTAGGACCAGGTCGGAGTGACCTGCCACTGACCCTTGGGCTGATTGCTGATGCCGTCCGGCTTGCGGTAGTAGAAGTTCAGCTGGAAGAAATCGAAGCCGGGGACGTTCAGATCGAAGCCTGGGCCGAGCAGGTAGTTCTGCGTGCTGTTCTCACCGCGCTCGTAGGTGGCGGCGAGCAGCACGTCCTTGATCGGGCCGAAGGACATGTCTGTGCCGCTGATTTTGCCGAACGACAGGCGTGGCGAGATTTCACCGTAGTAGGTGTCGCTGCCGGCGGAGAAGTCGCGCTCGCCCTGGTAGTTGATCTGGTCGACGAACATGAACAAGTCACCCCAGTTCCAGCCGCTGGCGTGCTCGAAGGTCCAGGTCTGCTGGGTCGGCGGGTTGACTTGGAAATCCTTGCCCCAGAGGAAGCTCAGGCTGTTGTCCTGCCACAGCAGCGCGTCGCCGGCCGAGGCCTGGCCGGCGGCAAGCAGGCTGCCGGCGAGCACGAGAGAAGAGAGTGCACGATTCATCGTTTGGTTGGCTCCAAATGGGTATAGTTTTTAGATTAAAAGCTGACCGATAGGTCAGGCTTTTCTCTTGGCAGCAAGAATGAAGCCAAGAGGGCAAAAGAATCGCGGGAGATTCTAGCTGAAGCGGCTAACTCGTTGAATTTTTATGCATAAACGAGCGGTTTTGGGGGGCTCCGGGCACCTGCGGGCCAATATAGGCAACGCGCCAAATTGCTGATCGAACTGACAGCTTTGCTTCAACTTGGGGCGTAACGGCGCCAATGCGTAACCATTGGAAACGCCACAAAGGCGGATGCCATAGCCGTTGTGTATTAATCTTCGCTGTCTGATTGGAGAAGTATTCTGCGGAGTCGCGATGAAAATGATGCCCAAGACCGCCCTGGCCGTTCTGTTGTTACTGCCGTCCTTGGCCCACGCTGCCGAGCTGGATGGCGCGACGCTGAGCCTGCTCTGGGCGCTGCCGTTCGCCGGCATCCTGCTGTCGATCGCCTTGCTGCCGATCTTCGCCCCGCATTTCTGGCATCTGCATTTCGGCAAGATCACTGCGGTCTGGACGCTGGCCTTCCTGATCCCATTCGCGCTGAGTTTCGGCACTCATGCCAGCGCCGCGCTGGTGGTGCATGCGCTGCTCGCCGAGTACATCCCCTTCATCCTCCTGCTGTTCGCCCTCTACACCATCTCCGGTGGCATCCTGCTGTGGGGCAACCTGCACGGCTCGCCGGCGCTGAACACCGGGCTGCTCGCCCTCGGGGCGCTGCTCGCCTCGCTGATGGGCACCACCGGCGCGGCGATGCTGCTGATCCGCCCGCTGCTGCGCGCCAATGACAACCGCAAACATAAAGTGCATGTGGTGGTGTTCTTCATCTTCCTGGTCGCCAACGTCGGCGGCGGGTTGACTCCGCTGGGTGATCCACCGCTGTTCCTGGGTTTCCTCAAGGGCGTCGACTTCCTCTGGACCGTCGAACACATGGCCGTGCCGGTGGCGGTGCTGTCGGCGGCGCTGCTGGCGATCTTCTATGTCCTTGACCGCTACTTCTTCAGCAAGGAAGACGAGTTGCTGGCGCGCGACCCGTCGGCGGATGCGCCGCTCAAGCTGTACGGCAAGTGGAACCTGCTGCTGATCCTCGGCGTGGTCGGCGCGGTGCTGCTGTCCGGGCTGTGGAAACCGGGGATCAGCTTCGAGGTGATGGGTACGCCGGTCGATCTGCAGAGCCTGGTGCGCGATGCGCTGCTGATCGGCCTGGCGTTGGTCTCGCTGGCGATCACCCCCAAACAGGTGCGCGCCGGCAACGAGTTCAACTGGGCGCCGATGGCCGAGGTCGGCAAGCTGTTCGCCGGCATCTTCATCACCATCGCCCCGGCCATCGCCATCCTGCGCGCCGGCAGCGACGGGCACCTGGCCGGGCTGGTGGCGCTGGTCTCCGACGCCAACGGCGCGCCGATCGACGTCATGTACTTCTGGATGAGCGGCCTGCTCTCCGGCTTCCTCGATAACGCGCCGACCTACCTGGTGTTCTTCAACCTGGCCGCCGGCGACGCGCAGCACCTGATGCACGATCTGCCCGGCACCCTGCTGGCGATCTCCATGGGCTCGGTGTTTATGGGCGCGCTGACCTACATCGGCAACGCGCCGAACTTCATGGTCAAGGCCATCGCCGAGCAACGGGGCGTGCAGATGCCGAGTTTCTTCGGCTTCCTGCTGTGGTCATGCGTGATTCTTCTGCCGCTGTTTGCCGTGCTCAGCCTGCTGTTCTTCTGAGGAAGTGGTATCGCGGTTGCCCGCACGGCTGGCCTAGAATCTGCGGCAGGCAGCCGCTGGGGCTTGCCGCGCAGGCAAGGAACAGGCGCGATGCTGTCATGGTTGCTGGACCACCCGCTGACGAGTGCGATTGTGTTGCTCGGCTTCGATCTGCTGCTGTGGCAGGTGCTGCCCGCGCATGTGCAGCGCTGGAAAGTGCTGCTGCGCGTCGCGCTGTTCGTCGCCTACAGCCTGCTGCTGTTCAACACCGGCCTGAGCCCGTTGCAGGGCGCGCCATGGCCGGAATTGCTGCCGCAACACCTGACCGCCACGGTGTTGCTGATCGCCTGGTGGCTGTTCTGCGCGCGGACCCTGACGATCCTCATCGGCGCCGTGCTGATGCCGCGCAGCGGCCATACCAGCCGGCTGCTACAGGACGTGCTGGGGGCGATCATCTTTCTGGTCGCGATCATCGCTGCCGCCGCGTATGTCATGCAGCTACCGGTCAAAGGCCTGCTGGCGACCTCCGGGGCCTTGGCGATCATCGTCGGCCTGGCGTTGCAGAGCACCTTGGGCGACGTGTTTTCCGGCATCGTGCTGAATACCACCAAGCCCTATCAACTGGATGACTTCATCTCCATCGACGGCACCGAAGGTCGGGTGGTGGAAATTGATTGGCGCGCCACCCACCTGCTGACCAGCCAGGGCACCCTGGCGGTGATTCCCAACTCGTTGGCGGCCAAGGCCAAGGTCCTCAACTTCAGTCGGCCGAGCGAACTGCATGGGGTATCGATCAAGTTGGAATTTCCCGCCCAGGTGCGCCCGCGCCTGGTGATCGACGCCCTGGAACGCGCCCTGCAAGGCTGCCGCGAGCTGCTCATCGCGCCGCGTCCGAGTGTGTCGATGAAGAACACCGCCAATGGCACGCTGGAATACGAGGCCAACGGGTTCGTCAGCGCCATCGGCCAGAAAGGCGCAGTGCGTAATCAGCTCTACGATCTGGCCTACCGCCACCTGCAAGCCTGCGGGGTGTTGCTGCCCGGTACGCCGTTGGGTTCGACGCGCGGCCGCGCGCTGCTGGAAAGTGTCAGCCTGTTCGCCTCGCTTGGTGACGAGGAAAAGCTCGCATTGAGCGAGCACATGCGCCGCCAGGACCACGCCGCCGGCCAGCTGGTGCTGGATACCAGCACGACCAGCGATGGCCTGCTGATCATCGAGTCCGGGGTGATTTCGGTGACCTTGATCGGCGAGGGCGAAACCATCGAAGCCGGGCGCATGGGTCCGGGCGAAGTGATCGGCGAGGCTAGCATTCTCGCCGAGCACGTCGCGCCCGCGCAGTTCACCACCCTGACGCCCTGCACGCTGTATCGTATTGACAAGGAACACCTTGAGCCCTGCCTGCAGGCCCGCCGCGAAATTGGCGAGGCGATGGCCAAGTTGCTCAGTTACCGCGAGCAACGCAGCCAGGCGTTGCTCAGCGAAAAACCGCTGGTGGTGGAGAAGCGCGGCTTGCTGCGCTGGCTGCGTAACCGCTCGGCCAAGCGCCAGGCGTAGGGTTAACGCGGTTGGCGCGGAGTGCTGATCGCGAATGAATTCGCTCCTACAGGGATATGGCGTTTGGCAGGAGCGAATTCATTCGCGATGCAGGCCACCGCTACCCGCTGTACGGCGCATTAGCTGCGCAGCTGTATCGGGGCGAATTCCACGGCGGCTGCGATAGTTTTTCACCCACCCTTGCTGTCAGGAGTTGTCCATGTCCACCGTCTGCGATCTGCTCGGCATCCAACACCCGATCATCCAGGCGCCGATGGCCGGCGTCTCCACGCCGCAATTGGCGGCGGCGGTGTGCAACGCCGGCGGCCTCGGCTCGCTGGGGATTGGCGCGAGCACGGTCGAGCAGGTGCGTGCGCTGATTGCCCAGACCCGCGAGCTGACCGATCGACCGTTCAATCTCAATCTGTTCTGCCATCGCCCGGCGCATGCCGATGCGGCGCGCGAGGCGGCTTGGCTCAAGTATCTGCAGCCGTGGTTCGCCGAGTTTGGCGCGCAGCCGCCGGCCAGCCTGCGCGAGCCATATCCGAGTTTTCTCGCCGATCCAGCGATGCTTGAGCTGCTGCTCGACGAGCGTCCGGCGGTGGTCAGCTTTCATTTCGGTCTGCCGCCTGCCGCCACCATCGCCGCGCTGCGGCAAGCCGGCATCACGTTGATGGCCAGTGCCACCAATCTCGCCGAAGCGGAGTTGATCGAACGCGCCGGCATCGATCTGCTGATCGCCCAGGGCGTCGAGGCCGGCGGTCATCGCGGGGTGTTTATGCCTGAACAGGGCGATGCTCAGATCGGCACCCTGGCGCTGCTGCGCCTGTTCGCCAACCACTCGCGGCTGCCGTTGATCGCCGCTGGCGGGATCATGGATGGCGCCGGAATTGCCGCCGCGCTGGCACTGGGCGCGGGGGCCGCGCAGTTGGGTACGGCGTTCATCCTGTGTCCGGAATCGGCGGCCAATGCCGCCTATCGCGCAGCGTTGCAAAGCCCGCGCGCCCGGCAAACGGCGATCACCGCGGCGATTTCCGGGCGGCCGGCGCGCGGCTTGGTCAACCGCATGCACCGCGAGGTGGATGTCGTGGGGGCGCCGCCGCTGCCCGATTACCCGATTGCCTACGATGCCGGCAAGGCTCTGCACGCCGCTGCCAGCGCGCAGGGTAATCAGGACTTCGCCGCGCACTGGGCCGGTCAGGGTGCGCCGCTGGCGCGGGAACTGCCGGCGGCGGAGCTGATGGCTGTGCTGTTGGCTGAACTGGGCTGAGCAGCGGCGCCGCATTCTCGCTGGGAGCGTGATAAAGGGACTGGCAGCTAGTCCAAATGGGTGTAGTTCGTTGGGGCGAGGCGCCCGCTGCGGGGCCATGCTTCAATTCAGGCCCGCTTGCTGCGCCGTCGGAATCCAGTGCCAGCGGCGTCCTGCCATGCAGTTGCGTGCTTAACATGGCAGTGTCGAGCGCTGATCCGTCGGGTCGGTTCGTTTAGCTGAGAAAGGTGTTCTATGAACCTCATTGAAAGCCCAGAAGACAAGGCCTTCCGCCAGGAAGTGCGCGAGTTCCTCGCCAGCAGCCTACCTCGCGATCTCAGCGAGCGTGTGCTGAGTCTCAAGCACCCTACGAAGGAAGACAGTTACCTCTGGCAGACCACCCTCGCCAAGCGTGGCTGGGGCGCGCCGAGCTGGCCGAAAGCGTTCGGTGGCTGTGGCTGGAACGCCACGCAGAAAAGCATCTTCGAGGAAGAGGTCTACAAGGCCGGCGCCCCACGGCAGATGCCGTTCGGTCTGGCGATGGTCGGCCCGGTGATCCAGAAGTTCGGCAACGTCCAGCAACAGGACTACTTCCTGCCGCGCATCATCAACAACGAAGATTTCTGGTGCCAGGGCTACTCCGAGCCCGGCGCGGGTTCCGACCTGGCCTCGCTGAAAACCAAGGCCGAGCGTGATGGCGACCACTACATCGTCAACGGCCAGAAAATCTGGACCTCGTTCGCCCACTGGGCCAACTGGATCTTCTGCCTGGTGCGTACCAGCAGCGAAGGCCGCCAGCAAGAAGGCATCTCCTTCCTGCTGATCGACATGAACACCCCCGGCATCACCGTACGTCCGATCAAGACCCTGGATGGCGGCGTCGACGTCAACGAAACCTTCTTCGACAACGTCCGTGTCCCGGTCAGCAATCTGGTCGGCGAAGAGAACAAAGGCTGGACCATCGCCAAGTTCCTGCTCGGCAATGAGCGCACCAGCATCGCCGGTGTCGGCAACTGCAAGCGCTTCCTGCGCGCGCTCAAGGATCTTGCCGGCACCCAGCTCAAGCATGGCAAGCCGATGATCGAAGACCCGCAGTTCCGCGAGAAGCTGGTGCGTGTCGAGATGGAACTGCACGCTCACGAGTGGTCGTTGCAGCGCCTGCTCAGCCAGTTGGCCACCAACAGCCGTGGCGTTGGCGTCGAGCCGTCGATCCTGAAAATCCGCGGTTCGGAAATTCAACAGACGCTGACCGAGCTGATGATGGATTGCGCCGGCCCTTACGCCGTGCCGTTCGTGCCCGAAGCCATGGCCGCCAGTTTTGCCGGCGATACCGCTAACGGCGAACTGCTCAACGCACTGGCACCGCACTACCTGGACTATCGCAAGATCTCGATCTACGGCGGCTCCAACGAAGTGCAGCGCAACATCATCGCTAAAATGACCATCGGTCTGTGAGGAAAACGGCATGGACTTCTCGTTAAACGAAGAGCAACAAATGCTGGCCGAAATGGTCAGCCGCTTCATCGAGCGCGAATACGACTTTGAAAAACGTCGCAAGCTCGCCGAGACCGCTCAAGGCTGGTCGCAGGACAACTGGAACGCCTTGGCGGAAACCGGACTGCTGGCGCTCAACGTGCCGGAAGATTTCGGTGGCCTGAACGCCACGCCAACTGAAACCCTGCTGGTAATGGAAGGTTTCGGTCGCGGCCTGCTGCTCGAACCATACGTGTCTACCGCCGTAGTCGGTGCGGCCCTGTTGGGCAAAATCGGCAGCGCTGAGCTGCAAGCCGAACTGCTGCCGGAACTGGCTGCCGGTAACTTGCGGGTAGCCCTGGCCGCCCTCGAGCCGCAAGCGCGTTTCGACCTCAATGACGTGACGACCAGCGCCAAGGTGCAAGGCAACGATTTCGTACTGAGCGGCCGCAAGGCGGTGGTGAGCGCCGCCGATAGCGCGCAGAAACTGATCGTCTCCGCCCGCACCAGCGGCGGCCAGCACGACAAGGCCGGCATCAGCCTGTTCCTGGTCGACACCGCTGCCGCTGGCGTGACCCTGCGTACCTTCCCGGCCCTGGATGGTCAGCATGTCTCGGAAGTACAGCTGGACAACGCCCCGGCCACCTTGCTCGGCAACGTCGATCAGGGCTTCGCCGATCTGGAATGGGCGGTTGACCGCGCGGCCTTCGCGCTGTGCGCCGAAGCGGTCGGCGCCATGGCCAAGCTCACCGAGCTGACCATCGAATACTTGCAGACCCGCAAGCAGTTCGGCGTCGCCATCGGCAGCTTCCAGGCCCTGCAGCACAAGGTTGCGGACATGCTCGGTGCGGTCGAACAAGCGCGTTCGATCACCTACTACGCGGCCGCCAATCTCGACAACGACAGCCAGGTAGAACGCCGCAAGGCAGTCTCGTCGGCCAAGTCGCTGATCGGACGCACCGGTCGCTTCGTCGGCCAGGCCGCCATCCAGTTGCACGGCGGCATGGGCATGACCGACGAACTGTCCTGCGGCTGGTATGCCAAGCGCCTGCTCTGCATCGACATGTCGTGGGGCGATGCCGACCATCACGTCGAGTTGTACAGCGAAGTGATGTAACGACACTCAGGCCCGGCATCCTTCGCGGTGTTCGGGCCTGGTGTTGATCTCTGTGCTTCCCCTCTCGAGCAGAGGGGAATCCAGCCCCCCGCAAAATCTCAACCCGCCAAACGCGCGCATTCATCGATGCATTCGTGGCATTCCTCTGCGCAGCGCTGACAGTATTCGGTACGGTGCAGCGAGCACTCTTCGCCGCATTCTCGGCAGACGTACGTGCACAGAATCCACAAGTTGCGGGCGAAGCGACTTTGCCTCAGTGAACGCGGGCGCTGGCACTATCCTGTCCGCTGGTCCGCATGGTGACCCGCACAGGCGTTCGGTTGGCTGGCGTCAAAAGGGGCTGGCGGCAGAGGCTACAGCGCCATCCAAACGTGCCGGAGCTGCGCTCGCCTAATTCGACGCCACCTTTTAAGATGGCGGCGCCCACGGCTAATAAGAATCTAAAAAAATGCTGCGTGATCTGACCGATGATGTGGCGCTGATGCGCCCGGTGATCGATGCCTTGCGGGCCAGCGGAGTCGACCCCGACAAGGTCCTGGTGCGGGTCGGCCTGCCGCCCGGTGGCCTGCCTGCTGGACGCTTCCCGCACAGCGCTCAGGCGCTGTTCTGGAAAGCCGCCGCCGAAGAGTGCCAGGAAGAGCATGTCGGCCTGTACCTGGCGGGTCATTTGCCGGCCTTCCATGGCTTGCTGCTGGAATACCTGTTCCTTTCCAGCGAGACCTTCGGCGATGGCCTGCGCCATGCGCTGCGCTACATGCGCCTGCTTTCCGATACATTGAATGCCCGCCTGGAAATCGAAGGCGAGTCCGCCATCCTGCTGCTGGGCATGAGCGATGGCGTGCCGCGTCACTTTCCGGAAATGCTTGCTGGTGCGGTGATCCGCCTGTTTGCGGCGCTGACCGAAGGTACGTTCATCCCGCATCGCGTGCAGTTCATGCACAACCAGGGCGCGCCGCTGGAACGCTATGCCGAGGTCTATGGCTGCCCGACCGACCTGGGCGCCGAGCGTTATGCGCTGCTGTTCGACGCCAGCGTGTTGAACAAACCCTCGCGGCATGCGGCACCGGAACTGCTGCGCATGCACGAGTCGCTGGCACGCCGGCAACTGGCCGAGGTCGAGCGACTGGACCTGGTGCGCAATGTGCGTGAATTGATCGGCGAACTGCTGGTAGACGGCGGTGCCACCCTGGAACAGGTCGCCGGGCGCTTGAACATGCCGCCCCGCCGCTTGCGCGAGCGGCTGGCGATGGCCGGCGTACGCTTTAATGACTTGATCACCGACTACCGCTGCCGGCTGGCCAAGGATCTGCTGTTGAAGACCGACGAGCGCATCGACGTGATCGTCGAGCGCACCGGTTTTTCCGAACCAAGTACCTTCTACCGCGCCTTCAAACGCTGGGTTGGCGAGACGCCTGTGGAGTTCCGCAAGCGCGGCAAGGTCAACGCGTAGGCAGACCGTTATCGCGAATGAATTCACGATAACGGCGAGATGCGCGTTCGTAGGATGGGTTAAGTCGCGCAGCGGCGATACTCATCGAGCCAATACCGATGGGTATCGCTTTGCTCCTACCCAGCCCACGGCGCTTCCGTAGCCCGGATGCAATCCGGGAATCCCACTGCGAAGTGCTGCGCCGATCAAGCTCCGAGCAGACTCTGCCCGCAAATCCGCAGCACTTGTCCGCTCATCGCGCCCGAACCGGCTTGGCCCAGCCAGGCGACGGTTTCGGCGACGTCCTGTGGCAGGCCGCCTTGGCCCATGGCGTTCATCCGCCGTCCGGCTTCGCGGATGGTGAAGGGAATCGCTGCGGTCATCTGTGTTTCGATAAAGCCCGGCGCCACCGCGTTGAGGCTGATGCCGCGCTTGCCGAGCGTTGGCGCCCAGGCTTGCGCCAGGCCGATCAGCCCGGCCTTGCTGGCTGCGTAGTTGGTCTGCCCGGCGTTGCCGGCGATCCCGCTGATCGAGGCGAGCAGCACCACGCGGCTGTTGTCGCGCAGGGTGCCGGCGTCGAACAGCGCCTTGGTGAGGATCTGTGGAGCGCGCAGGTTGACGTCGATCACCGAGTTCCACAGCGGATCGGTCATGTTCGCCAGGGTCTTGTCGCGGGTGATGCCGGCGTTGTGCACGAGGATATCCAGGCCGTCTGGCAGCGCCTCGATCAGTTTGGCGGCGGCGTCGTCGGCGACGATATCCAGGGTCAGGCTGCGTCCGCCCAGGCGCGCGGCCAGCGCTTCGAGATCGGCTTGGGCGGCTGGCACGTCGAGCAGCACGACTTCGGCGCCATCGCGGGCCAGGGTTTCCGCGATGGCCGCGCCGATCCCACGGCTGGCGCCGGTAATCAGCGCCTTCTGGCCGGCCAGCGGACGGCTCCAGTCCTTGACCTGCATGGCGCAGGGCGCGAGGCGCACCACCTGGCCAGACACGTAGGCGCTTTTCGGTGACAGGAAGAAGCGCAGCGCGCCTTCGAGTTGATCCTCGGCGCCTTTACCGACGTAGATCAACTGCACCGTGCCGCCGTGACGGATTTCCTTGGCCAGCGAGCGGCTGAAGCCTTCCAGGGCGCGCTGGGTGCTGGCGGCGATCGGATCTTTGAGGCTCTCCGGCGGGCGAGCGAGGATCACCACGTGCGGACAGGTAGCGAGTTTGCGTAGGGTCGGCTGGAAGAAATCGCGCAGGGCGATCAACTGCTCGGCGCTGCTCAGGCTGCTGGCGTCGAACAGCAGCGCCTTGAGCTTGGTGCTCTCGGCATTCCAGCGCGGCAGACCGAGCAGGCCATCTTCGGCGGCGAACAGCTGGTCGGTGAGGCGCGGCAGGCACTCGGCAGCCGCGGCGCTCAGTGCGCCGTTACCGCCGACCAGCAGGGCGCCGTCAATCGGTCGGGCGCGACCAGCGCGCCAGCGTTCGAGATGCACCGGGGTCGGCAGGCCAATGGCCCCGAGCAGGCGCTGGCCGGCGTTGGAGTTGGCGAAGGCGAGATAGCGATCGGACATGGAACGGGCTCCACAATTATGGGCTCAGATACTGAGTGACTTGTTTTTCAACGGCCTGCCAATGGCCGCTGCTGTGTTGACCACTGTAGCCGCCAGGCCGTTTCATGCATTGACCGGCTTGCCTCGCATTGCTGCGAGTCGGCCAATGTCGGCGGCCGGCGACAGACTAGGCTGTGTCGGTAAAGCGCAGGCTGTCCGTGTAGGAGCGAATTCATTCGCGAAGGGGTCACACCCGGCATCGCGAATGAATTCGCTCCTACAGTGGCTGGCCTGCTGCATTGTTTTCCATCCATTTCCAGGAGTCACCCATGACCCAGCTGCGCCGGGTCGCCATCGTCGGCGGCAATCGTATTCCCTTCGCCCGCTCCAACACCGTGTACGCCACCGCGAGCAATCAGGAAATGCTCACCGCTGCCCTCGAGGGGTTAGTCGAGCGTTATCGCCTGCATGGCGAGCGCATCGGCGAAGTGGCGGCCGGCGCGGTGCTCAAGCATTCGCGCGACTTCAACCTGACCCGCGAGTGTGTGCTGGGCTCGCGGTTGGCCCCGGAAACGCCGGCCTACGACATCCAGCAAGCCTGTGGCACCGGCCTGGAAGCGGTGATTCTGACCGCCAACAAAATCGCCCTGGGGCAGATCGACAGCGCCATCGCCGGCGGCGTCGACACTACGTCTGACGCGCCGATCGGGGTCAGCGAAGGGCTGCGCAAGATTCTCCTGCAAGCCAACCGCGGCAAGTCCACCGCCGACAAGCTGAAGACCCTGCTGCAGCTGCGTCCGCGCCATCTGGTGCCGCACATCCCGCGCAACGGCGAGCCGCGCACCGGGCTGTCGATGGGCGAGCACTGCGAGCTGATGGCGCAGACCTGGGGCATTCCCCGTGACGAGCAGGATCAGCTCGCCTATGAAAGCCATAGCAAGCTCGCCGCGGCGTATGCCGAAGGCTGGCAGAACGACCTGCTGACGCCGTTTCTCGGCCTGACCCGCGACCAGAACCTGCGTCCGGACATCAGCCTGGACAAGCTCGCCAGCCTCAAGCCGGCGTTCGAGAAGAGCGCCAAGGGCACCTTGACCGCCGCCAACTCGACGCCGCTGACCGATGGCGCCTCGGTGGTGCTGCTGGCCAGCGAGGAATGGGCGCAGGCGCGCGGTTTGCCGATCCTCGCCTACTTCAAGGATGGCGAAGCGGCAGCGGTGGATTTCGTCGGCGGCAAGGAAGGCCTGCTGATGGCGCCGGTGTATGCCGTGCCGCGTCTGCTGGCGCGCAACGGCTTGAGCCTGCAGGATTTCGACTACTACGAAATCCACGAAGCCTTCGCCGCCCAGGTGCTGTGCACCTTGAAGGCTTGGGAGGACGCCGAGTATTGCCAGAGCCGTCTGGGCCTGGCGACGCCGCTGGGATCGATCGAGCGCAGCAAACTCAACGTCAAAGGCAGTTCGCTGGCGGCCGGCCACCCGTTCGCCGCCACCGGTGGGCGCATCGCCGCCAACCTGGCCAAGTTGCTGGCGGCTGCCGAGCGCGGCCGCGGGTTGATCTCCATCTGCGCGGCCGGCGGCCAAGGCGTGACCGCGATTTTGGAGCGCTAACCCGAAGGAGTAATCGCCAGTGCGGGCGATTGCGCGGTGTAAGTAAAAACTTCGTGAGCTTGGGCGGCCCGCTCTGCGACGGGGGTCGTTTTTTTGCGTGTGAGTTTTATCGACCGTCCAGTCAGCTTTGTGGTGCTAGTGGAATTCGACTAGTCTCCTGTCGTGTGCCATTTGTCGGGTATGGGGATCGAACTCTGGCCGGCCGATCGTTCGCACATAACGAAAAATGCAAGGGCCATCAAGGAGATAGGCAGTGAGTACGTCGACATTCAAATTGGGCGGAGCGCGGGCATGGTGGGTATGGACTATCGCCGTCGCCTTCGTGATCTACCTGTTCAGTGTGCAGACCGGTTATTCCATCGTTAACCCGGAGATCCAGAAAAGTGTGACGTTGAGCGTGACCCAGGTCGCCGCCATCGCCGCCGTTTACACCTGGGTCTTCGCCCTTTGTCAGTTCTTCGGCGGTGCGCTGCTCGACCGTCTAGGCGCGCACAAGGTGCTGCCCGCCTCGGTGGTGCTGGTGACCATTGGGGTGTTCATCTTTGCCAATGCCACCTCGTACCCGATGCTGCTGGCTTCGCAGTTCGTGATGGCGCTGGGTGCCTGCACCGGCTTCGTGGGTGCCGGCTACATCGGCGGGCAGTGGTTCGGCATGGCCAAGTTCAGCCTGATGTTCGGCTTGGTGCAGTTCTGCGCTTCGCTGTCCTCGGCCTTTTCGGTCAACGCCCTGCAGTGGGGCCTGCAGCAGATGGAATGGCGCACGCTGTTCAACTATGTCGGCGTATTCGGCATCGGCCTGACCGTGCTGGCCTTCATCTACCTGCGCAATCCTGAGCCGGTACAGCGCAGCGAGCAGGGCTTCGGCAGCTTCTTCGCTTCGGTGATCAGTGCGCTGGTCGACGTGGCAAAGCTTCCCCATGTGTGGATCAGCGCGCTGATCTGCTCGGCGCTGTTCGGCAGCCTGCTGGCGGCCGGGGTGGTGTGGGCGCCGAAACTGCTAGCAGTGCTCGGCGCCAACCCGGAAACGGCGGCGTTCAGCTCCTCGCTGCTGTGGCTCGGCCTGGCGGCCGGCTGCCTGGTTCTGCCGGCCTGGTCGGACAAGATGAAGAAGCGCAAGCCGCTGATCATCGTCGGTTGCGTGGTGCAGCTGGCCTGTGCCGGCGCACTGCTGTACATCCCTGGCATCGCCATTCCGGTGGCCATGGCCATGTGCTTCTTCTTCGGTGTCGCCAACGCCGCGCACATGCTGACCTTCAGCTCGGCTGCGGACGTGGTGCCGCCGCAACTGATCGGCACCTCGGCGGCGTTCGTCAACGGCCTAGCGTTCATTGCCGGCGGCATCATGATCGCCGCGCCGGGCGCAC
Source organism: Pseudomonas sp. LS44 (assembly GCF_024730785.1). Taxonomy (NCBI): domain Bacteria; kingdom Pseudomonadati; phylum Pseudomonadota; class Gammaproteobacteria; order Pseudomonadales; family Pseudomonadaceae; genus Pseudomonas; species Pseudomonas sp. LS44. The sequence continues at coordinate 733,270 of NZ_CP102830.1, forward strand.
GCATCGTCTCCGGTGAGGCTGCCGGACTCACGCAGCACACCCTGGCCATGGCCGAGTACGCCGCCGAGCCGCTGATGATCGCGCTGGGCATCGCCCTGGTACTGTCGCTGATCATGCGCGAGTCCTATCCGAAGCAGCCGTAACGCTTCGCCAACGCAGGGGCCGCCAGGCCCCTGTCGTCCAAACCTTCTCGAAAGGAACCGAGCATGTCCAAGATTTCCGCGCTCCGCGCCGACGTCGTCACCTTCAAGGCCGACCCCTTCCTGAACACACCGGAAGACTGTCTGGTGCATATTCCTGATGCCATCGTGGTGATCGACGGCGGGAAAATCGTCGATCTCGGCCCGGCGGCCGAAGTCAGCAAGCGCCTGCCTGCTGGCGTGACCCCGGTGCATTACCCGGACTCGATCATCTCCGCCGGCTTCATCGATACGCACATCCACTACCCGCAGACCGAGATGATCGGCGCGTTTGGCGAGCAGTTGCTGGAGTGGCTGACCAAATACACCTTCGTCGCCGAACAAAAATTTGCCGAGCAGGCCCACGCCGAGCGCGTGGCGCGGGTGTTCCTGCGCGAGCTGTTGCGCGCCGGCACCACCACCGCGGTGGTCTACTGCACCGTGCACCCGCAGTCGGTGGATGCCTTCTTCGGCGAGTCGAACCGCTTCAACACGCGGATGATCGCCGGCAAGGTGCTGATGGACCGCAACGCCCCAGACGCGTTGCTCGACACCGCGCAGCGCGGCTATGACGAGAGCACCCAGCTGATCAAACGCTGGCACAACCAGGGCCGCCAGCACTACTGCATCACCCCGCGCTTTGCGCCGACCAGCACCCAGGCGCAGCTGGACGTCTGCGGCACTCTGGCCAAGGAGCATCCGGACGCCTACATCCAGACCCACCTGTGCGAGAACCTCGACGAGATCCAGTGGGTCAAGGAGCTGTTCCCCGAGCGCAAGAGCTACCTGGATGTCTACGCCAACGCCGGCATTGTCCGCGAGCGCTCGGTGTACGGGCACGGCGTGCACCTGACCGAAGAGGACTTCTGCACCTGCCACCAGACCGGCGCGGCGCTGGCGCATTGCCCGACCTCCAACCTGTTCCTCGGTAGCGGTCTGTTCCGCCTGTTCGACGCCAAGGACCCGAAACGCCCGGTGCGCGTGGGCCTGGGTACCGACGTCGGCGCCGGCACCAGTTTCAGCCAGCTGCAATCGCTGAACGAGGCGTACAAGGTCGCGCAGCTCAACAAGACTCAGCTGAATGCCATCCAGGCGTTCTACCTGGCGACCCGCGGCAGCGCCGAAGCGCTGTATCTGGAAGATCGCATCGGTACGGTCGGCAAGGGCTTCGAAGCGGATCTGGTGGTGCTCGACAAGAAAGCCACACCACTGATGGCGTTCCGCAGCGAGTTCAGCAAGGAGATCGTCGAAGAGCTGTTCGTCATGATGATCCTCGGTGACGACCGCGCCGTGCGCGCCACCTACGTGGCCGGCGAGCAGGTCTACGACCGCGACAACACCGGTGACCAGTTCAGCTACTCCTCTCAAGCATGATTGCCGCGGCCCGCTCTCCCGTAACTGGGGGCGGGCCGTTGCTGCGCAATCAACCTCAGGCGATCAGGTTCTTGAGCGCCAATTCCTTCCCCGTTACGGTCGATGCCGCGTTTGGCGTTGAGGCGATTCGATAGCGAGTCCCAGCACAGTTGCCTGGCACCGAACAGCCTCGGCAATTGCCGCAGCTTGCCGCCTGCTCGACGTGTCGGGCCTGCCCGAGCTGAACCAGTTGCTCGAGCAAAGCGCGGGTGAGCCCGCTGCTCAGACCCAGCTGCCGGGCCAGGCTCGCCGGTTCTACCTGGCCTTGAGCGGCCAGCGCATCACGTACTGCAAGCAAGCCGGCCATTAGTGGCAGCCACCGCTATGCGCGGGTTCGAGTGACGCTGGCTGCGGCGCGGAAACCTTGCCGCCGAGGCTGGCATACAGTCGTAATCCCACCACCAGCGCTGCATTGAATGTCAGCACCACGGCAATCGCCAGCGCGCTCTGCGCGGGATGCTGGCCGAAGCTGAGCGCCTGATAGCACAGGGTCGCCAACGAGTAGGCGATGCACGTCCCCCAGCCCATCGAAAACAGCATCCAGCGCGAGCTGCTTTCCCTGGCGATGGCGCCTAAGGCACTGGCGCAGGGCACATAGAGCAGCACGAATACCAAATAGCTATAAGCCGACAGCGGGCTGCCAAACTGCGTGGCCATGGTGCTCATGGCGCTGACATCCATCGAGGCGTCCGCCGCGCTGGCCTGCAGCGGGTTGCCCAGCACGCCAAGGCTGAAGCTGCTGCGCAGGCCATTCCAACTGTTTTGCGCGGCTTGCCGCAGTTCGCCGAGCAGATCGAAGTTCGCCGCATCGAAGGGCTGGCTAGTCAGGCGGTCGGCGGTGTACAGGGTGTTGAGCGTGCCGACGACCACCTCCTTGGCCATCGCCCCACTGACCAGACCGACTGTGGCCTGCCAGTTATCTGGCGCCACGCCCATCGGCGCCAGCAGCGGGGTGACCTGATGGCTAAGGGTTGCCAGAGCCGACTGTTCGACTCGGCCTTCGATCGGCTGGCCCGCGAGGGTGAAGCTGTTCAGCGCGCCGATCACGATGCTGGCGACAACGATCACCTTGCCGGCACGCAATACGAAGTCGCGCAGGCGTGCCCAGCTCTGCACCAGCAAGTTACGGGGATGTGGCAAGTGGTACTGCGGGAGTTCCATGACGAACGGCGAGGCTTCGCCGCGCAGCAGGGTGTGCTTGAGCATCAGCCCGGTCAGCACCGCGACGAGAATGCCGAGCAGGTACAGCGAGAAAATCGCCAGCGCGCCGTGCCGGCCGAAAAACGCGGCGGCGAACACCGCGAAAATCGCCAGCCGCGCGCCACAGGACATGAAGGGCGCCATGAGGATGGTCGTCAGCCGCTCCCGGGGGCTATCCAGGGTGCGCGCCCCCATGATCGACGGCACGTTGCAGCCAAACCCGACGATCAGTGGCACGAACGCCTTGCCAGGCAACCCAATGGCGCGCATCAGGCGATCCATGACGAACGCCGCGCGGGCCATGTAGCCGGAGTCTTCGAGCAGGGCGAGGAACAGGAACATCAGGCCGATCTGCGGGATCAGCGGCAGCACGGTATTGATCCCTCCGCCGACGCCTTGGGCGAGGAACAGGGTCAGCCCGGCAGGCAGGCCGAGGTGCTGGCCGAGCCACTGAGTGCCCTGGATGAAAACTGCTGCCGAGCCCTCATCGAACAGCGGTTGCAGAGCGCCGCCGACATTGATGGCGAAGAAAAACATCAGGTACATGACCAGCAGGAACAGCGGAATGCCCAGCCAACGGTTCAGCACCAGATGATCGAGCCAGACGGTCAGTCGATGGGGGCGTGCCTCGCTGCGGTCGCAGAGCGGACTACACAGTTCAGCGATGGCCTGATAGCGCGCATCGGCGAGTAGCAGCGCCGGCTCTTCGCCGAGCTGCTGGTGCAGCTGCTCGCGGGCAGACTGTTGCCAGTTGGCGGCGTCGCCAGTCTGCGTCCGGCACAGACGGTCGCCTTCGAGCAGCCGCAAGGCCAAGCCACGGCTGCGCGCCGGCGGCAGTGTGGCGGGCATCGATTGTTGCAGTTCGCTGACTGCCTCTTCGATGCGTGGCGCGTAACGCAGGGGTGGCCGGGGCACTTGGGTAGCCGCGTCGATGGCCAGCTTCAGGGCCGCCAAGCCCTCACCGCTGGTCGACACCAGGCCGATCACGGGACAGTCAAGGCGTGCGGCAAGCGCCGGGATGTCGATGTGTATGTGCTGCTGACGCGCGAGATCGAGCATGTTCAAGGCGACGATGCACGGCAGGCCGCTTTCCAGCAGCTGCAGGGTCAGGTACAGGTGGCGTTCCAGATTGGTGGCGTCGACCACGTTGATCAGCAGATCGGCGTCGTTTTCGGCGAGGTACTGGCAGGCGATCTGCTCATCCAGAGACACCTGCTCGCTGAGGCTGGTCAGGGCGTAGGTGCCCGGCAGGTCGACCAGACGGACTGAGTGTTCGGGGGTGTCGAAACGGCCCTCCTTGCGCTCGACGGTCACTCCCGGCCAGTTGCCTACATGCTGGCGCGCGCCGGTGAGACGATTGAACAGCGTGGTTTTTCCGCAGTTCGGGTTGCCGACCAAGGCCACGGTGAGACCGCGCATCAATAGTCCTCCGCGTCGAGTTGCAGTAGCGAAAGATCCTGGCGGCGCAGCATCAGGCTGGTCTGCCGGGTGCGCACCTCGATCGGATCGCCGAGCGGTGCAATGCGCACGAGTTGCAGCTGTGCCCCCGGCAACAAGCCCAAGGCCAGCAGCTTGTTCCGATAAGCCGGTGGCATCCCCGGCGTGAAGGCGCTGATCCGGTAATGCTGTTTGAGCTGCAAGGGAGGCATTGGCCACGCTCCTGAAAGATATTGCGGCCGCGGTAGGGCGGGGCGAGGAATGGTCGGGGAAGGTTTGATGAGAGGGATTATCGATTGCCGTCGCGAGGGAGTTACTGATGTGCGACAAGTTTTTGCGGGGAAATCAGCGGACGGATGAGTGGCTTGCGAACCCCTCCATGGGCAATAGATAGAAAGGCGATGTTCTAATTACCTGTTGAGACGTGCAGGCCTGGTAGGCGATGCCTGCGCGATGATTTGATCGTTCCCACGCTCTGCGTGGGAATGCCGCTACAGACGCTCTGCGTCTGCGGGACGCGGAGCGTCCCCGGATCAGGTTCCCACGCTGGAGCGTGGGAACCATCGGAACTACGTGTTGAGACGTGCAGGCCTGGTAGGCGATGGCTGCGCGATGATTTTGATCGTTCCCACGCTCTACGTGGGAATGCCGCTACAGATGCTCTGCGTCTGCGGGACGCGGAGCATCCCCGGATCAGGTTCCCACGCTGGAGCGTGGGAACCATCGGAAACAGTCCGCCGTGCGGTCTGCGGCGTACTGCTGCGCGAGTACGCCCTACGGGTCTACGTAGATTTTTTGTAGGAGCGGATTTATCCGCGATAGCCGGCGCCGCGGATCGCGAATGAATTCGCTCCTACAAAGGCGCTGATACCCGCTTTTGGGCGGTTTACGCCGCTACGCCGCTAACCCTCCCTAGAAAAACCCCAACGGATTGATGTCGTAGCTGACCAGCAGGTTTTTCGTCTGCTGGTAGTGGTCGAGCATCATCTTGTGGTTTTCCCGGCCGATGCCGGACTTCTTGTAGCCACCGAAGGCCGCATGCGCCGGGTACAGGTGGTAGCAGTTGGTCCACACCCGCCCGGCCTTCAGCGCGCGGCCGACCCGGTAGGCGCGGTTGATGTCGCGGGTCCATAGCCCGGCGCCCAGGCCGTATTCGGTGTCGTTGGCGATGGCCACGGCTTCGGCTTCGTCCTTGAAGGTGGTTACGCCGACCACCGGACCGAAAATCTCCTCCTGGAACACGCGCATCCGGTTATGCCCCTTGAGCAGCGTCGGTTGCACGTAATAACCGCCGGCCAAGTTGCCTTCGAGTTTCTCCACGCCGCCGCCGGCTAGGATTTCCGCACCTTCCTGCTGGGCGATTTCCAGGTAGCGGAGGATCTTGTCGTATTGCTGTTCGCTGGCCTGCGCGCCGACCATGGTCTCGGTGTCCAGCGGATCGCCGCGCTTGATCGCCGCGACCTTGTTGAGCACCTCGCGCATGAACGGCACGTAGATCGACTCCTGGACCAGCGCCCGCGACGGGCAGGTGCATACCTCGCCCTGGTTGAAGAAGGCCAGCACCAGGCCTTCGGCGGCCTTTTCGATAAACGCCGGCTCGGCCTGCATGACATCCTCGAAGTAGATATTCGGCGACTTGCCGCCCAGCTCGACGCTGCTCGGAATGATGTTCTGCGCCGCGCAGCTGAGGATGTGCGCACCCACCGGAGTGGAGCCGGTGAAGGCGATCTTGGCGATCCGCGGGCTGGTCGCCAGCGCCTCGCCGGCCTCCTTGCCAAAACCCTGGACCACGTTGAGCACGCCGGGTGGCAGCAGATCGCCGATCAGCTCGAGCAGTACGCAAATGCCCAGCGGCGTCTGCTCGGCGGGCTTGAGCACCACGCAGTTGCCGGCAGCCAGCGCCGGAGCGAGTTTCCAGGCGGCCATCAGCAGCGGGAAGTTCCACGGGATGATTTGCCCGACCACGCCGAGCGGTTCATGGATGTGATAGGCCACGGTGTTTTCGTTGATCTCCGCGGCGCCGCCTTCCTGGGCGCGGATGCAGCCGGCGAAGTAGCGGAAGTGGTCAACGGCCAAGGGGATATCGGCGTTCAGCGTTTCGCGCACCGCCTTGCCGTTGTCCCAGGTTTCGGTGACAGCGAGCAGTTCGAGATTCTGTTCGATGCGCTCGGCGATCTTCAGCAGCACGTTCGAGCGGTCCTGCACCGAGGTGCGCCCCCAGGCGTCGGCGGCGGCATGCGCGGCGTCCAGGGCCTTGTCGATATCCTCGGCGCTGGAGCGGGGAAATTCGGCAATCACCTGGCCATTGATCGGCGAGGTATTGGTGAAGTATTGGCCTTTGACCGGCGCGACGAACTCGCCGCCGATGTAGTTGCCGTAACGGCTCTTGAAGGAAACGATGGCACCGGGAGTTCCGGGTTGGGCATAGATCATGGCAGGCCTCTGAGGGATGACAGTGTTCGGTCAAGCGCCGGCCTGGACACAGGTCAGCGCACAAAAGCGGTCTTATTGGCATAGCAGATGGCGCCGCTCGGCAGCGGCCCCGCCCGATGGGCGGCGGGGTATTCGCAAGGCTATGTAGCGTTGCGCAGCGCTTTTGTAGGGTGGGTTAGTCGCGCAGCGGCGTAACCCACCAGCGGCACGACCAGGGTGGCCGAGGGCCGCACCGACCCTCGATATGCTTACAGCCGGCCAGCCAGGGCGGCGGCAAAAATACCCGCCGTGTCGGTTTCGCTCAGCGGCAGCGGGTTGCCGCCGGCGGAAGGGTCGACCACCGCCATCTGCGCGATCAGCGCGGCGTGTTCATCATCCACCCCCAGTTCTGCCAGGCTGTGTGGCACGCCAATGGCGGCGCGCAGTTCCAGGACGAAATCGAGGAAGCTGGTAAAGCTCGGCTTAGGCAGACCGAGATACGCGGCCAGGCGGGTGATGCGCTCGTCGATGGCGGTGCGGTTGAACTGCAGCACGTAGGGCATGAAAGTCGCGTTGGTCATGCCGTGGTGGGTGTCGTACAGCGCGCCGACCGGGTGCGACAGCGCGTGCATGCCGCCCAGGCCCTTCTGGAATGCGGTGGCGCCCATGGCGGCGGCGGCGAGCATATCGGCCCGCGCGTCGAGGTCCTCCGGAGTGAATACCGCGCGTTTCAGCGCTCCGGCGATCAAGCGCATACCCTCTACCGCGATGCCATCGGCCAGCGGGTGGAAGCCCGGTGCGCAGTAGGCTTCCAGGCAGTGCGAGAGGGCGTCCATGCCGGTCCCGGCGGTAATTTTCGCCGGCATGCCGACCGACAGCGCCGGGTCGCTGATCACCACCTTGGGCATCATCTGCGGGTGGAAGATGATCCGTTTGGTATGCGTGCGCTCATCGGTCAGCACTCCGGCGCGGCCGACTTCCGAGCCGGTGCCGGCGGTGGTCGGCACGGCGATCACCGGCGCGATGCCGCTGGCGTCGGCGCGCGTCCACCAGTCGCCGATGTCCTCGAAATCCCACACCGGCCGGGTTTGCCCGCTCATGAAGGCGATCAACTTGCCCATATCCAGGCCACTGCCGCCGCCGAACGCGACTACCCCGTCGTGATTTCCGGCGCGATAGGCGGCGAGCCCTGCCGCGAGGTTGGCTTCGATCGGGTTGGGCTTCAGATCGCTGAACAACGCCGCACCGAGGCCGGCAGCCTGCAAATCGTGCAGGGCAGCGAGGGTGATCGGAGCGCTGGCCAGGCCGCGGTCGGTGACCAGCAGCGGGCGCTGGATGCCCTGGCTGCGGCACACCTCGGCGAGTTCCTTGATCCGTCCGGCGCCGAAGCGCACGGCCGTCGGGTAGTTCCAGTTGGCGGTTTTGGTCATGTCTGGGCCTCGTGGAGCGAGTGAAGGTGGCTCCCTCTCCCGTTTACGGGAGAGGGGAGTCAAAGCTCATGGCGCAAATGAAACGACTTCGGTCGGGTCAGTTCCGTAGCCCGGATGCAATCCGGGGAGGGCTTGGCGCCGGTTTCCCGGATTGCATCCGGGCTACGATGCTGGGCCTCGCGTATGGAATCTCCCCTCTCCCATTTATGGGAGAGGGGCCGGGGGAGAGGGGTTCCGGTGCTGACCCTCTCCCCAACCTTCTCCCGTAAACGGGAGAGGGGGCAAAAGCAGTACGATCGCCACCCTACAACTCATGGCGCAGATGAAACGACTTCGGCCGGGTCAGGGTTTCGTAGCCGACCTTCGACAAACTGGCGCCACGGCCGGTGTTTTTCACCCCGGTCCAGGCCAGCGCCGGGTCGAGGTAATCGCAACGGTTCATGAACAACGTGCCGGTGGCGATGGCATCGCCAATTCGCTCGGCGGCGGCGATGTCGCGGGTCCAGATCGAGGCGGTCAGGCCGAAGGGACTGTCGTTCATCAACGCAATGGCTTCCTCCTCGCTGGCCACCGGCATGATGCCGACCACCGGGCCGAAACTTTCCTCGCGCATCACCGCCATGCGGTGGTCGACGTCGACCAATACCTGCGGTGCCAGATAGGCGCTGCCCGGCGCATCGGTGGCAAAGCTGCTGGGGTCGATCAGTGCGGTCGCGCCTTGGGCCAGCGCCGCGTTGATTTGCCCGCGGACGAAGTCGGCCGCCGCCGGTTTGACCAGCGGGCCGAGCGTGGTTGCCGCATCCAGCGGATTGCCGAGCACATAGTCACGGGTCAGCGCGACGAAGCGTTCGACGAAGGCCGGATACAGTGCCTGGTCGACATAGATGCGCTCGATGCCGCAGCAGCTTTGCCCGGAGTTGAAGAAGCTGCCGTCGACCAGATTTTCCACCGCATGGCCGAGGTCGGCGTCGGCGCGTACGTAGGCTGGGTCCTTGCCGCCCAGCTCCAGGCCGAGACCGATAAAATGCCCGGCAGCTGCGGCTTCCATGGCCTTGCCGCCGGCCACCGAACCGGTGAAATTGACTTGTTGGACGTGCCCCGAGGCAATCAGCGCGGCGGTTTGCGGGTGGTCGAGGACCAGGTTGTGGAACAGCCCGGCGGGCAGCTGGGCTTGGCGGAAGGCCTCGGCCAGACGTTCGCCGACCAGCAGGGTCTGGCTGGCATGTTTGAGCAGCACGGCGTTGCCGGCCATCAGCGCCGGGATGATCGCATTCACGGCGGTCAGATAGGGATAGTTCCATGGCGCGATGACCAGCACCGTGCCCAGCGGTTCGCGGCGGATGTAGCGGCGAAAGCCGGCCTGCGGCTCGGGTTCGATATCCGCCAGGGCCTGCGGGGCGATGGCGATCATGTGCCGCGCGCGTTCCTCGAAGCCGCGCAATTCGCCGGCGCCATAGCGCACCGGGCGACCCATCTGCCAGGCCAGTTCCGGCACGATTTCGGCGCTCATTGCCAACAGCGCGTCGACCGCGGCGCTGCAATACACCGCGCGCTCCCCCAGCGGCCGCAAGCGCCAGGCGCGCTGGGCTTGTTCGGCGTCGTGCACGGCCTGTTCCAGCACGGCGGCGCTGGTGTATGGCCGCTCGGCATAGAGGCTGCCGTCGATTGGCGAGATCAGGCGAATGCTATCGCTCATGGGCAGTCTTCCCTCCAGATTGCATAGTCCTTGGGTAGGGCGGTATTGGCGCTACGGCGGGTTGCACCCGCTCTACGTTGTCTTGCAGTTCGTAGGTTGGTGCTGAGCGTAGCGATGCCCAACAATTCGGCCGTTGGGCATCGCTACGCTCAGCACCAACCTACGCGCCAACCTACGGCGCAAGCCGTTCAATAGCGCTCAAAGCCCCGGCGTAACTCCCAGTCGGTGATGCGCCGGTCGTATTCCGATTGCTCCCAGTTGGCGGTGTGCAGGTAATGGGCGATCACTTCGTCACCGAAGGCCTGTTTGAGCATTTTCGAGCTCTTCAGCGCGGCGACGCTGTCGCGCAGGGTCTTGGCCACTTCGGGCAAGCGGGTGTTAGAGTAAGCGTCACCTTCAAAAGGTTTGCTCAGCTCCAGCTGTTCGTCGATCCCGGCCAGACCGGCGGCGATCAGCGCGGCATAGGCCAGATAAGGGTTGAGGTCGGCGCCGCCGATCCGGCATTCGATGCGAATCGCCTTGCTGGCCTCGCCACACAGGCGAAAGCCGGCGGTGCGGTTGTCGCGGCTCCACACCGCGCGGGTCGGCGCGAAGGTGCCGGCCTGGAAACGCTTGTAGGAATTGATGTACGGCGCCAGGAAGTAGGTGATGTCGCGCGCGTACTTGAGTTGCCCGGCGACCCACTGACGCATCAGCGTGGACATGCCGTAATCGGCCTTGGGATCGAGGAACAGCGGCTTGTCATTCTTCAGTCCCCACAACGAAGCATGGATATGGCTGCTGGAGCCGGCCAAGTCGTAACGCCACTTGGCCATGAAGGTGATCGACTTGCCTTGCTGTTGGGCGATTTCCTTGCAGGCGTGTTTGATGATGCTGTGACGGTCGGCCATGGCCAACGCGTCGGCGTAGCGCACATTGATCTCTTCCTGCCCCGGACCCCATTCGCCCTTGGAGTTTTCCACCGGAATGCCCGCCGCCTGCAGATGCTTGCGGATCGCGCGCATCACCGGCTCTTCGCGGATGGTCTGCAGGATGCTGTAGTCCTCGATGTTGTAGTTGATGGTCTTAGGGTTCTGGTAATTGCGCTGATAGATCGCCTCGTAGCTTTCGTCGAACAGGTAGAACTCCAGCTCGGAGGCGAACATGCCCTTGTAGCCACGCTCTTCGAGACGGGCGATCTGCCGCTTGAGGATGCCGCGCGGACTGTGCGGCAGGTCTTCGCCGTGGTGGTCCTGGACATCGCAGAGCACCAGTGCCGCGCCTTCCAGCCAGGGCACCACGCGCAGGGTAGACAGGTCGGGCTTGAAGACGAAGTCGCCGTAGCCTTTTTTCCAGCTCGCCGCGGCATACCCCGGCACCGGCTCCATGTCGATGTCGTCGGCCAGCAGGTAGTCGCAGCCGTGGGTTTCCTCGTGGGCGCTGTCGAGGAAGAACTCGACCTGGAAGCGCTTGCCGATCAGGCGACCTTGCATGTCGACCATGCAGGCCAGCACCGTGTCGATCTTGCCTTGCTCGGCCATGTGGCGCAGGCCGGCGAGGGTGAGGGGAGCAGTCATCCTTATCTCCTTGACAGGGATTTGCCGCGCGTCGGCCAGGCGGCGTTGGAACTCGGGCTCAGGCTGCTCATTCACACCCAGTGAACTTTGCGCCTTCGCCCGATCCCGCCTTGCCTGGCTCTCGATCGCTAAATCCCGGATTGAGCAGTCAGTGCGCCAGCTTCTTCTCGCGTTCGTGCCTGGCGAATTCCTCTTCCGGCGAGAGAATCAGGTGATGCCGGCCGAAGATCGCGAAGTAGAGGATGCCGACCGCGAAGAACGCCGCCACCCAGAGCACGCCGAGGGTGTAGGCCGGGTCGCCGGTGAGCTGGTAGTACAGGGTTACCGCGGCGATCAGCATGGTCACCACGGCGCCTGGAATGCCCAGCGGGCTGCGATACGGACGCTCGATGTTAGGCAGGTTCTTGCGCAGCAGGATGAACGACAGCGCCTGCATGAAGTAGGAGAACATCGCGCCGAACACCGCCATGTTCAGCAGCGTGCCGCCGATCACCGCGCCGCCCTTTTCCTCACCGAAGATGAACCACAGCGCCATCATCACGATCAGCGCCAGGATGCTGCCGGCGAGCATCGCCACATGCGGGGTCTTGCGCTGGCCGTGGGTGATCGACAGCCACGGCAGGAAGTAGCCGGCGCGGCTCAGCGAGTAAATCTGCCGGCCCATGGCGAAGATGATGGTGTGGAAGCTGGCGACCAGGCCGACCACCGCGACCAGGGCCAGCAGCTTGGCGATGTTCTCGCCGTAGATGGCCTTGAAGCCGTCCAGCAGCGGCTCGCCCGAGGCGCCCAGGGCGAAGGAGCCGACCCCGCTGGTGGCCGGGTTCAGCCAGAGGATCATGAACGCCGAGATGATCAGGGTGAACATGCCGAGGAGGATGCCCTTGGGCATGTCGCGCTTGGGATCGACCGATTCCTCGGCGGCCAGCGGCAGCTGCTCGATGGCCAGGAACAGCCACACCGCGAACGGCAGGCAGGCCAGCACGCCGAGCCAGCCGTTGGGCAGGAATGGGCCGTTGCCATTGGGTAGTTCCATTTTGTCCGGGCCGACGTTCATCGCCCAGCGATTGAAGTCGATATGCGGCAGCGCGCTGACCCAGAACACGATCAGGCAGCCCAAGGCGAGCAGGGTGACCACCAGGGTCACCTTGAACGACAGCTCGACGCCGATCACGTTGAGCCAGATGAACACCGCGTAGAAGCCCAGCCACCAGAGCGGCTGGTACTCGCTGGGCGTGCCGAAGATGCTGCCCATGTAGCTGCCGATAAAGAACACGATCACCGCCGGGGTGAGCACGTATTCGACGTTTTCCGACAAGCCGGTGACGAAGCCGCCCCACGGGCCCATGGCGCTGCGGGCGAAGGAGTAGGCGGCGCCGGTGTGCGGCAGCGCCGGCGACATCTCGGCCAGCGAGAAAGTCAGGCCGAGGTACATGATGGTGATGACGATGGCGGCGATGAACATGCTGCCCCAGCCGTTGGCCAGGCCCAGATTCCAGCCGGAGAAGTGCCCGGAGATCACTGCGCCTACCCCCAGCGCCCAGAGTGACCAGACGCCGGCGTAGCGGCGCAGGCCGCGTTTTTGGAAATAGCTTTGATCGACCGTGGTGTAACTGACTCCTGACGTCTCTTTCATGATCTTCTCCGCTCGTTTGTCGTTCTGGATAAGTCCTTACTGTCGATGGATAAAGCGCGAAGCGTAGTCAGCGCGCGGTACTGCTCTACAACCTGGCGGCGGGCTGTTTGGCACATGGAGGGTGAATGGGCACGGATGGGCAGAAAGAAACGGGCGGGAGTGGGGGTGCGTAGCGGGTTATCGCGCTTGCAGTGCAAACGAACCGCCACGTCCTGGCGGGCGCCAGGTCGTTCGCCGGTTTCAGCGCGGCTAGAGAAGAACTTGCCGTCGCTGCTCGCTGTCTCTGGTGATGCCAAAGAACGACTCCTTGGATCGTTAAGCTGAGATGACAGACAAACATCCTGCAAAAACACGTTCAGCATGGACAGCGATAACCACATGCCTCCCGCTCCTTGGGATGATGGAACCTTAGTCCAAAAAGCTGTCAATGGCCTGCAGGGCGTCTGGTGGCTCTGTAGGAGCGAATTCATTCGCGATCAGCGATAGGACGGCGACGCGGATCGCGAATGAATTCGCTCCTACGGGGTGGAACGTGGGCTCTTGTAGGAGTGGTGGCTGTTGTAGGAGCGGATTTATCCGCGATCCGCGGTGGGCCGGGTTGCTCTGAGTTCGCGGCTATCCAACGCGACCGCAGGGGCTAGGGGCGCGGCCTGCTGTGCTAACCTGCGGCGAGATTTTTCCGGGCTGACGCAGCCCGTTTTCGAGGTCATTCATGCACATTCATATTCTCGGCATTTGCGGCACGTTCATGGGTTCGCTGGCGGTGCTGGCCAAGGAACTGGGGCATCAGGTCACTGGTTCCGACGCCAATGTCTACCCGCCCATGAGCACGCAACTGGAAGCCCAGGGCATCGTCCTGACTCAAGGCTACGATCCGGCGCAACTCGATCCGGCGCCGGATCTGGTGGTCATCGGCAATGCCCTGTCGCGCGGCAATCCGGCCGTGGAATACGTACTCAACAAAGGCCTGCCCTACGTCAGCGGTCCGCAATGGTTGGCCGATCATGTCCTGCAAGGTCGCTGGGTGCTGGCCGTGGCCGGCACCCATGGCAAGACCACCACCAGCAGCATGCTGGCCTGGGTGCTGGAGCACGCCGGCATGAGCCCGGGCTTCCTGATCGGCGGAGTGCCGCAGAATTTCGCCGTGTCGGCACGCCTGGGTGATACGCCATTCTTCGTGGTCGAGGCGGACGAATACGACAGCGCCTTCTTCGACAAGCGTTCGAAGTTCGTGCATTACCGCCCGCGCACCGCGATTCTGAACAACCTTGAGTTCGATCATGCGGACATCTTTCCCGATCTCGCCGCCATCGAGCGACAGTTCCACCATTTGGTGCGGACCATTCCGAGTGAGGGGCTGATCATTCATCCGACCAGCGAAACCGCTCTCGGACGGGTCATCGGCATGGGCTGCTGGACGCCGGTGCAAACCACCGGGGCCGGCGGACAGTGGCAGGCGCGCTTGCTGGCCGACGATGGCTCGCGGTTCGAAGTGCTGTTCGACGGTGCGGTGCAAGGCACGGTGGACTGGGACCTGACCGGCCAACACAACGTCGCCAATGCCCTGGCCTGTCTGGCCGCGGCGCGGCATGTCGGCGTGCTGCCGGCCCAGGGCGCCGAGGCATTGTCGGCATTCAAGAGCGTCAAGCGGCGCATGGAGAAGGTCGCCGAAGTAAACGGCATCACCATCTTCGACGATTTCGCCCACCATCCGACGGCCATCGCCACCACCCTCGACGGCCTGCGCAAGCGCATCGGCGACGCCCCGCTGATCGCCATCATCGAGCCGCGCTCCAACTCGATGAAGCTCGGCGCGCACCGCGACGGTTTGCCGGAATCGGTGACCCAGGCCGATCAGGTGATCTGGTATTCGCCGGCCAACCTTGGCTGGGACCTGGCCGCGACGGCGGGAGCCTGTCCGGTGCCGGCGGTGGTCTGTGACTCGCTGGAGGCGATCATCGAGCGGGTCAAGGGCCAGGCGCGTCCGGGCACTCAGGTGGTGATCATGAGCAACGGCGGCTTCGGCGGCCTGCACGGCAAGCTGGCGGAGGCGCTGGCGTAACTAAACGAATCTGCGTAGGAGCGGATTTGTCCGCGAGCGTTGCCAGACCTTTCGCGAATGAATTCGCCCCTACGGTCTGCGCGTCGAGCGACTCTCAACATGGTGGCCAAACGTCGTATGCCGAATAAACCAGGAGCTACTCCATGAGCGGTCCCGAACGCATCACCCTGGCGATGACCGGCGCCTCCGGCGCGCAGTACGGTTTGCGTCTGCTCGATTGCCTGATTCAGGAAGACCGCGAGGTGCACTTCCTGATTTCCAAGGCCGCGCAGTTGGTCATGGCCACTGAAACCGACGTCTCGCTGCCCAGCAAACCGCAGGCGATTCAGGCTTTTCTGAGCGAATACACTGGCGCGGCGCCCGGGCAGATTCATGTGTATGGCAAGGAGGACTGGATGGCGCCGGCGGCATCCGGCTCCGGTGCGCCGAGTGCCATGGTGGTGGTGCCGTGCTCCACCGGCACGCTGTCGGCGATTGCCACAGGGGCCTGCAACAACCTGATCGAGCGCGCCGCCGATGTGGTCCTCAAAGAGCGTCGCCAGCTGATTCTGGTGCCGCGCGAGGCGCCGTATTCGAGCATCCATCTGGAAAACATGCTCAAACTGTCCAACCTCGGCGCGGTGATCGTGCCCGCTTCGCCGGGATTTTATCATCAGCCGCAGACCATCGACGACCTGATCGATTTCGTCGTCGCGCGCATCCTCAATCTGCTCGATATCCCGCAGGACATGCTGCCGCGCTGGGGCGAGCATCATCAGGTCAGCGGTGATGAGTGAGGATCTCGACCGGTTTGCCGGTCGTCTGCTCTCCCGGACTCTCTCCTCGGCTCGGCAGCGAGGCACCTTCCACTCCCTCTCCCATAAATGGGCGAGGGAAGCGTTGGGTGCCGCGTTGCTGATGGGTGTTCTGCTGCTCCCCGGCTGCGCCACGGTGCGCACCCTGGATGCCGCCAAGCCGGGCGCGCCGTTGGTATATGCCGGTACGCGATTGGATTGGTACAGCCTGAATGGCGGTTGTTGCCCGCTTGATCGTTTCGGCGCCGAGGCGCCGAAATATGCCGCGCTCGACCTGCCGGCCAGCGCGCTGCTGGACACGCTGCTATTGCCGTTTTCATTGGCTGCAGTGCTCGGCGTCAGCCTCGGAGTAACCGGCGGCTACTGAGCGGTCGATCTGATCGGGCAGGCTCGCGGCGCTTGCTACAAGAAAGCTAGCCGGCTCAAACCTCGCCGTCGTCTTCCACTTCGCCGCTGTCATCGGCCAGGGTGTTCAGGCATTTCAGGCGGTGACTGGCTTCGCCGATGCTCAGCAGCCAACTGTCGCTGGCGGCTTCATGGCGCGCGGTCTGCACGTCGGCGGCGCTGAAACGCCAGACCTTGCGGCTGCTGCCGTCCATGACTTCGATGCTGAGCAGTTGTTCGGGGTTATCGCGCTGCAACTCGAAATGCCAGGCGTACAGCCCGTCGATCTCCAGCATGTCGGTAGAGGCGAGCGCTTCGAGGAGGGTGGCGTGCTGGGACATGGGTAACTCGCAAGGGAATCGAGGAAAAGAGCGCTCAGTTTAGCGCCCCAGCTTGCGCAACTCATCCGACTCCACCACCCGCACACCGTCTTGTTCTTCGAGTGCCAGGCGCCACAGCGCGCGCGCCAGCGTGCAGGCCTGGATACCGCGATATTTGCCGGGAATCAGGCGGGCTAAAGGCGCGGCGAGCTTTTCGCCAATACGTTGTTCCGCGCGCTCGCCGAGCAGTAGCGACGGTCGGGCGATGGTCAGCTGCGGCCAACTCTGCGCCTTCAGCGATTCCTCCAATTCGCCCTTGATCCGGTTGTAGAACACGGTCGAGCGTGGGTCGGCGCCGAGCGCACTGATCACCAGGAAATGCCGTGCGCCCAACTCGCGAGCGCGCAGGGCAAAGGCCACGACCAGATCATGATCGATAGCGCGAAACGCCTCCTGCGAGCCGGCCTGTTTGATGGTGGTACCCAGGCAGCAGAACGCGATGTCGATCGGTCCACTGAGCTCGGCGAACAGGCCCGGCATTTCGCCTTGCGGATTGTCCAGGTGCGGGTGTTTAGCCACCGGGCGGCGACTCGGCGCTAGCACGCGGTGCACGGTCGGCTCGTTAAGTAGCCGGTCGAGCAAATGCTCGCCAGTCAGGCCGGTCGCTCCGGCAAGCAAAATGCGTTGTGGCGTCAGGTACATGGCTACGTCTCGCTGCCGTTACACCCCAAGTTTAGAAGCTAAGCCTCGGGGTTGTCGCCCAGGATTGGGCGGTCGTTCGCAAAGTTGTTTCACCAGCGTCGCCGTCGGTGCTTTCAGGGCGCGGCTGGGTCGGCACTCAACGCGCTCATCGCCTTGCGTGCCTGGGTTTCGCGCAGCTGCTGCCAGTGCTTGAGCACGGCCGGCGGCGCCCATATCTGTGGTTCGGAAGGCTCGAAATCGTCGGCCTTTTCGCGCTCGGCCACGTGTTTTTTGGCGCTGTCGAATGCGTGCTCGAGGTCGTCGGTTTCATTCAGCGCATCGGCGAACAAGGCGCGGCCAAAATAGGTGAAATCGTTTTCTTCCGAGCAGCCGAAGGATACCCGGTCGGCGCGCGCAGCGGTCATCACCAGGGTTTTTTCGTCTTTCAGCGGCGGGATGAAACCGCCGGAGAAGCAGGCAGAGATCACCACCACCTTGTAGCGGCTCTTCAGCGGTTCGAGCAGCGCCGCCAGTTCGTCGGCCGCCAGGTCGGCAAGCTGCAGGCGTGGCTGGTCGAGACTCAGTTCGTGCTCGCGCGAGCCGTGGCTGGTCAGGTAGATGAAAATAAGATCTTCCGGGCCGCTACGCTCGGCCAGCGCACGGATGGCGCGGGTCAGATTTTCGCGGGTGGCTAGCGGACGGTCGTTGAAATGATCGCGGTGGTTGGCCAGGCTGATCTGCCCGTGGGCGCCAAAACGATTGTGTAGCAACTGGCTGACGTAATCGGCCTCGCGCATGAACACGCTTTGCGTGCCGTCGCCGGCGAGCGTCAGGCTGTACAGCTCGACCGCCGGAGTGGAGGCGGGAATCGCCGCGACGGCCTGGTCGAGGAGCTTGCCTTGCTGCAGCAGGCCGACTTCCAGCGGATCGCTGAGCAGCCGGCCGCGCTCGTCGCGAACCCGTTGGCCGGCCAGCCAGCTGCCACTTTGCACGCTGCCGTCGGGCTGGGTCAGGCTGCCGGCGCCGTGGTAGTTGCCATGGGCGAAGTGACCCTGGAAGGCGCTGCCATCGGTCAACTGCAAACGACCTTCGCCGTGGTAGCGCCACTCGCGGAAATCGCCCTCGTAATGCACGCCGTCGGCGCCGCGGAACTCGCCCTTGCCGTTCAGCGCGCCATCCTTGAACTGGCCGAGCCAGGAGTCGCCGTTGGCGGCCAGATAACGGCCGCGACCATTGAACTGATCGTCGGCGAAGTGACCGCTGTACGAGTCGCCATCGCTGTTTTGATAGCTGCCCTGGCCATTCAGTTGGCCGCCGCTGAAGGTGCCGCTGAAGCGGCTGCCATCGCTGTCGGTGCGCACGCCGACGCCAGCCGGCTCGCCTGCGACGAACTGGCCCTCGAAACTGCTGCCGTCGTCCAGTTCGAGCTTGCCAAGACCAGCGTACTGATCGTCTTTGAATTCGCCGTGATAGCGCACGCTGCCCTGGACCAGCGTGCCTTCGCCGTCCATTTGCGCCTGTTTGAAGTCGCCCTCGTAGCGCGTGCCGTTGCGGTAGGTCAGCATGCCCTGGCCGGCGAACAGGCCGAGATGGAAATCGCCCACGTAGCGCTCGCCATTAGGGCCCTGCCATTGGCCGGGGCCTTCCAGCTGGCCGTCTTTGAACTGGCCCTCGTACCAACTGCCGTTGGCGTAGTCGAGGCGGCCTTTGCCTTGCAGCAAGCCATCGATCACCTCGCCGCGGTAGCGACCGCCGTCGGGCAACACCGCATTGGGTGGCAACAACGATTCGCTGTCACCGCAGGCGGCAAGCAGCAGGGCGAGACAGACAGGCGTGAGCAAACGGCGCATGGCAGAGACATCCCAGTCGAGACATGCCGGCAGTATGCCGCAAGCATCGGCCGGAAATACAACGGTGCGCTCGCGGCACCCCGTTGGCTGTACCGGGTTCTCTCAGACGAAGCAGAGCGCCAGGCTCTCAGCAATATAGGCGGGTTTCGCCTGGCCTTCGATTTCCAGGGTGCAGCGCGATTTGATCAGCCACTGGCCAGGGTTTTTCTCGGTGATATCGAGCACCGTGACGCCCAGGCGCACGCGCGAGCCGACACGCACCGGTTGGATGAAACGCACGCTGTCGAGGCCGTAGTTGACGCCCATCTTCATGCCTTGCGGGGCGACGAACAGGCCTTCGCTGAGCTTCGGAATCAGCGACAACGACAGGAAGCCATGGGCGATGGTGCCGCCGAACGGTGTCTGCTTGGCTTTCTCCTCATCGACGTGGATGAACTGGTGATCGCCAGTGCATTCGGCGAACTGATTGACGCGCTCCTGATCGATGGTCAGCCACTCGGAATGGCCGAGATCCTTGCCGATGTAACTCTTGATTTCTGCAATGGGTACGACGGGCATGTTGCCTCCTACGAGCGATATTGTTGTTCGATTAAAGCGACTCGCTAAACAGATCACCATGGGCCAAACGTTCGGTCAACCAAGCATCGCTATGGCGAATGGCGAGACATAGCGGGGTGCACGACATGCTTATAATGGCCGCGTGGCGAGGTAGCTTGCCGCTGTCGGTGGCTGCCATCGCGGCGCCGATCGTTCGATTCGGAGATTTCCCATGCTGTTACGCGGCCTGACCTGGCTGGTGCTGTTTCAACTGCTCGGCACACTGATCAACGTCCTGATTCTGCCCATCCTGCCGGGGCCAATCATCGGCTTGGTGCTGCTGCTAGCCGTGTTGATTTTTTCCGGCGAAGTCAGCGAGCCCCTGGAGGTTGCTTCGCGCACCCTGCTGCGCTACTTGCCGCTGCTGCTGGTGCCGGCCGCGGTGGGTGTGATGGCGTATGCGCAGGCGATCGCCGCCGATTTCTGGGCGGTGGTGTTGTCGCTGGTGTTGTCGCTGATGCTGGCGCTGGTGTTCGTTGGCTGGCTGATGCAAAAACTCATCGATCGCCAGGTGCGTCGCCGGGGTGAGTCATGAGTGTCGACTGGCACGGTGCCTGGCTGGCGCTGATTCATCACCCGCTGTTCGGCGTGGGCATCACCCTGGCCGCTTACCAACTGGCGCTGGCCGGTTATGAGAAGACCCGTTGGGTGTTCCTGCAGCCGGTGCTGGTCTCGATGCTGCTGGTGATCGGCATCCTGCTCGCCTGCGGCATCGACTACAGCGAATACCGCGACCGTACCGTAGTGCTTTCGCTGTTCCTCGGCCCTGCCACGGTCGCGCTGGCGGTCCCGCTGTTTCTCAATCTCAAGCGGATTCGCCTGCTGCTCTGGCCGACCCTGTTGACCTTGCTGATCGGCGGTCTGGTCGCCACCGTTCTCGGCGTGCTGCTGGCCTGGCTGCTGGGCGCCGACCGGCAGATGATCATGAGCATGGCGCCCAAGTCGGTGACCTCGCCGATCGCCATGCTGGTGGCCAGCCAGATTGGCGGCATTGCCGCCTTGGCTGCGGTGTTCGTGCTGCTCACCGGTGTCGCCGGCGCGGTCTGCGGGCCGACCTTGCTGCGCCTGATCGGCGTGCGTCATCCGGCGGCACAAGGGCTGGCGCTGGGGATTACCGCCCATGCAGTCGGCACGGCGCGCGCCATGGAAGAGGGCGAGGAGTGCGGCGGCTTCGCGGCTCTGGGCATGAGCCTGATGGGCGTGGCTACGGCGGTATTGCTGCCGCTGGCGGTCGCCTTGATCGTCTGAGTCGGCGATTTATGTTGGCTGGCCTGCGCTGGCTAGGCTTTTCCAGCGACTGGTAAGCTTGAGTCGAACATTCAGGACGAGGATCGATGATGACCCTGCCGCTGTTTCCCTTGAACACCGTGCTGTTTCCCGGTTGCGTGCTCGATCTGCAGATTTTCGAAGCCCGCTATCTGGATATGCTCGGCCGCTGCATGAAGCAAGGCAGCGGTTTTGGTGTCGTCGGCCTGATCGAAGGGCAGGAAGTCGGTGAGGCTCCCGGGCGTTTTGCCGAAGTCGGCTGCGAAGCACTGATTCGCGATTGGCAGCAACGCCCCAACGGCCTGCTCGGCATCCGCGTCGAAGGTGGCCGGCGCTTCCGGGTGCGCAGCGCCGAGGTGCTGCGCGATCAACTGACCGTGGCTGAAGTCGACTGGTTGAGCGAGCCCGAGCATCAACCGCTGCTCGCCGAGCAGGCCGATTTGGCAGCCTTGCTGGCCGCCCTGGTCGAGCATCCGATGGTCGCCGAGCTGGGCATGGGCGGGCTGGTCGACAGTCAACAGGAACTCGCCAACCAACTGGCCTACCTGCTGCCGTTCTCTCTCGAACAGAAGCTGCAACTCCTGCAAGTCGATGCGGCGCAGCAACAGCTGGCGCAAATCCAGCGCCTGCTCGAGCAGCTGCAAGGCGAAAGGATCGCCTGATGGAATGGCTGCGCGGCCTTCCGATGCATTTCCGATGGTTCCCACGCTCCAGCGTGGGAACCTGATCCGGGGACGCTCCGCGTCCGGCAGACGCAGAGCGTCTGTAGCGGCATTCCCACGCAGAGCGTGGGAACGATCAACGGGTCTGACGTAGGTTTTTTTGTAGGAGCGGATTTATCCGCGATAGCCGGCGCCGCGGATCGCGAATGAATTCGCTCCTACCAAGGCGCTGAAACCAGCGGCATCCCCTGAACACCTGCGTCCAGCCTGGTCGGTGGGTTATGCCTACGGCTAACCCACGGGTCTCAATAGGCATAGCGCTGCAGCGCAGCCGGCAGCGCCCACAGGGCGAACGCGCCCAGCAAGGCCACACTGGCCGGCAGAATCAACCACCAGATCTGCGGCGACAGCGCGGCCAGCGGCGCTCGCCACTGCGCAAAACTCAGGCTGATCGCGCAGCAACTGCCGGCCAGCAGCGCGCCGGCGATGACGTCCGTCGGCCAATGCACGCCGAGATAAACCCGCGACAAGGCGATGGCCAGCGCCGGCAGGCAGGCCAGCAGCAACCAGGTCAGACGCAGGCGTACCGGTTGATCACGGCCGGCAAGAATGCCGAGCACCAGGAAAAACGCGAAGGCCGCCGAACTGTGCCCGCTGGGCAGACTGAAGCTGCTCAACGGCTCGAGCAGGATCTCCGGGCGGTCGCGCGCGAACAGCACTTTCAGACTGGTGTTGAGCAGCGCGCTGCCCAGCAGTGCGCCGAGGGCGAACAGTCCGGCGCGCCATTGGCGGGTCAGGAGCAGAAGGCCGCAGAGCAGCGCGCTGGCGAATAACTGGGTAGTGAAATCGCCGAGCCGGGTGATCAGCACCATGAGGCGGTCGAGATGACTGCCGCGCTGTTCCTGGATCAGCGTAAGCAGGCCTTGATCGAGTGGCTGCAGGTGCCGCCAGCCGAGCAGCAGGGCGAACAGGGCGAGCAGGCTCAGTACGGCGGTCAGCGGAGTGGCCCAGCGGTGGCCACGCAGGCTGCTGTGCGCGGTCAGGCCGACGATCAGCGCCAGCACGCCGATGACAATCGTCGCATTGCTCCAGAAGCCATCCGGCAACGGCAAGCGCATCGCCGCACCGGTCGCCCAGCCGGGCAGTAGATAGGCCACCGCCCAGCCCGCCGCGGCGATCAGGCTGACGCCGATAAAGCGTCCCAGCGGCATGTCGAGCATGCCGGCAACCATCGGCAGCATCGGCCGCAACGGCCCGATATAGCGGCCGACCAGCAGGCTGATGACGCCGTAGCGATGGAAATACACTTCGGCGCTGCCGATCCATTCCGGGTGATGGCGCAGCCCGGGCAGGCGGCGGATGTTCTGGTGGAAACGGCGGCCCAGGGTGTACGACAGCGCATCGCCGAGCAGGCCGCCGGTGTAACCGAGCAGCAAGGTTTGCCAGAGCGTCAGCGCACCGCTGCCGGCCAGCACGGCGACCGCGAACAGTAGCACGGTGCCGGGCACGATGATCCCGGCAATGGCCAGGCATTCGATGCAAGCGATCAGGAAGATCGCCAAACCCAGCCACTGCGGGTGCATGCCTAGCCAGGTGGTGAGACTGTCGAGCCATTCGCCCATTGATCAGATTCCTTGCAGATGGGCGGCGCCCAACAGTCGGTAGTCACGGCCTTCGACTTGGCCACGGCGCAGCGGGTTCCGCGTGCAATGGCGGGCAAAGCCCGCATCGACGAAGCGATAGTGCAGATGCTCGTCGCGCCCGAGCGGAATGCCCAGGCGCGTGGTTTGGATGATATGCGGGGGATTATCGCCGACATCCTCGACGAACAGGCGCGTCGGATCGAAGCGCTGCGCGTCCCACTCCGGCACCTTGAGGCCCAGGCTGCGACACAGCAGCGTCTGCCCGGCGCAGAGTTTTTCCGCGGCCCGTGGTTGGCCTTGGGCGTCGGGGTTGAACTGGTGCATGCGGGCCAGGCTGGCGGCGCCGGAATGCGCGTCGAGGTACGGATAGGCGGACTTGATCAGCACCGCATTGCCGGCGCCTTGGGCGCTGAAGTTCAGCGAATCGCCGCCGCGGGCGTAATACATATAGATGTGTCCGCCGTCGAGAAACAGCGCGCGGCGCTTCTCGGTATAGCCGAGCGAGGCGTGGCTGCCGCGTTCGATGCAGTAGTAGGCCTCGGTCTCGATGATCCGCGCCGCCAGCCACAGGTCGCCGACTCGGTGGCGGATCACCTTGCCCAGCAGCGCGCGGGCGAGGATTTGCGCATCGCGGTCGAAGAACGCATCGGGCAGCGCGCGCATCGGCGGCAAACTAAGGGTGGGATCGGCGGGCATGGGCTGTCGGAGCGCTTCGGCAGGGCTTAGGCTGGCGCGATGATAACAAGAAGAGCCGCCGCCATGCCTTCATGTGCCCGTTCCGCCAGCGCCCATATCAGCCCCAGCGCGCACTACACCGGTTATGTCTGGTACCGCCACCAGCTGTCCGAGCCGGCGTTCGCCACCGCGTTCGGGCGTTTTGCGCATGCTGCCCTGACGCCGCTGGCCTGGGGCGTGCGAAAGATCGCCGGGCTGGATATCGAGCGCATCCTGCTGCAGCGCCACCTGCTGATCGACGCCCGGTTGCACGCGGCGATCGAGCACGGCGGGGTGCGTCAAGTGGTCGAGATCGCCTGCGGGCTGTCGCCGCGCGGTCGGCGTTTTTGTCAGCGCTATCCACAGTTGCGCTATCTGGAGGCCGACTTGCCGGCCATGGCGGCGCGCAAACGGTTGTTGCTGCATGGCGAAGGCTGGCTGGACGCCCGCCATCGGGTGCGCGACGTGGACATCCTCGCCGAACAGGGCGAGCTAAGCCTGGCGGCGCTGTTCGCTGAACTGGACCCGCGCGAGCCGGTGCTGGTGATTACCGAGGGGCTGGTCAACTATTTCCCCCTGGCGCCGCTTGAAGGGTTCTGGACGCGGCTGGCCGAGCAGCTGGCGAGGTTTCCGCAGGCAACTTATCTGACCGAGCTGTATCCCGACTTGCGCGAGCATCCGCGCTATCGCCAGCTGCGCTGGGGCATCGATGTGGTCGGCCGGCTGACGCGTGGTGGCTATTGGCTGCACTACCGTGATGCAGCGGCGATCAGTGCGGCGTTCCAGCGATGCGGATTCGCCCAGGTCGCGGTGCTCGACCCCGATCAGGTCGACGTCGAGCTGCCGAGCCTGCCGATCCCGAGCATGCTGCGGGTGATCGAGGCGCAGGTGCGATAGGCCGCATGTGCCCGGGAGGCCATTCGCGTTGGAACGGCACGATATCGCTGGCGTGCAGGCTGGAGGTGCTGGCGCCGGTATCGATCTTCGCGCGCTGGCCGACCCTGCCCAGCTCGGGAAGGGCGATCCATTCGCGCCAACCGATCACGGAAAGGTGGTCGAAGGTTTTCAAGGGCGGCTATCCACGGCGTTTGCCGCGTTCCAGCAGGGCTGCTTCCGGTCGCCAGATCGATCATTGCAAAGATACGGCATATGCCGTATTTCACGCACCGCGACCGGCCGGTACTGTCGTGTTTTCAGAACAGGCGAATAGGCTGGGGTAGCTCCTGGAGTGCTCCGCCGGTCTGTGGGCGTGGCTGGCCGGACTATCGTTCGGCTGTGCCGAACAGGGATTCCTGCTCCAATCCGAGCGGTTTTTGTCATTGCGCTCCCGGCTCAGTCTGTACGGATCGGACTTGCGTGGGGGCGGCAGGGATGGAGCAATGACAGGGAGTTTCTGTGTCGGGAGGGCACGGAAGGGGAGGGAATCGTGGAAAAACTATTGATCGTCGAGTTCGAGCGCAATCCTCACGTGGTGCTGGCGGACTACCTTGGGTTCTTGGGCTTCCATGTACTGCGCGCGTTCTCCATGGCGGAGTGCCTGCGCGCGCTCGATCTACACGATCCCGCGTTGGTGCTGCTCGACGGAAGCGTGGAGGGTATCAACAGCTCGAGCCTGGCCCGGCAGATCCGCGAGCGTGGCCAGCACGTTGGTCTTCTGCTGGTGCTTGCCCGTGGCGATGACGCCGAGCGCATCGCCTGTCTCGAGGCCGGTGCCGATGGCTACCTGATCCGCCCCTTCAGCCTGCCTGTTCTGCTGGCTCATGTCCGTAGCCTGTTGCGGCGCTGTGCGTTGCTGGCCGGGCGCTCGGTGCTGGTGGAGATCGGCCCCTATCGGGTGGACCTGGTGCGCCGGCGTATCCATCGGTGCGATCAGGAGATTCCCCTCACCAGCGGCGAGTTCTGTCTCCTGGTACGATTGTACGAAGTCCGTGGGCAACCGGTGGAGCGCCACCAGTTGCTGGAGAGTTTGCGGCCCAGCGTGGCTGACGAGGGCGGTGATCTGCGCACCGTGGACACCCTGATAGCGCGTCTGCGGCGCAAGCTCGAACGCAACTCCAACCGGCCCGAGCTGATCCAGACGGTGTACGGAAAGGGCTATCGGTTGGCCGACGAGCGCGAGCTGGAGCTGGTTTGAAAGTTCCCAAATGTGAACGGTGGTTCACCAGCATGAACGGCGGCGTGTAGTTCGAGCGCGCCGGAGAGTCAACAATTTCACACCTGTAAAACAATAGAGACAGTGAGGTCCATCATGTCGGTCGAACCCATTCAGGCGGGTGCACGTGTACGCGCCAGCCATGCCAATCCGGCATCCCTGTTCCGCCCGAGCCGCCTCACTGTCGCCGTGCTCATGGCCATCGGCGTCGCGCCGGCGTTCGCCGAGTCGAACAGCATCAACGTGCACAACGGTGAGCTCAACGGCCTGGGCAACCCCAACGCCCCCGCCGGCGATGGCAATGTCAATGGCCTGCGGACGGGCCTGGCTACCGCCACACAGATCGCGGTTAACGGCAGCGTCACCGACATCACCACCGGGACGGTGAGTGGCAATACCGGCTTCAACTCCTTCAGCGACTTCACCGTTGGCGCGGGCAATACCGTCAATCTGCATGTGCCGACCGGCAAGCAGAATCTGGTGAACCTGGTGCATGACGCGCAGGTGGTGGTCAACGGAAACCTCAACGGCCTGAAGGATGGCAAGATCGGCGGCAACATCGTGTTCGCCGACCCGCATGGCATGGTGGTGGGCGCGTCCGGGGTGGTGAACGTCGGCAGCCTGACGGTGACCACACCGAGCACCGAGCAGATGTACAAGCTCGCCTACATCGCCACCGCCAAGGGGAGTGCTTCCGAGGAGGACAAGCGCGCTGAGCAGGACAAGCTCGCCGGGCGTATCGGCCAGGGCGAGTTCCGCGACGGCACGGGCGAGTTCAGGGTCGAGGGCAAGGTCAACACGGCGGGGTCGCTGAATGTCTTCGCCGCCAGGGCGGTGGTCAGCTCCGGGGCGGTTCTGGAAGCGGGCGCCAAGGTCTTCAATGCGACGGTCAATACAAGTGGCCTGCCGGATGCCGTGGGCGCGGTGCGCGGCAACGGCAGCATCCAGATCGTCGCGGCCGATTCGGCGGAGATTTCCGGTGAGTTGCGCGCACTGATGGCCGATGGCAGTGGTGGTGGCATCAATGTTCGGGCGGACAACCAGCTCGAACTGAAGTCGGGCGCGCAGGTGATCGCCTCCGGCGAGGCGGGCAAGAACAGTGGCAAGGTACGCCTGGAAGGCGCCGACATAACCCTGCGCGAGGGCTCGAAAGTACTGACCACCGCAACCGGTTCCGGACAGGCTGGGGCCATCGAGATCGCCGGGCTCAGCGACATCAGTTGCACCTTCTGCGGCGACGGCAAGAGCGACCCGAAGACTGCCGCCGATCTGCCGACGGCGCGGCCGCTGCTCACCGGCGCCAAGGGCGCTTCGACGGTGGTGGTCGAGAAGAGCGCGCTGCTCGATGCGCGGGGCGAGACCCGCAGCCAGGATGGCGATGTCAGCATCAAGGCCCTGGCGCTGGATCAACAGCTCGGCGGCTGGACCAACGCCGACGCCAAGGTCGAGGTGGATGGCGAGGTCCATGGGGCCAACGTCGTCATCGAGGCGCGCAGCATCGCCAAGGTCGACCCGCAATGGATGGCCAGCCTGCTGGGCGTCACCAGCGAGGACTTCAGCGCCAACTTCAGCGAGTTGTTCGACAAGATCAACGCCTATGACCGCACCGATTTCAAATCGCAGCTCAGCCAGGACCCGGACAACTACAGCGAGCTGCTGGCCATCCAGGATTTCGTCGCCGTATCGATGGCCGAGGCTAACGCGACGACCCGCATCGGCGCCAACGCGGTGCTGGATGCGAGCAAGGATCTCAGCGTCAGCGCCAGCAGCCTGCGGCAGGTGGAGACCGAAGTCGACAGCACGGTCATGTTGGTCAACTCGAAGATCCCCGTCGGCCTTGGCTTTTCCTACGGCAGTATCAGTGGCACCACCGCGGTCGAGATCGACAGCGGGGCGAAGCTCAATGCTGCCGGCGATATCACTCTCGACGCCTACAGCGAGAACCTGTTGCACGTCAGTACCCTGGCGGTGAACAGCCACGACGCCCAGGGCAATGCGCTGAGCACCATGGGCCTGGCGTTCGGCATGGCCAGGAGCGACACCTCCACCACCCTCGATGTAGCGCATGGGGCGGTGTTCAAGCTGGGCGGTGATATCACCGCACGCGCCGTCACAGAGCAGGATCTGAGCAATAACGTCACTTTCGAGGCGCGCGGCTCGGGCGCCACCGGTGGTCCGGCGGTCGGTTTGGCGCTGTACAACAGTAAGACCAGCGCGCAATTCGATGCCAACCTGGATATCAGCGGCGGCCTCAATGTTGCCGCCCTCGACTTGATCCATCAGCAGGTCAACCGGGTCAGCGTGCAGGCCGGTAAGAGCGAGCTCAACTACCTGACCTCCAAGGCTATTACGCCGCTGTCGAACTTCATCGTCCCGCGGCTCAAGAAGTTCCTCGGCCTGACTTGGACCCCCGACGATGCCACCGACGGGAGTAAATTCCGCGTCGGCTCGGCCGTCGCCATCACCCTCGCCGATCATCAGGCCAGCGCCCGCCTGGGCCAGGACGCCGCGCCGACCCTGTCGTTGGGCGGCGATCTCAGCGTACAGGCGTTGCAGCACCAGGAAAGCCTGCGCAACACCGCCGCCAGCACGGTCAACTCGATTGCCCGCGAAAGCGATACCGCCGAGTACTCGCTCAGCCTGGCGGCGGTCTACAGCCAGCTCGAGCAAAACACCCAGGCTACGATCGGCGACGACGTCACGGTCAGCGCGCGCCACATCGGCGTCGGCGCGAAGAACGAAATCCCGATCAACGACCGCAGCCTCGACATCTTCAAGGGCATGGACAAGTGGGGCTCGCTCAGCGAGGTCTTCGCCAACCTGACGGCGGCCGCCAAGCAGATCGCGGACCCGGGGCAGATGCCCAGTCAATACGCCAACGCCACCGGAAGCGCCGACAAACTGGGGCTGGCCGGGGCAATCTCGATCCTGCGCACTAATGTCGATGCCGGCGCCTGGGTTGGCGACAACGTCACGCTCACCGCGACCGGCAGCGGCCCGTGGAGTAGCACGCTGTGGGACGAGCGCAAGGACGACGGCTCGCTGCTGCACACCTGGTCGCTGAACAGCGACGTCTGGGGCGACGAGAAGGTCGCGGCCGGTAACTGGTTCGCGCCGGTGACGGTGCTGGCGGAGAACCGCGTCGAGCGCGTGGCGGTCGCCGGTAATCTCGGTCTGCTGCTGTTCGGCTCCTCCTCGTCCGGTCAGGGCTCGGCCGTCGGCGCGGGTCTCAATCTGGTCCAGCACACCGGGAATGTGGTGGCGGGCATCGGCTCGGGCACTAGCGTCACCGCCGATGGCGTGCGCGTCGCGGCGCGGGAAAAGGATTTCATCATCGACGTCAGCCCGTCCGCTGGCGCCGGGCCCAGCGGCGCCGGCAACGGTTCGGTGGTGCTGACCCAGCTAGACACCACGGTCAACGCCTCGATCAGCAACGGCGCGACGCTCAAGGCGCGCAACGTGCAGGTGACGGCGGACCACGTGCTCAGTGTCTGGAGCGCCAGCGGTGCGCTGGCTTATTCGCAGAACGTCGGCGTGGGCGCGGGCGTGGCGATCAACCTGATCGACAGCGATATCCAGGCGCTGATTGGCGACAACCGTGACATGCGCCTGCTCGCTGACCCCGGCATGGCGCCGCTGCAGTCCACCTGGAAGGTCGATGAACTGGGCGTGACGGCAACCTCGCAAGGGCAGAGCGGCGCGTTCTCCATCGCCGGCGCCGTGGCGCGCACCCAGCAGCCGGAGGAGAAGAAGTATGAAACTCCGGCGCGTAACGACACCAACAAGATCACCGCCACTCTGGAGGAAGCGGTCAAGGTTGCCGTCAAGGACATGGGCAAGCAGCTCGGCTCCTACGTCGATACCTTCCTCGGTCTGTTCAAGAAATCCGAAGGCAACGTAGATCCAGTCGGCGGCCTGAGCCTGGCGCTGGCTGGTTCGGCGAGCGTCAACCGGTCGAACCAGAAGACCCGTGCGCGCATCTCCGACATCGTGCTCGACCCGCGCCAGCCGGGCGCATCGCCCAACGGCACGCGGGTCAGCGTGCTGGCGCTGAACCAGACCGACCAGTTCTCCGGTTCCGGCGCCGGTGCGCTGACCATGGCCAAGAACATGGCCAAGTCCGACTACAGCGCGGCGCTCTCCGGGGCGGTGGCGGTGAACCTGCTGGGCAACCTCACCGAAGCCCAGCTTAGTGGCGTGACCTTGCGTGAGAACCGCGAACTGAGCGTGCTCGCGCTCAGCGCCGGCGACCAGGTGGCCATGGGCCTGGGCCTGTCGGTCAGTACCGCCGGCCAAAGCGGCAATGTCGCCGGCGCGCTATCGGCGTCCATTGGTCTGATCAAGAACACCACGCGCGCCAGTGTCAGCAACAGCCACGTGCAAGCCTGGACGGTGGCCGATAGCCCGATTCTTGTGCAAGCCTACGACCGCTCCCGTGCATTGCTGGGCGGCGGCGCGTTCGCCGGTGCTTCCGGCTCCGGCACCAGTGTCGGCGGTGCGCTGACCATGGCCATGCTTGGCAACGTCATCGAAGCTGGCTGGGAGGATAGCGAGGCGCTGGGCTTCTCGCGCATGGACGTCGGCGCCTACAGCGGCATGCAGACCCTGGTCGGGGCGCTTGGCGTCGCGCTGACCGGCAGCGACGGCAAGGCCAGCGCTGCCGGCTCGTCCTACATTGTGGTGTCTGGCAATACGGTCAAGGCGAGCATCAACCGGGCAACCCTGCAGGGCGGGGCGGTGAGTCTGCAGGCGCGCAGCGTGTCGGGTATCGGCGCGCTGGATGCACTGCTCGGCGCGGGCGGTGGCGGCCTGGACGGCGTGGGCCTGAGCGCCGACGCGGTGAAGGACATCCAGGTCAACGCCGACCACCTCGAAGACAGCGACGACGATGGTCAGGACGAAACCTCCAGCCCGTCGCTGTTCGACAGCCAGATATCCGGCGAATCGATCCTGGCCATCGCCGGCAGCGTGGCCGTGGGCGGCAAGGCGGCGATTGGCGCAGCGATCGGCGTCATCTATCTGGACAGCGACTACCTCGCGAGCCTGACCGAATCGACGTTGACCCTTTCCGGCGACCTCGACGTGGCGGCGCGCAACGACACCGAAGTGCTTGCGGCATCGATCAGTGGTGGCGTCACCAAGGACTCCGTCGGTATCGGCGGCTCGGCGGCGCAGATCGTCGCCCGTGGTTCGGTGACGGCGCAGGTGCTGGGCGCCGACGGCGCACCGATGCGGATCGAGGCCGACAACCTGCGGGTGTCGGCGGAAAAGACCGGCGGTTATTACGCCCTGGCTGGCAGCATTGCCGGCGGTAAGCAGGCGGCGGTCGGCGTGGCCTACGCCAGTACCGACCTCGAGCAGGACGTGGCGGCGCGACTGGATGCGCTCGACGTCGAATTGAGCGGCGCGGCGGACATCCTCGCTGCGCAGCAGAACAAGGTGCGTACCGCGGCGGTCGCCGGTGCGCTGAGCAGCACAGCCGCGGTCAGCGGTTCCATCGCTTACAACCGCATCGCCGGTGACAGCGAGGCGACGCTGGACGACAGCACAATCAAGGCGGCGGGGTTGGCCTTGAGTGCCAGCCGTCCGGGGCTGGACAGCAGCATCTGGTCGGCAGCGGGCAACGTTTCGGTTTCCACCGGCGCGGCGGGTGTTGGCGCGGCATTGGCGACCAACCTGTTGCAGGCCCAGCGCACGGCGATGATCCGTGGCAGCACCCTTAATCTGAGTGGTGACTTGAATGTCCTCAGTGCCTTCGACGGGGAGATCTACGGCCTGGTCGCCGGTGCTGCCGGCGCGGGCAACGTGGCGGTGGAAGTTACTTCGGTCACCAACCTGATCCAGGGTGGCGACCGGGCCGGTATCACCGGCAGCACGGTGAATATTGTTGGCGGCGGCCTGAATGTGGAAACCCGCGCGCTCGACGGCCTGAGCATCTCCGCGCTGGCGGCTGTGGCGGTGGGCTCGGGCAGTGTTGGGGTGGGCCTGGCGAACGCCAACAACATCATCGAGGCGACCCGGCAGGCGAGCATCGATAGCTCCACGCTGACGTTGGACGGCGCACTCAACCTGCTCAGTGGCGGCGCCACGCAGATCCGCTCCGCCGCGCTGGGCGCGGGCGGTGCGGGGAGCGTCGCGGTGGGGGCCTCGGTGGCGGTCAACGTGATCGACGGCAGCGAGTTGGCGAAGCTCAGCGGTAGCTCGGTTACGGGCGCCAGTGCCTTGAATGTGCGGGTCACCCAGGGCGGCGCGCGCATCCGCACCCTCGCCGGTAACGTGCAGGGCGCGGGCAGCGGCGCCGGTGCCGGCGCGGTGGCGGTCAGCACCATCAGCCAGATACGCAGCGCGAGCATCGCCGACAGCGTGCTGAATCTTGGTGGCGCGCAGGTCGTGGTCGAGTCGTCGACCCGCGCCGATATCGACACCATCGCGGTATCCGGCGCTGGCGCCGGGGCGGGTGCTGGAGCGTTCTCCAACACCAGCAACAACATCAGTGCGAAAACCCTTGCCGAGCTGAGCAACGTCAGCGGCACGGCCGGCAACCTGTCGCTGCTCGCCAGCGATGCCTCCAGCATCGATGCGCTCGCCGGCTCGGCAGCCGGGGCGGGAACGGCGGCGGTGGGCGCGGCGACGGCCATCAACCGGATCGCCAGTCAGATCGAAGCCATCCTTAGCGGCGGCTCCCTGAACCTGAGCAACCTCCTGCTCGATGCCGATTCGGCGGCGAATATCCGTGCCCTGTCGGCCAGCGGCGGCGGTGCCGGAGTCACGGCGGTGATGGGTTCCATCGCGACTAACCTGATCGACACCCACGCCCGTGCGCGCATCGGTGGCGGGGCGCGGGTCATCGCGACGAACAACATCGGCGTGTCGGCCAGCAACATCGATACCATCCTCGGGATTTCCGGCGCTCTGGCCGGCAGCGGCAATGCCAGCGTGGGCGTGTCGGCTACCACCAACCTGATCGGCAGTGTCACCGAGGCCTACATCGACGGCGCGCAGACCGCCGTCAGCGCGCTCGCCCAGAACCCGCAGGACCAACTGCTGATCGACAGCGGCGAACTGCTCAACGCGCCCTCCGACAGCTATGCGTTCTGGTCGCTCGGCGTCTACAACCCGGTCGCCGGGCTGGGCCTGGGCAAACGCTCGATCACCGGTCTGGCGGTCCAGGCCAGCTCCCTGCAACAGATCGCGCAGATGGCGGCGAGCGGCGCGGTGTCGGTGGTTCCCTTGGCGGGTGCGGCAGTGGCGGCGCTGGCCAATGTCAGCGTGATCGGCGGGCGCACCGTGGCCGCGATCAGCGACGCCTCGATCAATCAGGAATCCGGTGCCAGCTCGGCACAGAATGTTCGCGTCGGCGCGGCCAGCCACAGTCTGACCTCGGGCTACCTCGGCAGCGTCGCCGTGTCCCTTGGCGCGGCGGGCGTCGCGGCGACGGTCGACACCACCAGCATCAACCGCACGACGCAGGCTGGCATCCACCGTGCCAACCTGGTCAGTGCCGGCGCGACCACCGTCGATGCGTCCTCCAGTCAGTACGCCAACAGCCTGCTGGCGAGCGTCGGCGGCGGGATCGTCGGCGTGGCGGCCAACGCTACGGTGACCTTGCTCAAGGCCCAGACTCAGGCGCTGATCGATGGCGGCAGCCGAATTTCGGCCGGTTCGCTGGATGTGCTCGCAGCTTCCTTGCAGCGCTTGGCGCCTAACGCTTTCTATATCGCCGGTGGAGCGACAGCCGGTGGGGCGAACTTCGCCTTGGTGCAGAGCCAGAACCTGACTCGCGCCTGGATCGGCGACGCGGCGACACGCACCAGCGTCGCTGGCGGCGCGGTGAATATCGACGCGCACAGCGATGCGCGCCTGCTGATGACCGCGGCGGGTGCCGCTGCGGGTGGCAGCGCGGTTGCCGGATCGGCCGCCCTTGCGCTGCTCGAGAACGAGACTGAGGCCGGCTCCAGCCAAACCGACTTCGGCTCGGCGAACAAGCGCATCGGCAGCCTGCGCATTCATGCGCAGGACGACCTCACGGCCCTGAGCAACGTGGGCTCGGCGGCGGTCAGCGCCGGGCTGTCTATCGGCGCCAGCGCCAACGTGCTGGTCAGCAACAGCGCGGTGCGTGGGCGGCTGCTCGACAGCACGCTGTATGCCAATGGTGGCCTGACGCTTGAAGCGCTGCGCAATGACGACATCAACCTCAACACCCTGACCGGCAGCGCCTCGCTCGGCCCGGCGCTGGGTGGCAGCATCGGTCTGCTATTGCTCGGGCCCGACGCGACCAACGTCAGTGCCGGCGGCGAAAGCGCCAATCCGCTGGATGAACTGAACAAGAATGGTTCGGGCACCCTGGCGCAAGCCGAGTCGTTCGGCTCGACGGACGTCGACAGTGGCGTGAGCTACCAGCAATACCGCAAGAAGGCCGATGGCACTTACGAACTCGTCACCCTGACTGATAGCGATGCGCAGACGGCGCTGGCGGCGAAGGGCAGCTTCAGCCTCGGCCAGCGGCTCGCCGATCCGTCGCTGAACCGCCACGAGACCGTGGCGCGGATCAGCAACAGCACACTCGACCTGGGCGGCGCGGCGCGCGTTGTGGCGCAAGACACGCTGCACAGCGACAACCTGGTGGGCAATGCCGTGCTCAGCGGCGCCGCTGGCGTTGGCGGGGCCTTTGGCTTCAGCCTGGTCAATGGTCGGGTGAGCAGCGAAATCCTCGGCGGCGCCCTGAAGGCGGCGAGCCTCGACCTGGCGGCGCGGGCCGTGCAGAGCGGCGATGCCGCCGTCGGCGTACAGGCCATCAGCGGCGCGGCCGGCTTCGCCGCGGGCATCGGTGCGGCGGTGGGCGTGGCGACGCTGAACAATCAGATACTGGCGAACCTCGCGGGCAACCTCCAGGTGTCCGGCGACTTGCGTGGCCAGGCCCTGGACTCGCAGGGGGCCGATGTCGACGCCCTGGGTGCCGCGGCTGGAATCGGTGGTGGTGCCGGGCTGGTACTCGGCGTGGCTAGCCATGACAGCAGCGTCAACCTGCGGCTGGCGCCGGGCGTCAGCGCACAGGGCGGTAACATCGATCTGGATGCGACCTCGCGCGGGCACCTCGATCTGCGGGGGCGTGGTGCGGCGGCGGGCCTGCTGTTCGGCGCCAATGCCAGCGTGCTGGTTGCGCGCGACCAGAGCCGCGCGGTGCTGGATGTCGGTGCCGGCTCCACCCTGCAAGCGAGCCAGAGCCTGTCGCTCAATGCCACGGCCAGCCCCCAGTTGCGCGCGAGAAGCGAAGGGATGGCGCTGGGCGGTTACGTTGCCGCTGGGGCCAGTGTGGTCGACGTATTGGCCAAGGCCACGGCGCAGCTAAACCTCGGCGCCAACGCATTGCTGCGCGCACGCACAGCGGCGATCAGCGCCGAAGTCGGGCGCGATGGCGGCTACAGCGCCGATGTCAGCGCGGCCGGTGTCAGCGGCGGATTCGGCGTCGCCGCGAACGCGGTGGTGGCCTCGGCCCGCAATGAAAGCAGCAGCCTGCTGCAGAGCGACAATTCCACCCGCTTCGACGGGCAGGGCGGCTCCTGGCTGCTCTCCGCGTCCAGCGATGTGGCGCAGCGCGCCAGCGCCAGCGGCATCGCAGCGGGCCTGCTGAGCCTTGGTGCCCAGGTCGCCAATGCCAGCGCGGATACCCAGACCCGCGCGCTGGTCGGCGGTACCTTCAGTGGCACCTTCGCCTCCTTCAAGGTTGCGGCCGGTGGCGAGGTGAACAACCTGGCCAGCGCCAAGGCCGGTCAGGGCGGCCTGATCAGTGGCGCGGCGGCTGTCGCCAAGACCCGCGATTCGAGCGTCACTCGTGCGCAGTTGTTCGTCCAGGGCAGCGCCGCCAGTCTCGGTGAAGTCGGCCTGTCGGCGCTGCACGGCTCGACCTTCGACGGCTTCGTCGACAGCATCAATGCCTCGCTGATCGGCGCCAGCGGCGCGCACGCACTTCATACGCTGGACCTGGACACCAGCAGCGAGTTGCTCGCCGGCAGCGTATTGAGCAGCAGCGCTTACGAGCAGAGCGCGCAGAACAAGGTCTACAAGTACGCCAGCGGCGATTACAACGTACAGTCCGGCTCCGGCGGCGTGGTCGATGCGGCGGCAGCGCTGAGCGAGGCCGAGATGCGCCTGAGCGCGCGCAGCACGATCGGCAACAACGCCGTGGTGCGCGTGGATGGCGACTGGCGCGCGCCGAAGAATCTCTCGGTGCAGGCCTACAACTATGTCTATGGCCGTGACCGGGTGAAGCTCGACAGCGGTGGCGCGATCACCATCGCCCTGGCACGGTCGGAGCTCGACGTCAGCCGGGCGCAGGCGCTGGTCAGCATCGGCTCCGGCGCCAACCTGTACAGCGTCGGCGACATCATCCTCAGCGCCAGTGGCGACTACGACCTGGATGCCCGCGCGAGCGCCAAGACCTATGGCCTGGCCGGTGCCGCGCGCGGCTACAGCCTGGCGCGGGTGAATGCCAGTTACGATGTGCAACTGGCCTCCGGCTCGACCCTGCTCGGCTATGGCGATGTACGCCTGTACGCCGGCCAGGACGTCGCCGGCGGGGCCAACCAGGCGACCCTGGTTGCGCGGACCGACCTGTGGAACAACACCGCCTTCCCGGTGGTGAACGATCCCGACGCCGACGCCCTCTACAGCCGCAGCGCCAATGTGACGGTGAACAGCGGCAGCGCGGTGAACAGCGTTGGCGATATCTTCGCCTATGCCGACAAGGGCTACGGCAATCTGCTCGGCAAGGGCATCGCCAAGGATCTGTACAAGGAAGCGCTGAGCGAGTTGCTGGGCATTTCCATCGAGACCGAGAGCGGGCGCTCGGTCAACTCGTCGAGCGCCGTGGTGCGTGTCGACGGGGCGCTGCGTGCCGGCTTCTACAACATCCAGACACTCAAGGTCAGCGGCCTGGAATACTGGTACGACGGTCAGCTGCGCACGCTCGACGAGCTGAAAGCGATGCCGTCCGCATCGCTCGATCCGGCGAAGCTACAGGTGCGTCCGGGCATCAGCGAGGTCAGCGACAACATCGGCTATCGCCTGGTGCAAGGCACCTACTCGCAGTACATCAGCCAGCGTATGACGCAGCTCAACAAGCAACTGACCGACTACGGCCTGTCAACGGTCGAGCGCACCGCCATCGAGGCGGAAAAGCGGCTGTTGCAACAGTCGCTGGACAAGCTGTTCACGGACATGGGTGGTAGCACGGCCAACGGCGCCAGCCTGAGCCGCGACATGAATATCTGGATCCTCGAGGTCGACCCGATCCTCGCCAAGCCGGGTAACGTGCAGGTGATCGGCGACGCCCTGGTGGGTGCTGGCAGCCTGCGCGCGCCGGGCGATGCACGCATCGAGGTGATCAACGACAGCCAGGCGTTCCTGCGCCTGAACGGCCTGGAGATCCCCTACCGCGATGGCGGCCAGTTGATTTTCAACCGTTCTTCGCTGGGCACGCTGGCGGAGATCAACGCCGCCAACGCCGCCGGCCATGGCAGCGCGTCCTTCCGCGAGCTGATTCTTTCGGCCAACTCCGGCGAGCCCTCGATCACGGTGCGCAACAGTTACAACCCGGCCAGCGGCCAGCTCGGCCTGGACGGCCTGCGCGCGCCGGCGCCGGACATCTTCATCAACAAGCGCATCTCCAACCAGCGCGGCACGGTGGAGGTGACCGCCAGCTACGGAAGCATCTATTCCAACGCCGATGTGCGCGCCAAGTCGCTGAAAATCAGCGCCGGTCGCGACTTCGTGCTCAATGCCGGAAACGCGTTCCAGTTCATCGGCGGCGACCCGTCCACCAACAACAACGGCAGTTACCTCAACGGACCGAACGCCGCCTACAACGTGGTTGCCGGCAACAATGTGGTGATCAGCGCCCAGTACCTGAACATCGGTGGCCTGATCCAGAGTGGCGTGGCCGACTGGCTGGCGAACATTGACCTGTCGAACCCGAAATTTGCGCAGATCGACTCCCAACGTGCGCGGTACAAGGCCGGCAAGGCCGGGCCGCTGTTCCAGTTGCAGGCCAGCGATGCGCAAGCGGGACGGCTCGGCTACAGCTATGACTTCCGCACTGAACGGCTGGTACTCGACCAGGTGGAAGTCGCCGGCGGCTACATGGAGCTGACCGGCTACATCATGAGCACTGGCAACGGCGAGCTGAAGGTTCTCGACGGCTACAGCCAGGTCAAGGTGAAGAACAACACCGGCTACCAGCTCGGCCTGAACGGCATCGACCTGGGCGAGGGCGCGTCCGGCACCCTGCGTATCAACGATGTGCGACGCAACGCGGCCGGCCAGGAAGAGGTCTGGTCGTCGGTCTATACCCGTACGCTGAACGACATCGAGCTGCAGTACGGCCTGAGCAAGGACGTGCTCAATGCGCAGAAGAGGGTGGTCGCTGCCAACAGCCGGGAAACCTTCTTCGACCCGGTACAGGGCCGCTCCTACGTCTGGCTGACCGGCCAGGACCAGACCCGCACCACGGTCACCACCTACTTCAAGGACAAGTTCTGGGGAGCGTTCAACGTCGGTGACGGCGAGTTCTACGACCAAGATGTCTGGACATCGGCCGCCAGACCCATCGAGGGCGCCGATTACATGGGCAGCAGCGGTGTCGGCCTGAACGGCGGGCAGATCTACTCCGAATCGAATACCTACTCGACTGGTGACGCACCGCAAGTCAGCACCGAGACCTGGACCACCTGCGAGGCCTGGTTCCTCTGGTGCCACGTCAAGCGCAGCTGGCTGGAGCGCACGGAGGTCAAGGGCGAGAAAGTCATCAACCGCTATACCGTCGCCGCCGATGAGCGAATCAAGGTCAACTTCTTTGGCCATGATCAGGGCCTGATCAATGTCGACTCGGCATCGGATATCGTGCTGCTCGGCTCGCTTTACAACCAGAACGGCACCACCACGCTCAAGACTGCCGGCTCGCTGACCCAGGCCAACGGCGATGTCGTGGTCGCGGCTCGCGATCTGGTGCTCGATACAGGCAAGGGTATCGGTTCGACCCAGGCGCTGCAGGTACAGGTCAGCGGCAGCCTGGCGGCCAACTCGAGCAAGGGCGACATCCGTATCGATGGCCTCAACGGTGGCTTGAACCTGGCCAGGCTGAGCGCCGGTGACGGCGATATCCTGCTCAGCGCTCAAGGCAACATCGTCGCTGCCACTCCGAACCTGGTGATCCAGGGGCATTCCATCAGCCTGACCGCCAGCCATGGTTCGATCGGCACGCTCAATGCGCCGTTGAGCATCGATACCAACTACGGTGCCGGCTCCAATTCGAAGCCGGGGTTGCTCAAGGCCTCGGCGGTTGGCAACGTCTATCTGCGCGAAACCCTCGGCGATCTTGCCGTCGACCAAGTGATCGCCGGCGGCGACGTCTGGCTGAAGGTGGTCAACGGCGATCTGCTCGATGGCAACACTTCGCTGTCCTACGACGACCGCGCACTGGCCGAACTGCAACAGCTGTGGGACGACATGGGCCTGAGCGGCGCCGCCGCGGCGCGCTCGCTGGACGAGCAGAAGGCGGCCCTGGAGGGCGCGGGCCAACAGCGCTTCGCCAAGTACTGGAGTCTCAAACAGGGCGCCGATGCCACCGGGCAGGTATCCCTGCCGACCTCCGAAGTGGAGCGGTTGAAGAGCCTCGGCTTGAGCGATGCCGAGATTGCCACGCGCCAGTCGGCGTTGCAGGGCGAGTACGCCGCGCTGGCGGTGGAGTTCGCCGGTACCTCGGCCGACTATGTCTACGCTCTTGACGCCACCACCCTGGGAGCCTTGCAGGGCAGCTCCGCGTGGAGCCAGGAGCAGTTGCAGTATTCGATCTCCTCGGCGCTGGCCACTCGCGGCAGCAACACCCAGGTCAAGGTCGAGCAGTTGAACATCGACGGCAACAACGTCACCTTGCAGGCCAACCGCGTCGGCAAGGTGCTCGCCGCCGACCAGATCGTCGACCTCAGTCAGGGGCTGGGCAATCTCTCCAAGGATCAACTGGCGGCACTGGCGGGCGCGGAAGTGGACGACGTCTACTTCGACGACCCGAACAACCGCTCGCTGCTGCGCATCGTCCAGCGTGACGACATCAACCTTGCGGCACGTGGCGCCATCAGCGTTACCGCGCTGGGCGATGTCTACCTGGGTGGTGAGCGCAACCTGAACCTGTTCGACGTGCGCGGCGACACCGTGCGCATCAAGACCGACGGCAACATCGAAAGCGCCAGTGGCGCCAATGTGGTCCTGCGTGGCCACGACGTGATCCTTGAAGCAGCCAACAGCGCCATCGGCAGCCTGGGCGACGGTCTGCACGTGGCGGTCACCGGTGACTTCACCGCGCGTGGCGACAGCGTGCGGATCACCCAGCACGGCGATCTCAACGTTGACCGCATCACCGGCCTGAATAGCCTTGACCTGACCGTACTGGGCAACCTCAACGCCGCTCGCCAGCTCGGCGAAACGCTGCTGGGCGGCTCGGTGAATCTCAAGGTCAGCGGTAACGCCGGCACGAACCTCGGGCGCATCCAGTTCGGCACCGGGCTGAACCAGCGGATCGCCCTGAGCGTTGGCGGCGATGCCTGGGTCGGCGGACTGCAGGGCGCGATCGTCAGGCCAGGCACGCTGAACTTCGCCGGCGTCACTGTCGGTGGTGCGCTGGATATCGGCCAGGCCTACAACCTCACCCAGGACGGCCAGTGGCAGGTCGGCAGCTTCAACCTCGTACTCGACAATGACTGGAGCATGCTGGCCGGCAGCCGCCTGAACGCCGACGGTGACATCGTTGCGCGTCTCGCCGGGGATGCCGAGTTGGCGGATGTAACCGCTGCCGGCGACCTGTCGATCGACGCCAGGACCCTCCAGGCCAGCGCTGCCGGTGCGGTCATCGGCGCCGGCAACCTGCTGCGCCTGAACGGTATCGGCGACCTCGGAGCGGCATCACGCTGGCTGACGCTGTCCGCCGACGAACTGGATGTGGTCAGCCAGCAGGGTGCGATCTACGCCAATCTTGCCGGCGGCATCCAGCGTGGCCGGCTGCTCAGCCAGCTCGGCCAACAGCTCGGCAGTCTCGGCGATGTGAGCCTCGGGCTTGTCGCCAGTCAGACCGGCGGCATCCAGCTTTCCGGCATCGGCGCTGTGCGTATCGACGACCTGCAAGCGCAGGGCGGTCTCGATCTGCAAGGGCAGGACCTGTCGCTGGGTATTGGTGCGAGCCGCCAGGGCGAAATCTTCGTCGATGTCAGTGGCGCGTTCTCCGCCGACCAGCTCGATTCGGCTGGCCGCTGGAACGCCGTCAGTGGCGGCGAAATGCGCGTGGATGAGGCCCGCATCGCCTCGACGGTCGACCTTGAGGTTGGCAAGGACCTGCGCCTGGGACGCCTGACCAGCCGCGACGCGGTGATCGACGCCGGCAGCGCATCTCATATCGGCGACCTGCAGATCACCGGCCAGCTCGACCTGAGCGTGGCTGGGGTGCTCGATCTGCTCAACGCGAACGTCACTGGCGCGGCGAATCTGACCCATGTGGGCGCCGCGGGAACCGCGCTGCACTATGGGACGCTGAGCGTCGGCGATGTGCTGCGGGTCGGCGGGCCGGGCGACTGGAGTGGCGACGATGCACGGGTGGGTAGCGATGCCTTCTTCGATGTCGGCAGCGCGACCCTGGGCACTCTTGAAAGCCGTACCGGCATTCTTGACCTGCAAGCCACCGGCGCCTTCGATGCCCAGCAGCTGCACAGCCGTGCCGGCTATATCGACCTGCGGGCCGGTAGCGCCGAGCTCGGCCAGGTCAGCGCTGCGCAAACTCTCGATGCCCTGGTGCGCAACGGTTCGCTGCGCATTCTCGGTGGCCGTAGCGGCGGCGACATGCGCCTGATCAGCGCCGTGGGTTCGAACGGCGACATCCACTTCGGCGTTCCCGCCGATGCCAGTGTGGCGGGCGTGCTCGATACGGCGCACCTGAAGTCGGCGGCGAATCTGCTGATCCATGCCGATGGCGATGTCTTTGGCGGCAACGCCGAGGCGGAGCAGGAGCTGCGCATCATCGGCCGCAGCCTGAGCCTGGGCCGCGTGCAGAGCCTGCAGGCCGATCTCTTCCTGCAGTCCACCGGTAACCCGCAACTGGGGCAGGGCGATATCACCGCGCTGCTGGTCGATGCCAAGCGCGACGTCGGTGTCATCGGTACGGGCAACCTGAACATGCCGAACGTGAAGTTCGGCGGCACCTACTCGCTTAAGGCCGGGCGTGACCTCAACGTCGGCATTGGCGGCAACCTGGATGTCGACGGCCTGGCCGAAGCCGGGCGCGATCTGCACTTCAAGGTTGGTGGCAATATCGACCTGGCCGGGATCAAGGCGGGCCGCAATGTCGATGTCGATTCTGGTGGGGCGATCAACCTCGACCAGGGCGTGGAAGCCGGCGGCGGCATCCTGTTACGTGCCGCTGGCGGCGACATTCGCATCGGTACACAGGTCGTCTCCCACGGTTCCTACGACGGCGCGCCACTGGCGGGCAACGTGGTCCTAACGGCGGCGGGCAATGTGCTGGTTCCGCTGCTTGTCGCCAATAACGGCGATGTTCGCCTGACATCCGGCGGGCGGATCGAGGTGGGTGACAGTCGCAGTTCGGGCGGGCAGAACTGGCTGGCTAGCGGTTCGATCCTGTTCAACAGCCTGCAGGCTGGCGGTTCGGCGCTGTTGGCCAGCGGCCTGGATACACGCGGGGCGCTGATCCGGGCCGCGGCCATCGACGTCGTTGGTCACAGCCTGTTCCTTGGCGAACTGGACGCTGCGCAGAACATCGGTCTGCAGGCGCGCGGCATGATCCAGGTCGGCCAGAGCCGCAGCGGCAGCAGCCAGGACTGGCGTGCCGACGAGTCG
This sequence comes from Pseudomonas sp. LS44, assembly GCF_024730785.1. Taxonomy (NCBI): domain Bacteria; kingdom Pseudomonadati; phylum Pseudomonadota; class Gammaproteobacteria; order Pseudomonadales; family Pseudomonadaceae; genus Pseudomonas; species Pseudomonas sp. LS44. The sequence continues at coordinate 776,244 of NZ_CP102830.1, forward strand.
ATCTTCTTCGAACGACTGCTGGCCCGTGGTCAGGCGGTACTCGACAGCCTACTCGACACCCGTGGCGGACAACTCAGCGCCGATGCTGGCGCGACCGTCCGCGCCGGCTGGCGCAACGGCCAGGCGACGCCGGCGGGTATCTGGCTGGAGAGCGCCCAGGCACCACGCCTGAGCCTGTTCTCCGGTGACCTGATCCGGGTTGCCGACGCCAACATCGGTCAGTCCGTCGACCTGCATGGCGCGGATATCGAGCTGTATGGCCGGCACAGCGGCGCGGGCCAGCTCGACCTGTGGGTCGAGGGCAGTGGAGATGTCGCCGCGCGGCGTCTGCGTAGCGTACTGTCGGCGGCGTCGCTACAAGTGCCGCGCCTCTATGTTGCCGATGGCTGGTTGCAGACCAGCGCTGATCACGTATGGATCGAGGACGCGCGTCACGTCGAGCGGCTGCAACTGTTCAGCGCGCAGGCCAACCTGCATATGGATAACAACGCGGTCACCTTCCTGCCGGAGGCGGATATCCAGTTGCATGAAATCGACAAGGCCTTCCAGCTACGCCAGGACGTGCTGACCACCCTGACCGATGCCTACGTGTTGCATCGGCGCTTCACTCATCTGACCTTGCTGCCGAACTTCCATGAAGCCCACGAAGGAGCCCCAGGCGTGCTCTTCCAGGATTCCAGCGCCGCGCGCCACGGCGAGCACCTGCTGTCGCGCGGCATGACCCAGCAACGCCTGGCGGCGCTGTTGCAGGCCTTCTCGCTGCGCTTGGCGGGTGGGCAGGACTGGACACCGCGTTGGGGGACGCAACCGGCGGAGTCACGGATGAATCTGGATGATATCGAGCGCGCGGCGGCGACACAGGGAGTTCAGCAGTGGGGTATTTGATGCGGTGTAAAAGCGTTCCGACGATGCTTGGGTTGTTCATTGCGGGGCTGGCGAATGCCGCACCGAGCCTGCCTCCGGGGTTGCCGGGGCAGGCCGATCCGAACCTGCAACGCGAGCAGATCGAGCAGATCCAGCGTCAGCGCGAAATCGACGAGCGCGCTCGCCGCCAGCAGATTCCGGCGCTCAAGGGCGAGGCGGCGGGCACGCAGCAGTTGCCCGAGGGAGAAGAGCGCTTCGTGCTCAAGGGTATCCACTTCAACCCTTCGAGCTTCATCGAACAGGCGGAACTGGAAGCGATGGCGCGGCCCTATCTTGGGCACGAGATCAGTTTTGCCGATCTCAACGCCTTGCTGCGCGAGATCAATCAGCGCTACGAGAAAGCCGGGCACCTCACCGCGCGCGCGGTGATCCCGCCGCAGAACCTGGACAACGGCGTGCTCAGCGTGGTGCTGGTGGAGGCCAAGGTCGATCAGGTGCAGTGGATCGGCGGCGAGCGGCGAGTGGACGACGACTTCTACGCCGCGCGCCTGCCGGTCAACGCCGGGGAGACGCTCGACAGCACGGCGCTGATCAGCGCCATCCAGCGTTTCAACGCGACCACGCCAGGGCCGCAGGTCAGCGCCAGCCTGGCGCCGGGAGCGAAGTTCGGTACCTCGCGGGTCGATTTGCAGGCCTTCGAGCCCGACGCGCTGCAGTGGGCAGTGTTCGTCAACAATTACGGCAACGAAAGCTCCGGGCGCGAGCAGTATGGCGGCAGCCTGACCTGGTTCTCGCCCACCGGGGTGGCCGATGCGCTCAACGCCGTGGTGGTCGCCACCTCCGCCTCGCAGTACGGCAGCCTGCGCTACAGCCGTCCGGTGAACCGCTATAACGGCGTGGCCTACATCGAGGCCGGGGCCAACAGCATGGAGGTCGAGAACGGCCCGTATCGGGCGCTGAACATCGATGGCGACTCGCAGACCTATGGGATCGGCTACGACCATCCCTACTGGCTCGACGAGTCCTGGGTGTTGCTCGGTGGTGTGGGCTACAACCACCAGAACTCCACCACCAGCATCGATGGTTTCGACCTGAGCGATGCCAACACCGACGAGGTCTTCCTCAAGGGGCAAGTCGAGTATCGCGCGGCGCCCTGGTACCTGCGTTACGAACAACGCCTGCGCCAGGCCTCGGCGGATAACGCGATCAGCAGCGAGAGCGGCAACTATCAGTTGACCAACGGCGACGGCTACCTGAGTCGGATGCTGGGCGAGCGTCATGAGATCGTGGGTCGCTTCGGTTGGCAGTACGCCAGCGACAGCCAGAGCCTGCCGTCCAGCCTGCTCTACCAGTTCGGCGGCATCAGCAGCGTGCGCGGCTATGATCCCGGAGTGATCGCCTCGCCCCAGGGAGCGACCGTCAACCTGGAGGGCTACTGGCATTACAGTCCGATGTGGCAGCCGTTTGTCTTCTTCGACTACGGACGAGCCATGGACCTAGGCACTTCCGACATCGACCTGCAGAGCGTCGGGGTTGGCTTGAACTTCAACTGGGGACGGCATCTGAGCTTCAGCGTGGTTGCGGCGAACACGCTCAAGGATGTCGTTCCCGATCAGGACAGTGGCCAGGTACTGGCCCAGCTGATCATTCGCTGATCTACCCACCGACTTATCGGAGATACCCGTAATGACGACCATGCTGCTGTACAAGGACATCAAGGCCCTCAACCGCGATGAGCACAAGGCCCTCAGGCTCAAGCCGGTGGAAAACTGCGAGTTCGCCGCCGGGGCACACCTCGTGCCGCTGGCCGGGTTGGAGTTCTTCCAGGCCGCGCGACACTACCCGATCGTCTTCATCGGCGAAGGCGAACAGGCCACGCCGATCGCCCTGCTCGGCCTGCAGGACGGCCACAACGCCTTCCTCGACGACGGCCAGAAGTGGTTGGCCAATACCTACGTGCCAGCCTTCGTCAGACGCTATCCCTTTGTGTTGGCGCAGGATGATGCGCAGAACCTGACGGTCTGCATCGACGCCGCCTATCCCGGCTGGAACCAGGAGGAGGGGCGCGAGCTGTTCACTGGCGAAGGCGGCAACAGCGGCTACCTTGAGGAAATGATCCAGTTCCTGCAAAACTTCACTGCCGAGATGCAGCGTACCCGTGAACTGGTGACCACGCTCAACGACCTGCAACTGCTCAGCCCGCGCAGCCTGCAATTGGCTCACGGCAGCGGCGAGACCTTCGTTCTGCGCGACTTCCTCATGATCGACGAGGAGAAGTTCGCTGCTCTCAGCGATGAGCAGGTACTGGCGCTGCACCGCAAGGGCTTCCTGGGCTGGATCTACGCGCACCTGATGTCGCTGGGCAATGCCAACCAGCTGTTCGAGCGCTTCCTCAGCGAGCGTCGTGATCAGCCCGCCGAACAGGCCTGATCGGCACAGCGGCCACCTGCGTTTACACTGACGCTTCCGCAACGAGGGGAAGTGTCGAGTGTGAGCGACAACGACGACAAGGTGCGCCTGGACAAGTGGCTATGGGCAGCGCGCTTCTACAAGACCCGTGCGCTGGCCAAGGAGGCCATCGAGGGCGGTAAGGTGCATTGCCGGGGTGAGCGCTGCAAACCGGGCAAAGAACCGAAGATCGGCGAAGAGTATGTGCTGCGCACCGGCTTCGACGAACGCACCGTGATGGTGAAGGCCCTGTCGGTGGTCCGCCGTGGCGCTCCCGAGGCGCAGATGCTTTACGAGGAAACCCAGGACAGCCTGAAGCGCCGTGAAGATGCGGCGGCGATGCGCAAGGCCGGTGCGCTCGGCGTGCAGACGGACGGCAAGCCAAGCAAGAAGCAGCGTCGCCAACTGTTCAGTTTCCGCGACCAGGGCTGACGTGTTCATTGGGTCCCCGCATTCGCGGGGATGACATGCTCTTGTAGGGGCGTGCTATGCGCATGATCGCTCCTACATCGGCTCAGGCCGAAATCACACTCAACCGGTTAAGCAACGGCACCTTCTCCAGCAGATCGAACAGCGGTCGGGTTAGGCGCACCAGCCACTTGCTGCTCCAGGCGGCAAAAGGCGTGAAGCAGCCCCAGGCCAGCGCCGTCCTGGCCCAGTGCGCGCCTGTCACCAGACGCGGCAGCATGAACAGCAGGGCCCGCGTGCCGACAGCGCTTCTGAGTGAGGCGATCTGGTCTCATCGTCGGATGTCTGCTGTTTTTTGGTCCTTCATGACCGGCGGCTTCTGACTGTGGCGAACATCCGGTGGTAACTTGCGCTTAAAGCCAACTGACGGATTTGACGCCGGAATGTATGAGGCCTGCCTCACCTTGCAGCGGAGACTCGTATGTATATACCGCAACACTTCATGGAAACCCGCCCCAGCGAGCTGCATCGCCTTATCGCGGACCATCCGCTGGGGATTCTGGTGACCCAAAGTTCCGGTCTGCTCGATGCGGACCACATCCCCTTCGAACTGGACACCACGGTCGGGGAAAAAGGCCTAATCCGTGCCCATGTCGCCCGTGCCAATCCACTGTGGACGCATGCCGACGGGGAGGAGGTTCTGGTGATCTTCCGCGGCAACGAGGCCTATATTTCCCCGAATTGGTACCCGAGCAAGCATGAACTCCATCGGCAGGTGCCGACCTGGAATTACCAGGTCGTGCATGTGCGGGGCAAATTGACGGTCAGGGACGACGAGCGCTTCGTTCGCGGGCTGGTCGGCAGGCTCACCAAAGTCCATGAAGCGAGTGAAGAGCGGCCGTGGCGGATGGCCGATTCCAGTAAGGAGTTCATCGCGCAGATGCTCGCTGCAATCGTTGGCGTGGAGATTGAGATCACTGAAATCGTCGGCAAATGGAAGCTGAGCCAGAACAAGGAGTCTCGCGACGTCCTGTCAGCAGCCGACAAGCTTGAAACGCTGGGGGGCGACGAACTGGCCAGTGCCATGGTCAACGTATTGCGCAACAGCTGATGGATAATCCGGCTGTTAGCTAAGAGTCAGGCCTTTGGAGAAAAAATCATGCAGGCGCTTTTCGTCCACGGAATGGGGCGTTCACCGCTGTCGGGCTGGCCGCTGCTCTGGCAATTGAAGCGCGCCGGCCTGAAGACCAGCACCTATGGCTACAGCGTTAGTCTGGAGGACTTCGCAGGAATCAAAGCTCGACTTGTCTCAACAATCTCGGCGCTAGCGGAGCTCGGGGACTATGTGCTGATCGGGCATTCCTTGGGCGGTGTCTTGCTCAGGGCCGCTGTGAATGGCTTACCACCAGGAGTCCGGTCGCCTCATCACGTGTTTCTGTTGGGCTCACCGCTTCAGCCGACACTTTTGGCGCAGAGGCTTGGTACAAATCCGATTTACCGGACACTCACCCGAGATTGCGGTCAACTGCTCGGGTCGGTAACTCGGATGGCTGAGATAGGCCCGGTATCAGCGCCAACAACCGGTATTGCGGGCGTTCGTGGCCTGTCAGGGAAACGCAGCCCGTTTAGTGGTGAGCTAAATGACGGAGTGGTATCAATTTCCGAGGTGAGCGCTGAGTGGCTTACCGATCAAGTGCGAGTTCCAAGCGTTCATACGCTCCTGCCATCTAGCAAGCGGGTGGGTGACATCATCCTGGAGCGGGTGGCGCGCCATGACGAAAAGGGTGGCAGGTTTATCTCTTGATGACTGAGCCGTGCTTCACTTCGACTACTGTCGCCAGCGGGTAGTCAGCCGATGTCGCGAACCTTGGTTTCCCTCGCCGCTTTCGCTGCCGTCTTGTACCTGGCAGCCTGCGCCGCGCTGTTCGTGTTTCAACGCGCACTCATCTACTACCCGCAACCACGCGCGATTGGCACGCCTGAAACTCTGCTTAAACTGTCGGCAGCCGACGCGGAGGTGTGGGTATCCGTCAGGCCGCATGCCGGCCAAAAAGCGTTGATCTACTTCGGCGGAAATGCTGAGGATGTGTCGCAAAACCTGCCCTCGTTTTCGCAGGCTTTTCCGGAGCACGCGATCTACTTGCTGCACTACAGAGGCTACGGTGGCAGTTCGGGATCGCCGTCCGAGGAGTCGATTCAGCGTGATGCCGTGGCCCTGTTTGACCAAGTCCATGCCGCCCATCCGCAGATTGCGCTGGTCGGTAGAAGCCTGGGTACGGGCGTCGCCATTCGTCTTGCGAGCCAACGGCCGGCAGCACGCCTGATCCTGATTTCGCCCTATAACAGCCTGCAAGATCTCGCCGTAAAGCAATTTCCCTATTTCCCGGTGAAATGGCTGCTGCGGGACAAGTTCGAATCCTGGAAATACGCCTCGCGCATCCAGGTGCCGACGCTGTTGATCGTGGCGGAGCACGATGAAGTCATTCCGCGTGCTAGCACGGAGCTGCTGTATACGCGCTTCGCTACTGGCGTGGCCTCGCTCCAGGTCATACCGGGCGCGGGTCACAACTCGATCTCCGAGAGCCCGCAGTACCTACGGTTGCTAGGTGCGGCGTTGTGAGGCAACGAACGCTGAAGCGCGTTAGCGATAGTTAAATTGCGGGCAAGCGGCTACCACCATGAACAAGCAGGGAATCGACTCAAACGCAGAAGAGTGCGGCTCTGCTTCTCAGCTAATAGATGCGCGAATCAAGGCGCTGAGCGGCTGGCGGGGCTAGACACTCGCGCAGATCCGCACGCTGATCAAGCAGGTCGACCCCGCCGTGGTCGAGGAATGGAAGTAGTGGGTTCAGGTGTGGTCGCACGCGGGAATCATCTGCACCGGCGAGACGTACAAAAATGCCGTGAAGATGACCTATGTCAAGGGCGCGTTGTTGGAGGCCCCTTCGAGCTTGTTCAGCGCCAGCCTCGACGGTAATGTCAGACACGGGCCATTGATTTTCATGAGGGCGACAGGATCGCTGAAATGGCCTTGAAGGCGCTTATTCGCGTGGCCGTGCTACTCAACACGGCCGCTCTCAGGGGGCAGAGCGCTTGAGGGCACCGGGTGGCGGCGGCTGCATGGATTCTTCGCCGAAACCTGCCACGGTCTCGGCCACAGTCGACGGTCAACTCCCCGGTCTAAGGGGGCAGCTAACAGAGCTAGACTATCGACCTGCCACGCACTTTCTATTAGCACTCTTGCGAATCGCGTTTAGGCTTGGTCTAGCGTGGACCCGGTCCGGCACTGCGCATCGGATGAGGAAAAAGATGAGTCTTTGCTACACCCGTGTAACACCGCGCCGGCAACCTACTTGCCGATCCTCAGCGCAACCGTGCGGCTGGCCCGCACCCTAGGCCCCCGAGTTCGCTGATCGGTGTTCGCAGCGCACACCAGACTGGATAGCTGGATGAATACAACCAAAGAAGGTAGAGACAACATGTCGACTGAATCGAAATGCCCGTTTAATCACGTCGCTGGCGGCGGCACCACGAACCGCGACTGGTGGCCGAACCAGCTGCGTGTTGACCTGCTGAACCAGCACTCTGAAAAATCCAACCCGTTGAGCGAGAAGTTCAACTACGCCGAAGAGTTCAAGAAGCTCGACTACAAGGCGCTCAAGGCGGATCTGGTCAGGCTGATGACCGACAGCCAGGACTGGTGGCCGGCGGACTTCGGCCACTACGGCCCGCAGATAATTCGTATGGCCTGGCACGCCACCGGTACCTATCGCACCACAGACGGTCGCGGCGGCGGTGGTCGCGGCCAGCAACGCTTCGCTCCGCTGAATTCCTGGCCGGACAACGTCAATATCGACAAGACCCGCCGTCTACTCTGGCCGGTCAAGCAGAAGTACGGCCAGAGTATCTCCTGGGCCGACCTACTGGTGCTCGCCGGTAACGTGGCGCTGGAGTCCATGGGTTTTCGCACCTTCGGCTTTGGCGCCGGTCGTGAAGACGTGTGGGAGCCGGACCTGGACCTGAATTGGGGGGCCGAGATCACCTGGCTGGGCGTGGATCCGAAGCGTGTTGCCGATGACCGCGAGTTGACTCCGCCGTTCGGTGCCACCCATATGGGGCTGATATATGTGAATCCTGAGGGGCCGAACGCCAGCGGCGACTATATGCTCGCGGCCAAGGACATCCGCGCCACCTTCGGGCGCATGGCCATGAACGACGAGGAAACCGTCGCTCTGATCGCCGGCGGCCACACCTTCGGCAAGACCCACGGCGCCGCGCCGGAGTCGCACAAGGGGCCCGAGCCCGAAGCCGCGCCGATCGAGGCCCAGGGCCTGGGCTGGATCAGCGACTTCGGCAGCGGTCACGGCAAGGACACCGTTAGCAGCGGCATCGAGGTCACCTGGACCAAGACCCCGACGCTGTGGAGCAACAACTTCTTCGAGAACCTGTTCAAGTACGAGTGGGAGCTGACCACCTCGCCGGCCGGTGCCAAGCAGTGGGTGGCAAAGGATGCGCCGGAAATCATTCCCGATGCGCATGTGCCCGGCAAGTTCCACAAGCCGACCATGCTGACTACCGACCTGACCCTGCGTTTCGACCCCGAGTTCGGCAAGATCTCCAAGCACTTCCGGGACGATCCGCAGGCCTTCGCCGATGCTTTCGCACGTGCCTGGTACAAGCTGACCCATCGCGACATGGGACCGAAGGCACGCTACCTTGGCCCGGAAGTGTCGAAGGAAGACCTGATCTGGCAGGACCCGCTGCCCGCCGCCACCCATAACCCCAGCGCTGCCGATATCGCCGACCTCAAGGCCAGGATCGCCGCTTCCGGGCTTTCGGTGGGTGATCTGGTCTCGGTAGCCTGGGCCTCGGCCTCGACCTTCCGCGGCGGCGACAAGCGTGGCGGCGCCAATGGCGCTCGTCTGGCCCTGGCGCCGCAGAAGGACTGGGAGGTCAACCGACGCGCCATCAAGGCCCTGCCCAAGCTCGTGGAGATCCAGAAGGCTTCCGGCAAGGCTTCTCTGGCAGACGTGATAGTGCTGGCTGGCAACGTGGGTGTGGAGCAGGCCGCCAAGGCCGCCGGGGTAAGCGTGGATGTGCCTTTCGCGCCGGGGCGGATCGATGCCCGTCAGGATCAGACCGATGTCGAATCCTTTGGCGTGCTCAAGCCCGTCGCCGACGGCTTCCGTAACTACCGCAAGGGCGAGCTCGGTGTTTCGACCGAGTCCATGCTGGTGGATAAGGCGCAGTTGCTGACCCTGACCGCGCCCGAGCTTACCGTGCTGATCGGCGGCCTGCGGGTGCTGGGCGCCAACCACGATGGCAGCCAGCACGGCGTGCTAACCGACAAGGTCGGCGAGCTGAGCAATGACTTCTTCGTCAACCTGCTGGACATGGGGATCGAGTGGAAGCCGGTGGATAGCAAGGCGGAAGTGTTCGAAGGCAAGGATTGCAAGAGCGGCAAGGTGAAATTCACCGGCACCCGCAACGATCTGATCTTCGGCTCCAACTCGGTGCTGCGCGCCTATGCCGAGGTCTACGCCAGCACCGACGGCAAGGCGAAGCTGGTCAAGGACTTCGTCGCCGCCTGGACCAAGGTGATGAACCTTGATCGCTTTGACCTTGCATGATGTGAACGCTGGATAGGTAGTCCAGTCGGGGGTGTTGCGAACGTTTGAAGTGTTCGCCGACGCCCGTTGAAAACACATAGCGCCTCCCTCGGGAGGCGTTATGCGTTCTGACGCGATTTCGCCGCGGTGCCGGTAACCCAATGGTTGTAGCGCGACAGATCGGGTTGCCCCAGCGGGCGCTTGCGGTTATTCATGCTGGCATGGAATCGACTTGCAGCTCTGATCGTCCCTTCATTGCCCTCGAGGATGTGTCCTTCTCGTGGGAGCGCCTGCGTCGCTGCACTCTTGGGCCGTTGGCAGTCCTGTTGGTGCTTGCTGGATGCGGCACGCAACGGCCGCAACCGCTCGAGCGCAGTCCGGACGAGGTGCGCGCCGAGCTGCTGCGCTTGCTACCGGGGCAAACCGCCGATCGCCAAGGCTGGGCCACCGATATCTACGTGGCCTTTGCCACGCAGCACATCGCGCCGACCACCGAGAATCTCTGCGCTGTGCTGGCGGTGGCTGAGCAGGAATCGACCTTTCAGAGCGACCCGCAAGTGCCGGGTCTGGCCAAGATCGCCCGCGCGGAAATCGATCGCCGCGCCGCCGCGCTGCACATCCCCAATTTCCTGGTTGGCACGGCACTGCGTCTCGACTCGCCGACCGGCAAGACTTATAGCCAGAGGCTGAGCAAGGTGCGTAGCGAGCGCGAGCTCAGTGCGATTTTCGATGATTTCATTGGCATGGTGCCGATGGGCGGCCAGCTATTCGGCGGCCTCAATCCCGTGCATACCGGCGGGCCGATGCAGGTGAGCATCGCCTTCGCTGAGGCTCATGCGCAGGATTATCCGTATCCGCGCGACGGCTCGATCCGCCAGGAGGTGTTCAGTCGGCGCGGCGGCCTGTACTTCGGCATCGCCCATCTGCTCGGTTATCCGGCCAACTACCCGCAACCGCTGTACCGTTTCGCCGATTTCAACGCCGGCTGGTACGCCAGTCGCAACGCCGCGTTCCAGCATGCGTTGAGCCGTGTTTCGGGAATTCCGCTGGCGCTCGATGGCGACTTGGTCGTGCATGGCTCAAGCCGCTTGGGGCAGACCGAGCTGGCGGTGCGCGCGCTCGGCCAGCGGTTGGATATGAGCCATGGCGCGATTCGCCGGGCGCTGCTGCAAGGCGACAGTCTGGAGTTCGAGGACAGCAAGCTCTACGCGCGTGTGTTTGCCCTGGCCGATGCCAACGAACGCAAGCCATTGCCGCGGGCGATGCTGCCGGGTATCACCCTGAAAAGTCCGAAGATCACCCGCAAGCTGACCACCGCCTGGTTCGCCCAGCGAGTCGACGAGCGTTGGCAGCGCTGCATGACACGCGCTGCGAAAGGCTGAGCCTGGCCAGCAGACGTTGGCGTGGCCACGTAGAATCGCGGCGTGAAAGAGATTCTCGAGATGACAGCGGTGCAACTCCAGCAGGGTTTCGTTTTATCCCGGCATTGGCGCGACACGTCCACCGGCACTGAAGTCGAGTTCTGGCTGGCGACCGACCAGGGGCCGCAGCTGATTCGCCTGCCACATCAACCCTCGGTGGCGTTCATTCCCGCCGAGCAGCGCGACTGGGTCGAACCGCTGCTGCGCGGTGAGCGCGATGTCGAGCTGCGGCCGTTGGGTCTTCGCGATTTTCATCAGCGGCCGGTGCTCGGCCTGTATTGCCAGCAGCACCGCCAGTTGATGCGCATCGACAAGCTGCTGAGGAAGGCTGGCCTCGACGTCTACGAGGCCGACATCCGTCCGCCGGAACGCTATCTGATGGAGCGCTTCATCACTGCGCCGGTAGCGTTCAGTGGCACACCAGACGCCAGCGGCGTGCTGCTCGATGCGCAGCTGAAGCCCGCCCCGGACTATCGCCCGCCGCTGAAATTGGTCTCCCTGGATATCGAAACCACCGCCCACGGCGAGCTGTATTCGATTGCCCTGGAAGGCTGCGGCGAGCGTCAGGTGTATATGCTCGGGCCGCCGAACAAGAGTGATACGGTCGATTTCCAGCTCGACTACTGCGACACCCGTGGCGAGCTGCTCGAGCGGCTCAACGACTGGCTGGCCCGGCATGATCCCGATGCGATCATCGGCTGGAACCTGGTGCAATTCGATCTGCGCGTCTTGCATGAGCATGCCCAGCGCCTGCAGGTGCCGTTGCGGCTCGGGCGCGGTGGCGATGTGATGGGTTGGCGCGAGCATGGTTCGCGCAACAACCACTACTTCGCGGCCGCTGCCGGGCGGTTGATCATCGACGGCATCGAGGCACTGCGTTCGGCGTTCTGGAGTTTTTCCTCGTTCAGCCTGGAAAACGTCGCGCGCGTGTTGCTCGGTGAGGGCAAGTCGATCGATAACCCGTACCAGCGGATGGACGAAATCGACCGCATGTTCGCCGAAGACAAGCCGGCGCTGGCGCGTTACAACCTCAAGGACTGCGAGCTGGTGACGCGGATCTTCGCCAAGACCGAGCTGCTGACTTTCCTGCTCGAACGCGCCAGCGTCACCGGGCTGCCCGCCGATCGCAGCGGCGGTTCGGTGGCGGCGTTCACCCATCTGTATATGCCGTTGATGCACCGCCAGGGGTTCGTCGCCCCCAATCTCGGCGAGCGGCCGCCGCAGGCCAGCCCTGGCGGCTTTGTCATGAACTCGCGTCCGGGTCTGTACGACTCGGTGCTGGTGCTCGACTACAAGAGCCTGTATCCGTCGATCATCCGCACTTTTCTCATCGACCCGGTGGGGTTGGTGGAAGGTTTACGTCAACCGGATGACAGTCACTCGGTAGCGGGATTTCTCGGCGCGTGGTTCTCGCGGACGCGGCATTGTCTGCCGACCATCGTCGAGCGCCTCTGGCAAGGTCGCGAAGCGGCCAAGCGTGAGCGCAACCAGCCGCTGTCGCAGGCGCTGAAGATCATCATGAACGCCTTCTACGGCGTGCTCGGTTCCAGCGGTTGTCGCTTTTTCGATCCGCGCTTGGCCTCGTCCATCACTCTGCGCGGTCACGAGATCATGCGCCGGACCCGCGAGCTGATCGAAGCCCAGGGCTATGCGGTGATCTATGGCGACACCGACTCGACCTTCGTGTGGCTCGGCCGCGCCCATGCACAGGCTGACGCGGCGCGGATCGGGCGGATGCTGGTGGAGCGCGTCAATCAGTGGTGGCGCGAGCATCTGCACGCCGAGTTCGGACTGCAGAGCGCCCTCGAGTTGCAGTTCGAGACGCATTTTCTGCGCTTTCTGATGCCGACCATTCGTGGGGCGGAGGAGGGCAGCAAAAAGCGCTATGCGGGACTGGTCAGCGGCGCGGACGGCAATGCGGAAATGGTCTTCAAGGGGCTGGAAACCGTGCGCACCGATTGGTCGCCGCTGGCTCAACAGTTTCAACAGGAGCTGTACCGGCGCGTGTTCAATCGGCTGCCGCATCAGGACTACGTTCGTGAGTTCGTGCGGCGTACCCTGGCGGGTGAGCTGGATGATCTGCTGATCTATCGCAAGCGCCTGCGCCGGCCGCTGGACGATTATCAGCGCAATGTGCCGCCGCATGTGCGGGCGGCGCGCCTTGCCGACCAGCACAACGAGCGTCTGGGCCGGCCGTTGCAATATCAGAACGGTGGCAGGATCAGCTATGTGATCACCCTCGCCGGGCCGCAGCCGTTGGAAACGCGCCGTGCCGCGATCGATTACGATCACTACCTCACTCGCCAGCTGCAGCCGGTGGCCGATGCAATTCTGCCGTTCGTGGATGATGATTTCGCGGCGCTGATCGATCGACAGATCGGCTTGTTCTAAGCGCTCGGCTGGTCAGAAGCACACATTATTCTTTGTAATTCATCGTTCTGGCGCCAAGAAAGAAACGGTCTAAAAAAGCCCATCCAGAACGTCTCACTTTTTGCTAACGTAAGGGTGTAGGTGAACACGCAGACTGATGCGCAATTGGATAGCAAGGAAACGAGGGGCACGTTCCCAAGGGTACACGGCTGAGTGACTCAGGCCCCGATTGCCGTGTGAAGCAGAAGAGCATGTACTCTTCTCGTCAGACTCCTGATAAACCTTGTAAGCCGGAGACCAGCACCGGCCACCTACTCTCTCCACCAACAAGCCCGCGAATGCGGGCTTTTTTATGCGCCAGCCGCAACCCTCAGTAGTGGTACCACTTCAGCTCCAGTGACAGTTCGTTCTCCGGGCTGGCCATCTGGCTGAATTGGCGTTGCGCGGTGAGGCGCAGGCCGAGGCTGGGCGCCAATTCCCACTGCTGGTTGAGCGACAGCGTGCGGCGAATTTCGCCGTTGTGGAAATAATCGCCGGCCGCTTCCAGGCTCAGGTTGCCGAGCGGATTGCGCCACAGCAGGCCGCTGTTGAAGCCCATCGCCGGGGCGACGAAGGCGGCGAAATCCTCGTTGTGTTCGATGCGCAAGGTGCCGAGAGCGAAGCCGAGCAATTCATCGTCCAGCTGCCAGCTGCCGCCCGCGCCGCCGCTCAGATGGCTGACCAACGTCTCGTCACCCTGCTCGCCGAGTACTCGCTCCAGCCCGCCGCCGACCTGCCAGGACCAGGGTTTGAGTAGCTCGTTACGCGGCGTCAGCGAGCGGATAGTGGCCAGGTCGAGGCGCTGCAGTTGCCAGTGATTGTTTTCGTACTGGCGCAGCTTGAGCTGGAGGATTTCGATCTGCGCGCCGAGCGGGAAGCCGTAGGCGTTGTCGTTGAGGTCGTGATAGGCCATGCGCAGGCCGTATTCGGCGAAGGCGCGATCATCGCGGCTGCCCGCACCCAGCTGCCAGGTCCGCGAGCGGTGTCCATCCTCGGGCGGCTCGGGGCGCTCGATCTGCAACGCCGGCGGCGGATTTTGGTTGATCGCCCGCAGCAAGCTGTAGCTGCGTTCGGCGGCGGCTTTGTCGCGGGCTTCGCCGGCAGCGCGGTAGCGGGTCAGGCGAAAGGCCGCGTCCTGGATCAAGGCCTGACGGGCGCGCGGCAACGCGGTGAATTCGCGGTCACGGGCCACGGCCGGGTCGTCGGCCAGGCGCAGGGCCCAGCGTTGTTCGGCGGAGTCGAGCGGTTCGGCACGGGCCAGCAGTTCGCGCTCGCGCGACGGGCGAAAATCGATGCGCTCGACCAGGCCCGCTTCTTTCACCGCGCGCACGGTGTCGGTGGGAATCGCGGTTAGCGGGAATTGCGCGGTCAGCTCGATCCCCGGGCGGGCGATCTCCAGCAGTTCGAGCAGCCGGTACGAGCAGTTTTCATCGAAGAAGAAGTAATCGAAGCGGATCTGCCGCAGCTCCCAGGCATGCTCGACCATCCGCGCGGTTTCCTCGGCAGTGAGGTTCAGGCGGTATTCCCACAGATCGCGGTTTTCCAGGCTGCGGTATTCCGCGAGTTTCTCGCGGTAGGGGACCAGCGCGAACAGCCCAGGATAGCCGCCCATCAAACCTTTCCAGGCATACAGAATGCTGTTGTCCATGCCCTCGATAAAGGCGCCGAAGTTCAGCGCGTAGCTGAGTAGCGCGGTGTTGTTTTCGTCGACATCGGCCTGGTCGATGCGCAGCAAGGTATGGCCGAACATCGATGAGGGGCTGTTCAGGTAAGCGGCGGGGAACACCAATACGCTGCTGTGCGGCGCAATGTCCTTGAACCAGGCGCTGAATTCCGCGCACTGCGGCTGCGGCAGATCCGTTAGCTGCAGCTGCTCGCGCAACCAGCGGGTCCGCGCCGGATAGCGGCATTGCGGATGCTGGTCACCCAGCGTTACCGGTTGGTACAGCGCCGCCACGGTCGCGGCGAGTTCGGCGCTCGGGTCGTGGGCACCGTTGTCGGCGAAAAAGAACCGTGGATCGTCGACGTAACTGCGCCAGCCGCCGAGTTTGGCGGTTTCGTAATGGCCCAGGGAAATCCAGTAAGGCTGTTCGGCCAGCGCGGCTAGTTGGGTCGGCGGCACCGTGGGCGCGGCATGCACGGGGGCGCAGGCGCAGAGGGCGAGGGCGGAGAAAATCCGTTTCAAGGGTGCGGTTCTTTTTCCGGGAGCAGGCGTCGAGCTTTGAAGATCGGTATGGCGGGTGTCAAGCAAGCTGCAGCGAGCCGATTGCGCAAGTTATTGCCCTGGCTCAATACAACCAATCGAGGCAGGCCCGACACTCGGCGCGGAATTCTTTCTGGAGAACCCTATGACTGCTTTCGATCCTAGCGCCGCCCTGGAAAGCCTGTTCAGCGAATACACCGCCCGGGCGAGTGCGATTCGCCGTGATCTGGGACGCAGCCACTCGCCGGATTTCGCCGAACAAGCGGTGCAACGGCAGAACGATGAAGTGCTGGAGGCCCTGCTCGCCGAAGCCGAAGCCGCGCTGCTGCTGGTCGGCAAGGCCAAACTGCGCCTCAGCGAAGGACGCTATGGTGACTGTCTGCAATGCGGCCAGCCGATCCAGGCGCAACGCTTGGCAGCCCTGCCCGCCGCCGAGTGTTGCCTGGACTGCGCCGATCGGACGAAATAACCCGCGGCGATGACGTCGTCGACAGTTATGCGACGACGTCTCGATGCCGGTTCGACTGGCGAACGGCATGCCTTGCCAGCGGCGATCAGCGAGCGCCAGAATGCGGCCATCTGCCCGTCCGATGTTAAGGATCTCCGATGTCCGACCCCCTAGCTGCTGGCCTCCGGTTGGCGCCTGAAGCGCTGACCCGTCCCTTCGCTCCTGATCAATTCAATTTCACCGTTACCGAAGAATTGGAGCCGTTTCGCGGCGTACTTGGGCAAGAGCGCGCAGTCGAGGCGTTGCAGTTTGGTGTGGCAATGCCGCGTGCCGGTTACAACGTGTTCGTCATGGGCGAGCCGGGTACCGGGCGTTTTTCCTTCGTCAAACGCTACCTCAAGGCCGAAGCCAAGCGCCTGCGCACGCCGGCCGACTGGGTGTACGTCAATCATTACGACGAACCGCGCGAGCCGCGGGCGCTGGAACTACCGCCGGGGACGGCGGCGGAATTCATCGCCGATATCGAAGTACTGATCGACAACCTGCTGGCGACCTTCCCGGCGGCTTTCGAGCATCCCGCCTATCAGCAGAAGAAAAGCGCCATCGACCGCGCCTTCAATCAGCGCTATGACCGCGCCCTGGATGTGATCGAAAAGCTCTCGCTGGAAAAAAGCATCGCGCTGTACCGCGACAGCAACAACATCGCCTTCACGCCGATGAAAGAGGGCAAGGCGCTGGATGAAGCCGAGTTCGGCCAGCTGCCCGAAACCGAGCGCGAGCGCTTCCATGCCGATATTTCCGAGCTGGAAGATCGCCTTAACGAAGGGCTGGCCAGCCTGCCGCAGTGGAAGCGCGAGTCGAGCAATCTGCTGCGCCATCTCAATGAAGAAACCATTACCCTGGCGCTGCAGCCGCTGCTCTCACCGCTGTCGGAAAAGTACGCGGAAAACGCCGGCGTGTGCGGCTATCTGCAAGCCATGCAGGTGTACCTGCTGAAAACCGTGGTCGAGCAATTGGTCGAGGTGGAAAAGGTCGACGCGCAGACCCGCAAACTGCTCGAAGAGCAGTATTGCCCGTGTCTGGTGGTCGATCATCACGTCAGCGGCGGCGCGCCGGTGGTGTTCGAGTCGCACCCGACTTACGACAACCTGTTCGGCCGCATCGAATACGGCACCGACCAGGGCGCCTTGTACACCAGCTACCGGCAGCTACGCCCGGGTGCGCTGCACCGCGCCAACGGCGGCTTTCTGGTCCTGGAGGCGGAGAAGCTACTCACCGAGCCGTTCGTCTGGGAAGCGCTCAAGCGCGCGCTGCACGGCGGCAAGCTGAAAATGGAGTCGCCGCTCGGCGATTTGGGGCGTCTGGCCACCGTGACCCTGAGCCCGCAAGTCATTCCGCTGCAGGTGAAGATCATCATCATTGGCTCGCGGCAGCTGTACTACGCACTGCAGGACAACGATCCGGATTTCCAGGAGATGTTCCGCGTGCTGGTGGATTTCGACGAGGAAATTCCCCTCTCCGATGACAGCCTGGAGCAATTCGCCCAGCTGCTGAAAACCCGCACCTCCGAAGAGGGCATGGCGCCCTTGACCGCCGATGCCGTGGCGCGTCTGGCCACCTACAGCGCGCGTCTGGCCGAGCACCAGCAGCGCTTGTCGGCGCGGATCGGCGATTTGTTCCAATTGGTCAGCGAGGCCGATTTCATCCGCCAACTGGCCGGTGAGCAGGTCACCGATGCCGGGCATATCGAGCGCGCCTTGAAGGCCAAGGCGACCCGGACCGGACGCGTTTCGGCGCGGATTCTCGACGACATGCTGGCCGGCGTGATCCTCATCGACACCGCGGGCGCGGCGGTCGGCAAGTGCAACGGGCTGACGGTTCTGGAGGTGGGCGATTCGGCGTTCGGTGTCCCAGCGCGGATTTCCGCCACCGTCTATCCGGGGGCTTCGGGTATCGTCGACATCGAGCGCGAGGTCAATCTCGGCCAACCGATTCACTCCAAGGGCGTGATGATCCTCACCGGCTATCTCGGTAGTCGTTACGCCCAGGAGTTCCCCCTGGCGATCTCGGCGAGCATCGCCCTCGAGCAGTCCTACGGCTACGTCGACGGCGATAGCGCCTCGCTGGGCGAGGTCTGCACGCTGATCTCGGCCCTGTCGCGCACGCCGCTCAAGCAGTGCTATGCGATCACCGGTTCGATCAACCAGTTTGGCGAGGTGCAGGCAGTCGGCGGCGTCAACGAGAAGATCGAAGGCTTCTTCCGTCTGTGCGAAGCGCGCGGGTTGACCGGTGAACAAGGGGTGATCATCCCGCAGGCCAACGTCAACACGCTGATGCTTGATGAGCGCGTCTTGCAGGCGGTGCGCGACGGGGTGTTCAACGTGTATTCGGTGCGCCAAGTCGATGAAGCGCTGAGCTTGCTGGTGGGCCAGTCGGTAGGTGCCGCCAACGAGCAAGGCCAGTTCCCGGCGGGCAGCGTCAACGCCAAGGTGGTTGAACGGCTGCGCGAAATTGCCGAAATGGAGCTGGAAGAGGAAGAGGAGAAGTTCTCCACCACCGAGTTGCAAGCGGTGGCCGCGCGCGTGGCTGAACAGGCCAAGCAATCCTGATTGGCCTGTACTAAAAACCCTGCCGGCCACTCGCTGGCTGGTCAGTCACTGAGCGCCACGCGCGCGGCCACGGTTTCAGTGGTGCGAAGCGGCTTTTCCAGGCGTCATCCACAGAATTATCCACAGGCTTTGGGGATAACTGCGGGTCTTCCGGCTTCGCCCACTCGGGTGTAGTCTGAAGGCCGGACCTCATGAGGGCCGCCGCCATGCCGCGTAGCCTTTGTCTAAGCCGCCAGTGTCTGGGAATGATCACGCGCATCGAGTGCGTGATTCGTCCGCTCGCCGGGGAATCCGGCTTGTGGATGTTGCTCTGCGCGGCCGGCATGGCTGACAGCCAACCCTCCGCAATCAAGGCGCAGGGCCCATTCCACGGGCCTTTCGTCGCAGAATCGATACTCGAGGCGATCGCCGACAACCTGACGATGATGGGCTACGAGCCATCCTACGAACCGTCCATCTGGTGTCTGCATATGCAAGCGGAAATGCGTCGCCTGAATGCCGCTCGCGGGCGACCGTGGGGTGGCTGTCAGTTCAATCCGGAAACCTGACGAAGGGGTCAGCGAGCACGGCCGGAATGCTCCACGCAGACGCCTCGCGCTCAACTCGCCGGTTAGGTTATCCACAATCGCGAAAACCGTTGCTGCTGGCTTCGGCGGTGCACTTGTCTGATGCAGTCGGGCCGGTATACTCGCCGTCGATTCGGTTTAGGCAGCGAGACTTCATGGAACGTTTTATTGAAAATGCGATGTACGCCTCGCGCTGGTTGCTGGCGCCCATTTATTTCGGTTTATCGCTGGCCTTGCTGGCGCTGATGCTGAAATTTTTCCAGGAGGTCTACCACCTTCTGCCGCTCGTGTTCGAAAAGACCGAAGCCGAGCTGATTCTGGTGCTGTTGTCGATGATCGACATGGCGCTGGTCGGCGGTCTGCTGGTGATGGTGATGATTTCCGGCTACGAGAACTTCGTCTCGCAACTGGACATCGACGAAGGCAAGGAGAAGCTCGACTGGCTGGGCAAGATGGATTCTGGCTCGCTGAAGATGAAGGTGGCCGCGTCCATCGTGGCGATTTCCTCGATCCACCTGCTGCGCATGTTCATGAATGCGGAGCAGATCGCCAACGACAAGCTGCTCTGGTACGTGATCATTCACATGGTGTTCGTGGTTTCCGCCTTCGCCATGGGCTATCTGGACAAGCTGACCAAGCACGACTGACGGTCCCGATGCCCCTGTTTGCAACGCCCGCACCGGCAACGGTGGCGGGCGTTGGCGTTTCTGGGCGATAGGCCATTTGTGCTAGTCTGGCCGCCCTTTTTTATCTCAGCGGAAGCCCGTGATGTCCGAACTCAATCTCTCCACTGACGAAACCCGCGTCAGCTATGGCATCGGTCGCCAGCTTGGCGATCAACTGCGCGACAATCCGCCGCCAGGGGTAAGCCTCGACGCCGTTCTGGCCGGTTTGGGCGATGCGTTTCTCGGTCAAGCCAGCCGTGTCGGTCAGGAGGAGCTGAGCGCCAGCTTCCGTGCCATCCGCGAAATCATGCAGGCGCAGGCGCAGGCGCAAGCCGATGCGGCCGCCGCCGTCGGTCGCGAGTTCCTCATTGAGAATGCCCAGCGTGACGGCATCACCCAGCTGCCATCGGGCTTGCAATACGAAGTGCTGAATGCCGGCACGGGCCCTAAGCCGTCCCGCGAAGACAATGTGCGTACTCATTACCACGGCACGCTGGTCGACGGCACCGTGTTCGACAGCTCGTATGAGCGCGGTCAGCCGGCCGAGTTTCCGGTGGGCGGCGTGATCGCAGGCTGGGTCGAGGCCTTGCAGTTGATGGGCACGGGCAGCAAATGGCGCCTGTATGTGCCGAGCGAGCTGGCCTATGGTGGTCAGTCGGCTGGCAGCATCCCGCCGCACAGCGCGCTGATCTTCGACGTCGAGTTGCTGGAAATCCTCTAACGCCTCAGTGCGTTGAGCGAAAAGGCCGAAATCCGCGAGGGTTTCGGCCTTTTGCTGTCCGCAGGCTCAATGCGTTTCGTGCGCCGGTCTGAGCGCACGGGCATAGCAGAACAGGAATAGATTGCGCACCAATTCCTTGAGAATCAGCGGCTCGCTGGAATTCAGGCCAGCAAAGTCGAGTTCTCCCTGATCGCGCAACTCTTCCAGCGCGTCCTCTTCCAGCAGTGCACACACAGCGCCGGTTTCCCGATGGAGGATGCGCAAATACGGGTGCGGGCGGTCTAGCCAGGCATCGATTAAATACGTCATGGCTCGTCTCCTTGCTCTTAAGTTGATAAGAATAATTCCTATTAGCAGAATGGCAAGAAGTGTTGAGCTTTTCCAGATGAAATGAAAAACCCGCCACGAGGGCGGGTTCTTTTGGTTTCCAAAGCTGTCAGTGCGTGCGGGCTACGGCAAACTGCGTGAGTTCGAGCAGTGCATCGCGATAGATGCTCGGCGGGAGTTCGTCCAGGCAGGCGCTGGCTTGAGCGGCATAGCTGCGGGCCAATTGCGCGGTGTAGTCGAGCGCGCCGGCGGTCTCGACGGCTCCGCGAATGCTTTCCAGATCGTCGATGCCGCCTTGCTGAATGGCCTTGCGGACCAATGCAGCTTGTTCCGGAGTGCCTTCGCGCATGGTGTAGATCAGCGGCAGGGTGGGTTTGCCTTCGGCCAGATCATCGCCGACGTTCTTGCCGAGGGTTTCGGCGTCGCCGCGATAATCGAGCAAATCGTCGACCAGCTGGAAGGCGACGCCTAAATGATCGCCAAAGGTTCTCAGTGCTTCGATCTGCGCGGCAGGCGCAGCGGCGAGCAGGGCGGCGCTCTGGGTCGAGGCTTCGAAGAGCATCGCAGTCTTGCTGCGGATGACTTCCATGTAGATCTCTTCCGTGGTGCTCGCATCGCGCACCTTGGACAGTTGCAGGACTTCACCCTCGGCGATCACCCGGGTGGCCTTGGAGAGAATCTGCATGACCGGCAGCGAGCCCAGCTCGACCATCATCTCGAACGAGCGGGAGTACAGGAAATCGCCAACCAGAACGCTCGGCGCATTGCCCCACAAGGCATTGGCGGTGGAGCGGCCGCGGCGCATGCCGGACATGTCGACTACGTCGTCATGCAGCAGAGTGGCGGTGTGGAGGAACTCGATAGTCGCCGCCAGCAGGCGTAAATCATCGTTTTGATAACCGAGCGCCTTGCCGCTGAGCAGCACCAGCAAGGGACGCAAGCGTTTGCCGCCAGCGGAGATGATGTAGTCACCGATTTTTTCCACCAGCGGCACGCGGGAAACCAGCTGCTTTCTGATGATGCCATCGACAGCGGTAAAATCGTCCGCCACCACTTGATAGAAAGCCTGTGGTTGCATCAGTGACAAGTGCTCCTCGAAGAATGCGCGGCATGCTAGGTGGCGGGGTAGGGGCTGTCAAGGCAGGTACTGGCGGCGCTTGCGGAGCGCCCGCGGCTTGCGTACAATCGCGGCCCCTGAACTTCCCTGGGCAGCACCTGCCTTACGCAAATTGCAAGGGCGTCCTTCCGGCCCCGAGCAGCCATGCCAGCCAATACCTCTACCTATAAAGTGCTGGGTGAGCAGGATTAACGGAGATATATCATGTACGCAGTAATTGTTACCGGTGGCAAACAATACAAAGTCACCGAGGGCGAATTCCTCAAGGTCGAAAAGCTCGAAATCGCCACTGGCGAAAGCGTGACTTTTGACCGCGTTCTGCTGGTTGCCAACGGCGACAGCGTGAGCATCGGCGCGCCGGTAGTTGAAGGTGCCAAGGTTGTGGCTGAAGTGGTTTCCCAAGGTCGTCACGACAAAGTCACCATCATCAAGTTCCGCCGTCGTAAGCACCACATGAAGCGTCAGGGCCACCGTCAGTGGTTCACTGAGATCAAAATCACTGGTATTTCGGCCTAATTCTTTCGGCCCAAATCCTTATTAGGAGTATTGACTCATGGCACACAAAAAAGCTGGTGGTAGTACCCGCAACGGTCGCGACTCAGAATCTAAACGCCTTGGCGTGAAGATGTACGGCGGCCAGGCTATCAAAGCAGGCAACATCATCGTGCGTCAGCGCGGTACCCAATTCCACGCTGGTTACGGCGTTGGCATGGGTAAAGATCACACTCTGTTCGCTAAAGTCGAAGGCGTGATCAAGTTTGAAGTTAAAGGCGCCTTCGGTCGTCGTTACGTGAGCGTCGTCGCGGCCTAATCGCGATGTTGCTGAAAAGCCCTGTCTCGCGACGGGGCTTTTTTGTTTCTGAGGTGGTGAGGCTTTTGCAAAATCGGTTCGTTTAATTTTGCAAAGGCCTTATGGTTTATTGAGTTATCTAGCCCGCTAATGCGGCGGGAGGCAGAGCGATGAAATTCGTCGATGAAGTATCGATATTTGTAAAAGCGGGTGATGGCGGCAACGGTTGCATGAGCTTCCGGCGCGAGAAGTTCATTGAGAAGGGCGGTCCCAATGGTGGTGATGGTGGTGACGGCGGCTCCATCTATATGGAAGCTGACGAGAACCTCAACACGCTGGTGGACTACCGCTATACCCGTCGATTCGATGCGCAGCGCGGTTCCAATGGTGGCAGCACTGACTGCACCGGCCGTAAGGGTGAAGACCTGATTCTGCGGGTGCCGGTAGGCACCACGATCATCGATTCCGGTACCCAGGAGGTCATTGGTGACCTTACCAAGCCGGGGCAGCGTTTGATGGTTGCTCAGGGCGGCTGGCATGGGCTGGGCAATACCCGCTTCAAGTCCAGCACCAACCGTGCGCCACGGCAGACCACGTTGGGTAAGCCGGGTGACTCGCGCGATCTGAAGATGGAGCTGAAAGTGCTCGCGGATGTTGGTCTGCTCGGTCTGCCCAATGCCGGCAAGAGCACGCTGATTCGCGCTGTGTCGGCGGCCAAGCCGAAGGTTGCGGATTACCCGTTCACCACCCTGGTGCCCAATCTGGGTGTGGTTACCACGGAGCGTTACAAGAGCTTCGTGATCGCTGACATTCCGGGGCTGATCGAAGGTGCGGCTGAGGGTGCTGGTCTGGGCATTCGCTTCCTCAAGCATTTGGCGCGGACTCGACTGCTTCTGCATCTGGTCGATCTGGCGCCCTTGGATCTGAGCGATCCGGCCGATGCGGCAGAGATCATCGTCAACGAGCTGACCAAGTTCAGTCCTGCGTTGGCTGATCGCGATCGCTGGTTGGTGCTGAACAAAGCTGACCAGGTGCTGGAAGACGCTGAACGCGAGCAGTGCATGCGGGCGGTTGTCGAGCGCCTGGAATGGCAGGGCCCGGTGTATGTGATTTCCGCTCTGGAGCGCGACGGTACCGAGCGCCTGTGTCAGGACATCATGCGCTATCTGGACGATCGCACTGAGCGCTTGGCCCAGGAGCCGCAATTTGCCGAAGAGCAGGCTGAACTTAATCAGCGTATCGAGGATGAGGCGCGAGCCCGTCTACAGGCGCTGGACGACCGACGCGCGCTGCGTCGGGCGGGTGTGAAGAGTGTCGAAGATGTGGGCGACGACTTCGATGACGATGATGAAGATGACGACGGCGATGGCGCCGAGATCTTCTACGTTCGTTGAGTCGCGACGCTGTTTCTAAATGATCGCAAGGCAGCACTGACGAGTGCCGTTAAGGTTGGATGGAGATGCGGGACAAGGTGACTGGCGCGCAGCGCTGGGTGGTGAAGATCGGCAGCGCGCTGTTGACTGCCGATGGGCGCGGCCTGGATCGTGCGGCGATGGCGGTGTGGGTCGAGCAGATGGTCGCCTTGCGTGAGGCGGGTGTCGAATTGGTGCTGGTTTCATCTGGTGCGGTGGCGGCGGGCATGAGTCGTCTTGGCTGGCCGGTGCGCCCCAGTGCCATCCATGAGCTGCAGGCGGCTGCCTCGGTGGGGCAGATGGGGTTGGTGCAGGCCTGGGAGTCCAGTTTCGCCCAGCATGGTCGGCACACCGCACAGATTCTCCTGACCCATGATGACTTGTCTGATCGCAAGCGCTATCTGAATGCGCGCAGCACTTTGCGGACGTTGGTTGATCTGGGTGTGATTCCAGTGATCAACGAGAACGACACGGTGGTCACTGATGAGATCCGCTTCGGCGACAACGACACCTTGGCGGCGTTGGTTGCCAACCTGGTCGAGGCTGACCTGCTGGTCATCCTGACTGATCGCGACGGCATGTTCGATGCTGATCCGCGTTTTAACCCCGATGCTCAGCTGATTTCCGAGGCGCGCGCCGATGATGCGGCGCTCGATGCCGTGGCGGGCGGTACCGGTGGTGCGTTGGGTCGTGGCGGCATGCAAACCAAGTTGCGTGCGGCGCGCCTCGCGGCGCGTTCCGGTGCGCATACCATCATCGTCGGTGGCGGGATATCGCAGGTCCTGTCACGCCTTAGGGTTGGTGAGCGCCTGGGGACCTTGCTGGCGCCTGAGCGTGGCCTGCTGGCTGCGCGCAAACAGTGGTTGGCGGGGCATCTGCAAACCCGTGGCGTACTTACCTTGGATGCTGGGGCGGTGAATGCGCTGATAACCGGTGGCAAAAGTCTGTTGCCGGTGGGTGTTAAGGCCGTACAGGGCAATTTCCGCAGGGGCGAGATGGTGCTGTGTGTTGCGCCCGACGGTCGCGAGGTGGCTCGTGGGTTGGTGAACTACAGTGCGGTCGAGGCGCAGAAAATTCTCGGTCAGCCTTCAGATGGTATCGAGCGACTGCTGGGTTACGTCGATGAGCCTGAGTTGGTGCATCGCGATAATCTGATTCTGATCTAGCCGAACGCGATTGGAGGGATGAATGCGCGCCAAGGGATTTTTCGGTCTGTTATTAGCGCTGCCCTTGTGGGCGAGTGCCGAGGAAATCGGTCAGGTCTCGACCGTGTTCAAGTGGGTGGGGCCTAACGACAGGATTGTCGTTGAGGCCTTCGATGATCCGCAGGTCGAAGGTGTGACCTGTTACCTGTCGCGTGCCAAGACGGGTGGGGTCAAAGGTGGTTTGGGGTTGGCCGAAGATCGCGCCGAGGCGTCCATCGCCTGTCGTCAGGTCGGCCCCATTCGCTTCGTTGCGGAATTGAAAGATGGCGATGAAGTCTTCAAGGAGCGCACCTCGCTGGTATTCAAGACCATGCAGGTGGTGCGCTTCTTCGATCGCAAGCGCAATGCGCTGGTTTATCTCGTCTACAGCGACCGGGTTATCGAGGGTAGCCCGCAAAATGCGGTGACCGCGATTCCAATTCTGCCGTGGCCAAAGAATCTTTAAGCCGCTAATAAAAGTCGGCTTTCTCGTAAACGATGTGACATGAATTTTTTCAGGCAATAAAAAACCGGCCAATGGCCGGCTTTTTATGCAAGTGCGTCGCCTTAGGCGGCAGCAGCTTCGCCGAGTGCCTTGATGTGGGCATTCAGGCGGCTCTTATGGCGAGCGGCTTTGTTCTTGTGGATGATGCCCTTGTCGGCCATGCGGTCGATTACGGGTACAGCCAGGGTGTAAGCACTCTTGGCCAGATCGAGATCTTTGGCGTCGAGAGCCTTGACCACGTTCTTGATGTAAGTGCGAACCATGGAGCGCAGGCTGGCGTTGTGGCTACGACGCTTCTCAGCCTGTTTAGCGCGTTTTTTGGCAGAAGGTGTATTGGCCACCGTCGAGCTCCTCGAAAAAAACTTATGGATTTGCTGAACAAATTAAGGCCGCGAATGATGCCGATGTGTTTGCTGGTTGTCAAGGAAACTGGGCGCTATCGATGAGCGGTCGGTGGCGTGCTTTCTTGCTGGCCGCGCTCTACACTCGGCGGCCTGCGGCCTAACGCACCTCTTATCGACGCCAGAATCTAAATCTATGAATTTGCTCAAGACGCTGGCGGCAGTCAGCTCCATGACCATGCTGTCCCGCGTGTTGGGTTTCGTTCGCGATACCATCGTTGCGCGCATCTTTGGCGCGGGGATGGCGACGGACGCCTTCTTTGTCGCTTTCAAACTGCCGAACCTGTTGCGCAGAATCTTTGCCGAAGGCGCTTTTTCGCAGGCATTCGTGCCGATCTTGGCGGAATACAAAAGCCAGCAAGGGGAGGAGGCGACGCGTACCTTCATTGCCTACATTTCCGGGCTCCTAACGCTGATCCTGGCGGTGGTGACGTTACTGGGCATTCTTGCCGCCCCTTGGGTAATCTGGGTGACCGCGCCAGGTTTCACGGCTTCGCCGGAAAAGTTCGAGCTGACCACTTCGCTACTGCGCGTCACCTTTCCTTATATTTTTCTGATCTCGCTGGCCTCGCTGGCCGGGGCGATTCTCAATACCTGGAACCGCTTCAGCGTGCCGGCGTTCGTGCCGACTCTGCTGAATGTCAGCATGATCATCTTCGCGTTGTTCCTGACGCCATATTTCGATCCGCCGGTGATGGCGTTGGGCTGGGCGGTGCTGGTGGGCGGTTTGCTGCAGTTGGTCTACCAGCTGCCGCATCTGAAGAAGCTCGGCATGCTGGTATTGCCGCGTCTGAATCTGCGCGATGCGGGGGTCTGGCGGGTGCTCCGGCAGATGGGGCCGGCAATTCTCGGTGTTTCGGTCAGTCAGATTTCGCTGATCATCAACACCATCTTCGCCTCGTTCCTGGTGGCCGGTTCAGTGTCCTGGATGTACTACGCCGACCGTCTGATGGAGCTGCCATCGGGAGTGCTGGGCGTGGCGTTGGGGACAATCCTCTTGCCTTCGCTGGCTAAGACTTATGCCAGTAACGATGCCCACGAATACTCGCGCTTGCTCGATTGGGGGTTGCGGCTGTGTTTCTTGCTCGTGCTGCCGTGCATGCTGGCGCTGGCGTTGTTGGCTGAGCCGCTGACAGTTTCACTGTTTCAGTACGGCAAATTCACGGCTCTGGATGCGGCGATGACCCAGCGTGCGCTGATCGCCTATGCGGTGGGGTTGCTCGGCATCATTCTGATCAAAGTGCTCGCGCCTGGCTTCTATGCGCGGCAAAACATCAAAACCCCGGTGAGGATCGCGATCTTCATTCTGATCCTCACCCAGCTGATGAACCTGGCCTTTGTTGGGCCTCTCAAGCATGCCGGTTTGGCCTTGGCGATCAGTATGGGAGCGTGCCTGAACGCTGGGCTGCTCTATTGGCAGCTGCGGCGCCAGAAGTTGTTCGAGCCACAGCCGGGTTGGTCGGTGTTCCTTGGCAAGTTAGTCATCGCGGTGCTGGTCATGTGCGCGGCCTTGTACGGTCTGATGCAGGTGATGCCGGCATGGGCGCACGGTGGTATGACTGAGCGGTTGCTGCGTCTGAGCGGTTTGGTGCTGGCTGGAGTGGTGGCCTATTTCGGCATGCTGTTCGTACTGGGCTTCCGGCTGCGGGACTTCTCCCGCAAGGCGATTTCCTAAACCGGGGCGCGGTTTCACGCGTCTGGCTGGACTTGGCGCCTGTTGTCGGGCGCGGCCTGTGGGTATAATCGACCACTTTATGAGCAAGAAGCGCGTTATGCAGCTGGTTCGAGGCCTTCATAATCTGCGCCCCCAGCATCGGGGCTGTGTCGCCACTATCGGCAATTTCGACGGGGTGCACCGTGGCCATCAGGCCATTTTGTCGCGCCTGCGCGAGCGTGCGGCCGAGCTTGGCGTGCCGAGCTGTGTGGTGATTTTTGAGCCCCAGCCGCGAGAGTTTTTTGCCCCGGACAGCGCGCCGCCGCGGGTCACGCGGTTGCGCGACAAGCTGGAGTTGCTGGCGGCTGAGGGCATCGATCGGGTGCTGTGCTTGAGTTTCAATCGCCGCTTGCGCGAGCTGAGCGCGGCCGAGTTCGTCCACGCCGTGCTGGTCGAAGGCCTGGGCGTGCGGCATCTGGAAGTTGGCGATGATTTTCGCTTTGGCTGTGATCGAGCTGGGGATTTCGAATTCCTGCGGCGGGTCGGGCCTGCCGAAGGATTCACCGTCGAGGCCGCCGCGACCATTGAAGTGGCGGGCGAGCGAGTCAGCAGTACGCGGGTGCGCCAAGCCCTGGTTGAAGCAAATTTCGCCCTGGCCGAGCTGTTGCTGGGGCGACCGTTTCAGATCGGTGGGCGCATCCTGCATGGTCAGAAACTGGCCCGCCAACTGGGCACGCCGACTGCCAATGTGCAGCTCAAGCGTCGCCGCGTACCGCTCAGCGGTGTATTTGTGGTCAGTGCCGAAGTCGATGGTCGGTGCTGGCCGGGGGTTGCCAATATTGGCGTGCGCCCAACGGTGGCCGGCGACGGCCGCGCCCATCTGGAGGTTCACCTCCTGGATTTTGCCGGCGATATCTATGGCCGGCGTTTAACGGTGGCCTTCCACCACAAGCTGCGCGATGAGCAGCGTTTCGCCTCCCTGGAGGCGCTGAAGACGGCGATCGATGCGGATGTCGCCGCCGCCCGTGCCTTTTGGCAGGGCCAACCGCTTAAGTGAAGAGCCTGAAATGACCGATTACAAAGCCACGCTAAACCTCCCGGATACCGCCTTCCCGATGAAGGCCGGCCTGCCGCAGCGCGAACCGCAAACCCTGCAGCGCTGGGACAGCATTGGCCTGTACCAGAAAATCCGTGAGATTGGCGCTGGCCGGCCGAAATTCGTGTTGCACGATGGCCCGCCGTACGCCAATGGCAACATCCACATCGGTCATGCGGTCAATAAAATTCTCAAGGACATGATTGTCCGCTCGAAAACTCTGTCTGGTTACGACGCACCGTACGTGCCGGGCTGGGATTGCCACGGCCTGCCGATCGAGCACAAGGTTGAGGTCACTCACGGCAAGCATCTGCCGGCGGACAAGACCCGCGAGCTGTGTCGCGCCTATGCGGCCGAGCAGATCGAAGGGCAGAAGGCTGATTTCATCCGTTTGGGTGTGCTTGGCGAGTGGGACAACCCCTACAAGACCATGGACTTCGCCAACGAAGCCGGGGAAATTCGCGCCTTGGCCGAGATGGTCAAGCAAGGCTTCGTATTCAAAGGCCTGAAGCCGGTCAACTGGTGCTTCGATTGCGGCTCGGCGTTGGCCGAGGCTGAGGTCGAATACGCCGACAAGCAATCGACTGCGATCGATGTGGCGTTCCTGTGTGCCGACGAGGCCAAGCTGGCCGCCGCCTTTGGTTTGGCTGCTCTGAGCAAGCCGGCCTATGCGGTGATCTGGACCACCACACCGTGGACCATTCCGGCTAACCAGGCGCTGAACCTGCACCCGGAATTCAACTATGCGCTGGTAGACGTCGGCGACAAGCTGCTGCTGCTCGCCGAGGAACTGGTCGAGAGCTGCCTGCAGCGCTACGGTTTGACCGGCGCAGCCATCGCCACCGCCCAGGGTGAAGCGCTGGAGCTGATCAATTTCCGCCACCCGTTCTACGAGCGCCTGTCGCCGGTATATCTGGCCGACTATGTGGAATTGGGCGCCGGCACTGGCCTGGTCCACTCTTCGCCGGCCTATGGCGAGGACGACTTCGTCACCTGCAAGCGTTATGGCATGCACAACGATGACATCCTCAATCCGGTGCAGAGCAACGGTGTATACGTTGAGGCGCTACCGTTCTTTGGCGGCCAGTTCATCTGGAAGGCCAACCCGGCGGTGGTCGACAAGCTCAAAGAAGTCGGCGCCTTGCTGCACAGCGCCAATATCAGCCACAGCTACATGCATTGCTGGCGCCACAAAACCCCGCTGATCTACCGCGCCACTGCGCAATGGTTCGTCGGCATGGACAAGCAGCCGACCACCGGCGGCACCCTGCGCGAACGAGCCCTGGCCGGCATCGAGCAAACCAAATTTGTGCCCACCTGGGGCCAGGCTCGATTGCACGGCATGATCGCCGGGCGTCCGGATTGGTGCATCTCCCGGCAGCGCAACTGGGGCGTACCGATCCCATTCTTCCTGCACAAGGCCAGCGGCGAATTGCACCCGCGCACCATCGAACTGATGGAAGAAGTGGCCAAGCGCGTCGAGCAGCAAGGCATCGAGGCCTGGTTCAAGCTGGATGCCGCCGAGCTGCTGGGCGAAGAAGCGGCGCAGTACGACAAGATCAGCGACACCCTCGACGTCTGGTTCGACTCCGGCACTACTCACTGGCACGTACTGCGCGGCTCGCACAATCTGGGGCACAGCAGTGGCCCGCGCGCCGATCTGTACCTGGAAGGCTCCGACCAGCATCGCGGTTGGTTCCACTCCTCGTTGTTGACCGGCTGCGCCATTGACGACCACGCGCCGTACCGTGAGCTGCTGACCCACGGCTTCACCGTCGATGAGAACGGTCGCAAGATGTCCAAGTCGCTGGGCAACGTCATTGCGCCGCAGCAGGTGACCGATAGCTTGGGCGCCGACATCCTGCGCCTGTGGGTCTCCGCTACCGACTATTCGGGCGAGATGGCCGTGTCGCAGCAGATCCTCCAGCGCAGTGCCGACGCCTACCGGCGTATTCGTAACACCGCGCGCTTCCTGCTCGCCAACCTGAGCGGTTTCGATCCGGCCAAGGATTTGCTGGCCGCCGAGGACATGCTGGCGTTGGATCGCTGGGCAGTCGATCGCACTCTGTTGCTGCAGCGCGAGATCGAAGAGGCTTACCGCGAGTACCGCTTCTGGAATGTCTATTCCAAAGTGCATAACTTCTGCGTGCAGGAGCTGGGTGGCTTCTACCTCGACATCATCAAGGATCGCCAATACACCACTGCAGCCGACAGCGTCGCGCGGCGTTCCTGCCAAACCGCGCTGTTCCACATCGCCGAGGCGCTGGTGCGCTGGGTGGCGCCGATCCTGGCTTTCACCGCCGACGAGCTGTGGCAGTACCTGCCGGGCGAGCGCAACGAATCGGTGATGTTGAACACTTGGTACGAAGGGCTTAGCGCGTTGCCCCAGGGCTTCGAGCTGGATCGCGCGTTCTGGGAGCAGGTCATGGCGGTCAAGACTGCCGTCAACAAGGAGCTGGAAAACCAGCGCGCCGCCAAGCTGATCGGCGGCAATCTACAGGCGGAAGTCACCTTGTTCGTCGAAGAGGCGCTGGCTACCCAGCTGGCCAAGCTAGGCGATGAGCTGCGCTTCGTACTAATTACCTCCACGGCCACCCTCGCGCCGCTGAGCGCGGCGCCGGACGATGCGGTCGCGACCGAACTGCCTACGCTCAAGCTCAAGGTGGTCAAGTCGGGGCACGTCAAGTGCGGGCGTTGCTGGCATCACCGTGCAGATGTCGGGGTGAATTCGGAGCATCCGGAAATCTGCGGACGTTGCGTCGACAATATCAGCGGTTCCGGCGAGGTCCGCCACTATGCTTGAGGCGAGCCGCTTCGGCCGACTGGCCTGGCTGTGGCTGAGCGTCCTGGTGTTCGTGCTTGACCAGGCCAGCAAGCTGTATTTCGAAGGCGCGCTGAGCCTGTACCAGCAAATCGTGGTCATCCCTGACTACTTCAGCTGGACCCTGGCGTATAACACCGGCGCTGCATTCAGCTTCTTGGCCGACAGTTCGGGCTGGCAGCGCTGGCTGTTCGCCCTGATCGCCATTGTGGTCAGTGGGGTGCTGGTGGTCTGGCTCAAGCGCCTGAAAGCCGACGAGACCTGGCTAGCCATTGCCCTAGCGTTGGTGCTCGGTGGCGCGTTGGGTAATCTGTTCGACCGCATCGCCTATGGGCATGTCATCGACTTCATCCTGGTGCACTGGCGCCATCAGTATTACTTCCCGGCATTCAATTTGGCCGATAGCGCCATCACTGTTGGTGCGGTGATGCTGGCGCTGGATATGTTCAAGACCAAGAAATCCGGAGAACCCGTTCATGACTGAGCTGCGTATCGGTCCGGACAAGGAAGTCACCTTGCATTTCGCCCTTAGCCTGGAGTCGGGTGATGTGGTGGATAGCACCTTTGAAAAACAGCCAGCCACTTTCAAAGTCGGTGATGGCAATCTCTTACCCGGCTTTGAGCACGCCTTGTTCGGGCTCAAGGCCGGCGACAAGCGCACGTTGCAGGTCGAGCCGGAGAATGCGTTCGGCCAACCCAATCCGCAGAACATCCAGGTGATGCCGCGCAGCCAGTTCCAAGATATGGAGCTGTCGGAAGGCTTGCTGGTGATTTTCAATGATGCGGCAAATGCCGAGCTGCCCGGCATGGTCAAGTCGTTCGACGACGCCCAGGTGACCGTCGACTTTAATCATCCGCTGGCCGGCAAGACGTTGAGCTTTGAAGTGCAGATCATCGACGTCAAAGCGGCCTGATCCTGATTAGAAGTAGGATGGGTTGAGCGAAGCGATACCCATCGCCCTGATCAAGCGCTGTCGCTGTCTGTAGCCCGGATGCAATCCGGGTCGCCCGCAACCCCGGATTGCATCCGGACTACCGGCCTAGAGCTGGACGAGGTAATCCGCCCATGCAAATCAAACTCGCCAACCCCCGCGGCTTCTGCGCCGGCGTCGATCGCGCGATCGAAATCGTCAACCGCGCGCTGGAAGTCTTCGGTCCGCCGATCTATGTGCGCCATGAAGTGGTACACAACAAATTTGTGGTCGAGGATCTACGTGCCCGCGGGGCGGTTTTCGTTGAAGAGCTGGATCAGGTGCCGGACAACGTCATCGTCATCTTTAGCGCCCACGGTGTTTCCCAGGCCGTGCGCAAAGAGGCGGAAACCCGTGGTTTGAAGGTGTTCGACGCGACCTGTCCGCTGGTGACCAAGGTACACATGGAAGTCGCGCGCTACAGCCGCGACGGTCGTGAGTGCATCCTTATCGGCCATGAAGGCCATCCCGAGGTCGAGGGCACCATGGGCCAGTACGATACCCGCAATGGCGGGGCGATCTATCTGGTGGAAGACGAGGAGGACGTTGAGCGCTTGCAAGTGCGCAATCCCGAATCACTGGCCTTCGTCACTCAGACGACGCTATCGATGGACGACACCAGTCGGGTGATCGATGCCTTGCGCAGCAAGTTCCCCAGCATCGGTGGTCCGCGCAAGGACGACATTTGCTACGCCACCCAGAACCGCCAGGATGCGGTCAAGCAGCTGGCCAGTGAGTGCGACTTGGTGCTCGTGGTCGGCAGTCCCAACAGCTCCAACTCCAACCGTCTGCGAGAACTCGCCGAACGCATCGGCACTCCGGCCTACTTGATCGACGGTGCCGATGACCTGCAGCGTGTGTGGTTCGACGCCGCCGCTCGCATTGGTATCACTGCAGGCGCTTCCGCGCCGGAAGTGCTGGTGCGTGGTGTGGTCGAGCGGCTGCGTGAATGGGGGGCTGTTGGCGCGGAAGAGCTAGATGGGCGGCCGGAGAATGTGACGTTCTCGATGCCGAAGGAGTTGCGGGTGAAGGCGATTTAACTAGGGGTAGTAGTCGGTTGAAATCGCTTTATCGGATTAAAAGGCTCACTTCCTGAGTTTGGGAGGTGAGCCTTTTTGCTGTGGACTACTTCCAGCAGTCAGTGGCTGATCCGCTGCCCGTTTCGCCTTTTGTACCCGCCTGATTCAAACTGAGATTGCCGCATTTACTATCTGTTCTCTGGGCGGTTGCCGTTAATGTGTATGCGGTGGCGGATGCATTGCTGATGCTCAGTACATAGAGGGTGTTGGCAGAGTTAGCGCTGCTATAGCCGAGCTTTGCAGTGGTATCCGCATAGGTATTGTTTTGTGCGTAATAGCGCTCTTGTCTGGCGGCTGCATCGTTAAGCAATGCTTGGCCTTCGGTGCGGTTACCACGCAATACGTACTCCTGATAACTGGGGTAGGCAATGGCGGCCAAGATGCCGATTATCGCGACCGTGATCATCATTTCGATCAAGGTAAAACCGCGTGTGGAATTTGGCTTTATAGTCATATTGATGCCTCTGTTATTCGATCACACGCCAGCTTTGTCGGCCTGAAGAGTTTGGGCCGCCACTGTATTTCATGCCCACTCCATCTGGAGAGGTAAATATCTCTCCATTGTTGGTAGTAAAGCCGCCCGACCCTTTCTTCTTGTAGCTGCTAACTACGGTGTCTACACCACTACTCAATACGCTATCTCCAGACCCGATTGTTTTACTGTTATCAAGGTCAAATACGTTGAATTTTGTGCGTCCGCCTGTGTAGGGGTCTATGCCGTACTGCCAAGAACCCACGCCTTCCGAGCAAGGGTCGGGGTTGGGTGTAATAGTGTTTAGTAGCAGGGTTTGGCCGCGGGTTGCCATCGGGTTAATCAGCATTTCTCCAGCGTTACTCCCTGTTGTTACCTTGAAGTCGAGCAACCAGCCCCACTTGTTCACATCATTGTCGGTAGTGGTCGTCCTGCCTGCCGTGTACCACTCGAATGGGTCCTGACTGATCAGGCGAATGCCGTCTACGGCATTATTGCTGGCAAAGGCGTTGGCTGGTTGCTCGGTAATCCTCTGTGCTTGGAGATTGGATCTATTTAGTGGAGTGCTCCGAGCTGCGGTGATTTGGCCTTTGGTTTGTCGATCCCATATGCCATAGAGAGTAAAGGCCCTGGCCGTGTCTGCGGTGCCGTCGGCGGTTTCAAAGTACTTGCCGGTGCCGAAAATCACTAAATAACCTATCCCGCTAGGGTGGCGAACCAGGGACGGCGGGGCACTGATGGCTTGTGTGGTGGCAGTACCGGAGGCACGACCATCGTAGGCGGTGTACAGCGGGCTGCCACCGTAGGAGATAGCAAAGGTGTTGGCATTGATAGTGCCGATCGCGCTTTTCAGGAAAGGGTCTGGGGCTGCGGGGGTGGCGCTAGTCGTTACCAAGTCAAAACGCCACATATTGCCTTGCAGGTCGCCGGCATAAGCATAATCAGCGATGCCGTCACTGTTGTTATCAGCCAGTTTGACGCTGGATAGCCCGTTCGGCAGAGCGGTGTTGCCGGGCACGACCAGCTCTCTCTGAAGGGCGCCAGTTTGAATGTCAAAAATCATTAGGGATGCTTTATCTACAGTAGAGCCGGCTTGGTTGCCGTAACCGTTTCCCGTTACCACGGCCCATTTGCCAGTATGCAGTCTGGCTATAACCGGTTGTGGAAAGGTGTAGCCAAGATTGGTCAGATCGGCCGCGGGGGTAGTGTCATCAAAGCTGCGCTCCCAGAGCAGTGTGATTGCCGTGGGGTTGGTGATGTCTAGGGCAAACAGCGAGCGGCCTCCCGCGCGCAGTGTGCCGATCAGCACGGTGTGCCAGGCGCCACCAAAGAAAACATCATTCACGACCGGGGTGCCGTCCACAAAAAAACGGTGATTGGCAGCGTAATTTTGCGCGGGCAGTCGGTAGAGATTTTTTAACACCGCAGTAGGCACGAACGCGAACACTTCGTCGCCGGTATTGGCGTTAAAACCATGCAGCATGCCGTCATTGGCACCGACATAGACCATTGGTGTGCGGGGTGGGTTGGCTCCATCAGCGCGTTGAGCGGTTTTGAATGCGCTGTAATTGTTGGCATCGGTAGCGGAGAGGCCTTCGATACTGTCCGCCAGATAGCTCACGTATTTAGGCGTGGCAACGATGACTGGTGCGGAGTTGATGATGTCACCGAGCACGCTGCTGCGTTCGCGGAACTGACCGGCTGCAGTGCCTTCGTTACTTTGATCGCCGCGGATATAAAGCAACCGCGCTGCACCATTGCTGTCGGTGTTCGGCGTAGCCGTACTGTCATTATTGATATTGAGCAGGGCCTGTTGGGTGGGGCTGAGGTTGTCCCAGGTGAAGTTCGTGAGCTTGCTGCTGGCCGTACTGCTGAACATCTTTATCGTGCGGTTCGACGCAGTTTGATTGGCGATTCGGGCTCTGACGTTCCAGGCTGCAGTGCGGGTTCCGCTCGCGCTAATGGTGTACTTGGAGAGGTTACCGCTCCAGTCATCGCTGTCGAGTTGGGTCTCATAGACATCACGGGTCAGTACGTCGTTGACTACCGAGGCGGTGACCCCGGGGGCGCCGGCGGAGGCGACCCCGCCGTTGATGCGGGCAAGAATTTCGGCAAAGGCGGTGATGATGCTGGAGGGGTTGTCGGCACTGAAAAACTTGCCGCGCGAGTTAATCGCCGCATGCCAGAGATCGTAAACGTTGTTAGCGCTGTCGTCTGATGCTGGCGGCCAGGCGGTGCCGTTTACTAGCGCGTTGTAACCTGCGCCGCCGAAGGTGTCTCCGCTCCAGGCCAGGCCGGGTTGTTGCAGTGATTCGGTCAGGCCGAGGCCGATGGTGAAGGTGCTCAGGTGTTGCCAGGTGGCCGGGTCGTTTTTCGGGTTCCAAAATTGAGTAGTCGCATTTGTATCTGTCACGGGTATATAGGCTTTTACCGTGTTAGCCAGTGCTCTGGCATCGCTTGCCCAGTAGTGGAAGGCGAGGTCGGCAAGGGTCTGGGTAGTGGCGTCAGCGAACGGACGTTGTTGGCCGTAATCGATGCTGCCGGGAAGGTCTGCGTTGGCGCCATCGTGCATGAAGGTGCCGCTGGGGGATGGGAACGACACGGGGTTTTCGTTCCATCTACCGTCCGTCATCAATATGTGGTAGTTAGCGCGGCAGGCATATTGGGTGCCTGTCACTGTGGCGCCGGTGGCGCCGGTGGTGGTATTTAGCGGATGCGGGTTTTCTGCCCAGGCATTGTCTGTGCGAGTAAACTCACCGGCGCGCTGCACGGCGGCGCGCAAGGGCGTGTATTGATCAAATTTAAAACTAGTTAACCAGCTAAAAAAGTTGCCGCGATGCTGAGCGGTAAATTTACGCAAATAGTTGGCAATGTTACTGCAGCTAGAACTAGAACCAGATGAGTCAAGAATGATGCAAGAACTAGAGCCTGATGTACCGCCAAGGTTTTGCCAGGTTAAGCGTACATTGGGGTCCAGCGTGTCGAAGGCCAGGTTGGCGGCGCTGAGCGTGGCCAGTGCGCGGGTGCGATAAAAGGAGTACCAGCGGGAAAAGTTTAGCCGCTCATCAGTGCCGGCTAGGAGGTCGTCGGCGCGTACTTGGCCGGAGGTGGCACTGACGTTAACCAATTTGTAACAGTTGTCGTCGTTTATTCTGTTGGAAATAACGGATGTGCAGTTAGTTTGGCTAGTGTCATAAACATAATAATAAGCCGGAACCCCCGCCGCCGGTTTGCGCCTGTCGTTAGTGGTGATGGTGTAGACGTTGTTGTTGGTGTTTCTTGAGCAAGTCACTGTTTGGTTGTTGAGCGGGGTGGTTATTACCGCCGTGCATGCGGTGCCAGTGCTACTGTCGCGTCTAACAGTAAAGACAACATTGTTAACTGTGTAGGGTGTGGAAGTGCTGCCGTTGCTTTGGGTGTTGGTTACCGTTGTAGTGAAGTAAAAGTCTGGTTCCGGATTCGCAGCTAGCCTTGTATTTGAAAGGCTGGGGCCGTAATCAGTAGTGTTGACGTAGGTGCTCGGAAGAGCGGTTTCCCAAGCGGAATCCCAGCTCACCTTGTAGCTGGTTTCCAAGTTGAGAGTGCCGGTAGTAGTGTTGGCAAGGAAGCCATTGTTTTGGGCAGCGGTAAAGCTTGTACTGTAAGGCGTGGCTGCCTCACTGCCGTTGGCGGCGATCTTGAGCGGTAACTTGTAGGTTACTGCCGGGTCGTAGTACATGGGGTTGAATGTATTGGATTTTGCTCTGCGACTGGCAAAGGTATTGCCGATTGTGTCGGGCGCGTATGCAAGCCGCATGCTACCGGAGTTATCAAGGGTCAATATGAGGTTGGGGGCCACACTGGGGGTTAGGATCAGTGGCGCATTGGCTGGGTTTAATTGGGTCGCATCAGCAGGCGCCATCGCGCTCATGAGCAGGGCGGAGACCAGCAAACTTTGCGTAGTTTTCCCGTAAAAACCTAGAGTTCTCATGGTTAGTTTCCGTTATCGAAAAGTTTTGCGGTGGTCGAGCGCAGAT
Source organism: Pseudomonas sp. LS44 (assembly GCF_024730785.1). NCBI lineage: Bacteria > Pseudomonadati > Pseudomonadota > Gammaproteobacteria > Pseudomonadales > Pseudomonadaceae > Pseudomonas > Pseudomonas sp. LS44. The sequence goes on from NZ_CP102830.1 coordinate 814,460, forward strand.
TGTGAACATTGCTGGTCGAGTTGTTGACTGCCTGGCTGTTGACTTCATAGCGAAAGGTGCCAGTTGCTCCGAGCATGGAGCCGTACTCTGGGTTTTCTGCCTCGCCATCCCCCCCTCCGGAGGGCGCCGGCATGGCATACCAGTTGATGGTGGTATTGCTGTTCGCTTGGGTGCCGTTCTTGGGGTGGTAAGGGCGGTATTTGCCGGCAGTGGCGAACTGTAGGGTATAGGTGTAAGCGTTATTTATTAAGTTGAGCAGGCAGGGCGGCTGTGCGTTGGCATCGACCGCAGCGCAACTGCTTGTTGGTTCCAGCGGTGTAATTGAGGCGACCACACTGGCTTCGCCGTCGCGAAGGCCTGATTCGGCGCTGTTGGCAAGTCGCTGTTGCTCGATATAGTTCCCGGTAATGCGCGACTCCAGGGTGACTTCACGGGCGCTGGAGAGTGCAAGCAGGGTGACTACCAATAAAATTATCAGAGCGATAAATAGCGAGGCGCCTTGTTGTTTTTTATAGGGGCTTAAGTGCTTGTTAAGAGGCTTTGTACTCATGGCATACGATTCCTTAACATTACCGTGTTTTGCGATACTTGATAAATTTGGCCGCTGTCGAGAGCTTTCATAGCGGTAACCTCTGCAGCGGTTGCGCCGGTAAGGTCTTTCCAATTCAGTAGTGCGGTATCAATGCTTACGGCCTCGCGTAAATTAATACTGCTGCTGCGCAGCAGGATTGTGTAGCGAATAGCTAGGACAGGTTGATTTGTGCCTGGGGAGGTTTTGATATAGCTATTTATTGCCTGGGGGGTCGTGGCGCTGCCTACGCCGTACTCAAAGCGCAAGTCAAGTACGCCACTAATTAGTGCTGCGGTAGTGCTGCCACGAGTACAGGTCAGCTCGTTAGCGCTATTAATGGATAGTTTTTCAGAAAATATTTCAGTGGCCTTGGTGTAGGGGGTTGTGAAGTTTGCGGCGGTCGTTACGGTGTTGCCCAGACAGTCCCGGTCTGTAGCGTCTTTAGGCTGGTAGCGAATGCATATTGAGTTTGCACTATCGCGCTTTACTGTTTCCCCTGCCGAGAATGTGCATCCTGAAACAGTCGCGGCCGGGAATGCACCCTCTATGGATTCGTCTGGCCGCCGGCGATAACCGGCTCTGCCCAATTCTTGCTGTAGAAATAACGATGCAAAACGGCTGCCTTCTTGGTTCTCGGCTAGATTTTGCTGAAATGAGTAGCTTTTCTTGTTGTCGATGTAAATTTGGGTGACGCCAATAATCAAGAAGCTGCTGATGGCCATCGCGACCATGAGCTCTATCAGGGATAGTCCGAATTGGCTTTTGTAGTTGTTCATATGGGCACCCTAAATATCTGAACGCAAACGGTAGTGGCAAGTGGTGCTAGTACTGTCGTTCGAGTTGCTGCTGTCCATGCAGTCGCCCGCCTTTACCTTCCAGGCCAGCTGAATCTCTACTGCTGAGCCCGCGTTTGCTGAGCAGGTGCCAGGGCTTGTTGTGCGGCAAACATAAAAGTCGCTGGTTAGCAGGCTGGTTGTGACGCCGGGTAGGAGCTTGCCAGCCTTTTGCGCCCAACAGGCGAGTTGCTCTTGGGGGGATTGTGGAGTGCCGCCGCAGCCGGCAGTTGGCACCGCGGGGAAGGCTACGGCTGCCGCCTTGTAGAACCCGGATGAGGCTGGAAGCCCTGCGGGTTGGGCGCGGATTAATTCAAGTAGGTCATTTGCCAATGCGGCGGCGGCGTTGCGCTGGATGGAATCCTGGGTGTACTGAATAGTTCGGCTCTGCATGGCCACCATGCCGAGAACGCCAATGCTGACCAGAAGTAAGGTGATTAAAACCTCGACCATGCTAAAGCCTTGAGTGCTTTTCATCGTTGTACTCACGGTGTGCAAGAAGTTAGTGATGCGCCGGTTTCGTCCATGCCTTTATTCGAAACACGAATGTGACCGCTGTTATTAACCTTTATCTTGTAACCAGCTGCGGCGTCTGTACCGTTGCAGATGATGATACTTGGGCTGTTGCTGGTCGTACCGTTGGAGTTGAACGTCATCGGCATGGCGCTACTGCTCGCGGCAATATTGATGCCGGTTGGTGTTTCTAAGCTACGCAGTTCGATGGTGGAGGTGCAGGCGTTGCCTTTTTTAACTATCCAGGTCCCGCTGTTTAAGCAAAGGATATAAGTCGTGTTGTTTTGCACTGCTGTGCTGCGAGCGAATTGCAGCAAGCTGGACAGTTCGTTACTGGCGCTTTGCACTCTGTTGTTATTGATAAAGCTGGTGAAGCTGGGTACGGCAATGGCCGCAAAAATTGCCAACAGAACGATGGTTATCATCAGTTCTATCAGGGTGAAACCATCCATCCCGTTTGTACGCACCATCAAAAAACCCTCGAAGTGTGGCAGTGTTGATAATGCTTTGGGGCCTCGGTGTTGTCCCGAACAGGGGGATGGCCGGAGTCGAATACGCGATAGCTGGTAAGATGGCGTGAATTTGCTCGCCGGTGCGGTCACTCACAAGCATGTCGTCCCTATATCTTGTGTGGTCTCCAAGCCATTCACCCGTCTCAGTCGGCCCTGACGATTGAGCACGACCTGCAAAATGACCTGGTCATTTCGATCACATAGATAGAATCGGCCATTACCCAAGGGCGCTGTGCCGTTTTCGTGGAAGCGGATGCGAGGGGTGAACCCTGCCCAGCGCAGATGATCTTGCGCGGAAAGCCTGTGTTGGGTAATGAGCTGGCCGGTGTCGCAATAACGCAATAGCCAGCCGGATTGCCAGCTATCGTCACAGTCCTGGCCGTTGCTGGAGCCGCAAACTTCGACATCGCGGTTGTGCAGCACGCTGCTGGTCCGGGCTTGATAAAGCTGGGTGTAAAGCAGGTTATGTAGGCTTTGGGTGCGGTTGAGTTCGATCCACCGGCTGAAGTTTGGCAGGGTTATGGATATGAACAGTGAAAGTAGCGTTAGAGCGCAGAGTAGTTCGATAAGGCTGAATGCCTTATGGGGCTTGGGTAGCATGAGCTAAGCATCCTTTGCTTGTGGGTAGCCTTCCTGGCTGGCCCTCTGTATTAGTTGAGGCGAGTTTTTTGTCAAACCCGCGCTGTGTTTAGGCGTTGGTTGTGTGATCGATACAACTTTTTGGAGCGGTTTTAGTGGTTTCTCTGGCGAGTAAGGGTGAGCAAGCTGGTTTTTTGGTCGTGGGCGGCGGTGCTATTGGCCTGTTGAGTGCTTTTCTGCTGGCGTCGCAGGGACAGTCGGTAGTTTTGTTGGAGCGCCAGTTAGCCGGCCAAGAGGCCTCCTGGGCCGGTGGCGGAATCGTCTCGCCGTTGTATCCGTGGCGCTATAGCCAGGCGGTGACAGCGTTGGCGCATTGGTCGCAGGATTTCTATCCGCAGTTAGGCGCGCAATTGATGGCGGAGACCGGGGTCGATCCGGAGGTGTATGTCACCGGGTTGTATTGGCTGGATCTGGATGACGAGGCCGAGGCGCTGGCTTGGGCGCGGCGTGAGGGGCGGCCGTTGGTGGCGGTGGGGATCGAGGAGGCGTATCGCGCGGTGCCGGTGCTGGGGACGGGCTTTACACGGGCGGTGCATATGGCCGGGGTGGCCAACGTGCGCAATCCGCGCTTGACCCGGGCGCTGCGTGAGGCGCTGTTGCGCATGCCCAACGTGACGCTGCATGAGCATTGCGCGGTGAGTGGTTTTATTCGCGACGGGCAGCGCGTCGTTGGCGTGCATACCGAGGCTGGTGAGATTCGTGCGGAGCGGGTAGTGGTCGCGGCGGGGGCCTGGAGTGGCGAGTTGCTGGCGGGGCTGGGGGTCGAGTTGCCGGTCGAGCCGGTGAAAGGGCAGATGATCCTCTTTAAATGCGCCGAAGATTTCCTGCCGAGCATGGTGCTGGCCAAGGGGCGTTATGCGATCCCGCGCAGGGATGGCCATGTTCTGGTCGGTAGCACCTTGGAGCATGCTGGGTTCGACAAGACCCCGACCGAGGTGGCGCTGGCCAGCTTGAAGGCTTCGGCTGTCGAGCTGTTGCCGGCGCTGGCCGGGGCCGAGGTGGTAAAGCATTGGGCGGGGCTGCGTCCGGGCTCGCCGGAGGGCATTCCCTTTATCGGGCCGGTGCCCGGGTATGACGGGCTGTGGCTGAACTGCGGGCATTACCGTAACGGGTTGGTCTTGGCGCCGGCGTCCTGCCGCTTGCTGGCGGACTTGATGCTGGGGCGCGAGACGATCATCGAGCCGGCGCCCTATGCACCAGCGGGGCGGCTGGGCTAGGGCGATAGGTGTTGCTGCGCCCGACCCTACAGGGCTTTTGTGGGAGCGAATTTATTGGCTATGTACCCGTTAAGTGTTGCGCCCCGCTTTTGTAGATACCGTCTTGTCACTCAGTGGGCAAGGGCCAGGCGAGCATCAAAGGGTTGGCCCGATTTCAGTACCCCATAGACGATGTGCAGCAGTTTGCGCATCGCCGCGCAGACGATCTGCTTGCCGGCTTTGCCGCGGGCTCGCAGGCGCTGTGCCAGGGCTTTGATGGCCGGATTGTGGGTCAGCGAGACGACCGCCGGCATGTACAGGCCGGTGCGCAGACGAGCCGAGCCCATGCGGGAGATGCGCACGTGGCCCTTGTGCTGACCCGACTCCTGCAGCTTCGGGTTCAATCCGGCGAACGCGGTGATCGCTCGGGCGCTCTTGAACTGCAGCGGATCGCCCAGCTCCGCCAGGAGCAGGGCGGCCGTCTGCTCGCCGATGCCATCGATGCTGACCAGCAGATCGCGCTTACCGCGCAGGTACGGATCGTCATCGATCTGTGCCCGGATGGCCTGCAGGGTCTCGGCAATCTGCTGCTCGACATGCTCCAGCACCGAGCGGATCGAGTCCTGTACGCCGGCATCCGCGACATCCAGGCGATTGCGCTCCATCTGCTCGATCTCCTTGAGATCCTGCAGGCGCCGCACCAACGCGCGCAGGCGGCGTATCGCCGGTGGCTCGGGCTGCCAGGCGCGTAACTCATCCACGTGCCGCTGGCCGTAGCTGGCCATCAGCTTGGCGTCGACCTGGTCCGTCTTGACCCGCTGCAGCTGGCTCCGGGCGTAGCTGGCAATCTGCGCGGGATTCATCACACAGACCCGGTAGCCCAGGCCATGCAGGTGCTCGGCCAGCGCCTCGTGATAGGTGCCGGTGGCCTCCATCACGATCCAGGCCCCGGGCTCGGCGTACTGCTGCAGCCACTCCTGGAGTACCCGGAAACCGGCGGCGCTGTTGGCCAGCTTGGCCTTGGTGCGGTACTTGCCATTTGCCTGCAGGGTGGCGATGTCGAAACTGTGCTTGGCGATGTTGATGCCGACGATGCTGGACATAAAGACTCCTCAGCTAATCCATTCAGGATGATCATCACTGCACCCGGCCCTACCTTGTGAATGCGAGCTCTCACCTGTGGTGGGCCCTAGATACCGTTCGGACTGTTCGAGTGAGTGTGGAGGGCTGGAGCACTATCTACAAAGCTGGCTCGAGGCCTTAGGGTGGGTACGACTTCCAGGCCCTCCCCCGATGATCAGTCGGGGACTATCCCCCTCACGGGACGATAGTCGAGATACAAGGGTGGGTTAGCCGCATAGCGGCGTAACCCACCAGCGGCATCGCCCGTAACCCTGGCGTCCAGCCTGGTCGGTGGGTTACGCCTACGGCTAACCTACCCTACGAGTCATCGCCGCAGGCATCACCTGGCGGACCTGCACGTCTCAACACGTAGCTGGGACATAGCCAATTTATTCGCGATTGGGACTGCGCGAAGTTGCCGGTTTTCGCGGATAAATCCGCTCCTACAGGCCGCTTCCCGGATTTCATCCGGGCTACAGCGGGTAGGGCTCAATCGATCCCCAGTTTCTTCAGTCGATAACGCATTGAGCGGAAGGTCAGGCCCAAGCGTTGTGCTGCAGCAGTACGATTCCAGCGAGTTTCCTCGAGCGCTTGGGTGATCAATTTTCGCTCCAGGTCTTCGAGGTAATCCTCCAAGTTATCGATTTGCGCCAGGCTTGCTTCCCCGCCTTCCAAGGCACCGACGGATTCGGCCAGACGCAGATCGTGAACCTGGATCTGGTCGTCGTCGCACAGCGTATGGGCGCGTTCGAGCATGTTTTCCAGCTCGCGTACGTTGCCTGGGAAACGGTAGCTCTTGAGTTTTTCCTGGGCATCGGCAGTGAGTGTGGCGGGAGCTTGGCCGATGCCTTCGGCCAGCCGCTTGAGCATCACTTCGGCCAGGAGTGGAATGTCTTCGCGGCGTTCGCGCAGCGGTGGAACGCGCAGTTCGATGACATTGAGACGGTAGTAGAGGTCTTGGCGGAAACGGCCGGCGGCTACCTCGGCGGCGAGGTCTTTGTGCGTGGCGCAGAGGATGCGCACATCGACGATTTGTTCCTGTTGCCCGCCGACCGAGCGGATGGCTTTTTCCTGAATGGCGCGCAGCAGCTTCACCTGCATTGGCAAGGGCAGGTCGGCGACTTCATCGAGAAACAGGGTGCCGCCGTTGGCGGCCTGAAAGAGCCCTTGCTTGTCTTCGATGGCGCCGGTGAAGCTACCTTTCTTGTGGCCGAAGAATTCGCTTTCCATCAGTTCGGAAGGGATCGCGCCGCAGTTGACCGGCACGAAGGGCAATTCGGTGCGTGGGCCCTGTTCATGAATAAGCCGTGCCACTAACTCCTTGCCGCTACCCGACTCGCCGCTGATGTAAACGGGGGCCTGACTGCGCGCGAGTTTGAGGATCTGCTTGCGCAGGGCGCGCATCGGTGGCGAGTCGCCGAGCAGCCGGCTGTCGACGGGCAATTCCTCTTCGCCGGGCGCGCGTATACGTAGCGCGGTGGCGACCAGCTCGCGCAAACGACCGAGGTCGACCGGTTTGGTCAAGAAGTCGAACGCTCCGGCCTTGAGGGCATTGATCGCCGTATCCAGGCTGCCATAGGCGGTAATCATCGCCACTGGTACTTGCGGGTGCCGCTGCTGGATATGCTGGACCAGTTCGAGGCCGGTGCCGTCGGGCAGACGCATGTCGGTCAGGCACAGGTCGAAGGGTTCGCGCGCCAGCCACTCGCGGGCCTCCTTGACGTTGCGCGCACTGCGCGTATCCAGGCGCATGCGCCCGAGGGTGATTTCCAGCAGTTCGCGAATGTCGGGCTCGTCATCGACGATCAGGGCGCGTTGTCGGTTGGCCATGGTTCAGCTCAGCTTGCGTGGATGGGCGAAGGTAATGCGGAAACAGCTGCCGCCCACTTCGCGCGGTTTGTAATCGAGACGGGCCTGGTTGCTTTCGCACAGCTCGCGAGAAATATACAGGCCGAGACCGGTCCCTTTGTTTTCGGTGGTGTAGAACGGCTCGAAGATATGCTGCACCTGCTCGGGTGGTACACCGGGACCGTCATCCAGGACTTCGAGCACCGGCAGATCGCTTTCCGCGTCGCGAAACAGCTGCAGCCAGACTTGTCCATATGGATTGCGCTGGGCGCTGTAGCGCAAACCATTCTGCACCAGGTTGGTCAGTACCTGGGTTAGCTGGTGCGGGTCCATGCGGGTCTGCAGGGTGCCGGTGTCGGTTACTACATGCAGCTGCTGATTGTTCGGCAGCGCGCTACGAAACTCGCCGGCGAAACGGTGCAGCCAATATTTCAGATCCATTAGCTGCGGCTCGGCCTGGCGGCGGCGGGACAGCTGCAGGACGTTTTCGATCACCAGATTCATCCGTCGCGAATGGTCCTGAATGATCTGCGCCAGGCGTTGGTCCGGCCCCTGCAAGTCTTCCGACTCCTGCAGCAACTGTGCAGCATGGCTGATGGCGCCCAACGGATTGCGGATTTCATGGGCAATTCCAGCGGTCAAGCGACCGAGCGCGGCGAGTTTGAGTTGCTGCGCTTGCTGGGCGATTTGCGAGATGTCATCGAGAAACACCAGGGTATGTTGCTGCTCACCACGCTGCAGGGAGACGAAGCTGGGCTGCAGGGCTGGGCCATCGGCCTGCGTTTGTAGGCTGGCGGGACGCAAGGTTGGATTGTCGCACCACTGCTGCAGGCGTTTGACCAGCTCCGGGCAGTGCGGGTCGAGAGCCTGGCCAGTCAGTGCATCTTGGCCAAGCAGGCTGCGCGCGCCCTGGTTGGCAAGCAGCACGCGATGGTGGGTGTCAAGCACCAGAATGCCGGTGCGCATACGCTGCAAAATCTGCTCGTTGAGCGCTTCCAGGTTAGCGACGTCGGCGGCACGTTGGGCGGCAAGGCCTTCGCTGTATTGCAGGCGCTTAGTCAAACCTTGGACGAACAGTGCGGCGGCGAAACACAGCGCTCCCAGCGCACCCGCTTGCACGTATTGCGCGGAGGCAGCCGGACGGCTGAGGCTGAGATAAAAGGTGAGATAAATCAGGCCGATGGCTGCCATCGCCGCGATCAGCAGACCGATGCGCCCGCGCAGGAGAATGTTGGCGATCGCCACGGCGACAATCAACAGGTTGCCAATCCCGCTGGGCGTGCCGCCGGCCGCGTAGAACAGGCCGGACAGCGCGATCACATCGAGCAAGGCCAGAGTGAACACCGGCAACAGGTGTTTCGGCCGCTGCACCAGTGCCGCCACCAGCATGTTGAGGATCAGGTACAGCCAGCTGCCGTAGCTAAACAGTTGCGGGCTGGCCAACTCGAGTAGTTGATCGTCCAGCTCACTGGAGATCAGCAGCACCAACGCCAGGCCGATGGTCAGTCGGTAAAGGTTGTAGAGACGAAAAATCCGCTGGCCTTGATCGTTGCTCAGCTGCAGGGTCTCAGCGATCACCGGACGAAGAACCTTGAGTCAGGTGGGCTTGGGAGCAATACCAGCGAGACTCATGCTGCAAGGCCCGGTTTTGCGGGACATGCACGCCGCACTGGGCGCAGCGCACCATCGGCGTGGTGCCCGCTTCGGTATCGGCGCGGGGTGGCGTCGGGCGCTTGAAGTGGCGCCAGAGCCAGACGGCGACCGCGATCAGCACAATCCAGAACAACAAACGGCCCATAATGCGTTCTCTTTTATTGAGGTCGCAGTTTAGCCAAGGACACTCTGCGCGGACAGACGCGAATCCTTGGCCTGTGCGTTGTTTCTGCGTCAGACGATGCGGGACAATGGCGGTCTATGGCGCCCGGTGGCAAGCCGGGCGCGCAATCCTATTGATGGAGGCGGCGATGAGCCAAACCCTACGGGTCGTGATGGCCCAGTTGAATCTGCGTGTTGGCGATGTACATGGCAATGTCCAGCGCATCATCGAGGCGGCACAAAGCGCCCGCGATCAGTGGCAAGCGGATGTCATCGTGTTTCCTGAGCTGGCGCTGTGCGGCTATCCGCCCGAGGATCTGCTGCTTCGCTCGAGCATGCAGCGGCGCATCGAACAGGGCCTGCAGCGCCTGAAAAACGAAGTCAGCGGCATTTATATGGTGGTCGGCTACCCCTGGCTGGAGGGCGAGTTGCGCTACAACGCCTGCGCAGCCATAGCCGATGGCGAGGTACTGGTTACCTATTACAAACAGAAGTTGCCCAACTACCGGGTGTTCGATGAAAAGCGCTATTTCGCCTCGGGTAGCGACGCCTGTGTGGTGGATATCAAGGGCATTCCGGTTGCGCTGACCATCTGCGAAGACATCTGGTTCGCCGAGCCGATGCGCCAGGCTCAAGAGGCTGGCGCGCAGCTGATGCTGAGCTTGAACGCCTCGCCTTTCCATCTCGAAAAGCAGCGCGAACGCGAGGAAATGCTCGCCGAGCGCGCGGTCGAAGGCAGTATGCCGATTGTGTATGTGAACCAGGTCGGTGGTCAGGACGAGCTGGTGTTCGATGGCGGCAGCTGCGTGATGACGGTCGACGGACAGGTCAGCCAGCGCGCACCGGCCTTTACCGAAGGGCTGTATCCGGTCGATTTCCAGTGTGCCGAGGGACGTGTGCAGCCCCGCCCAGCGAACTGTGCGGCGCTGCCGGAATTGGAGGCTAGCGTCTATCAGGCACTGGTGGTTGGCGTGCGCGACTATGTGCAGAAGAACGGTTTCAAAGGGGTGGTGCTGGGGCTGTCGGGCGGCATCGACTCGGCGTTGACCCTGGCGGTCGCGGTCGATGCGCTTGGGGCAGAGCGGGTCGAGGCGGTGATGATGCCGTTCCGCTACACCGCCCAGATCAGCCTGGAGGACGCCGAAGCCGAGGCTCGGGCGCTGAACGTCACTTACCGCGTGCTGCCGATTGCGCCGATGGTCGAGGCCTTTCTCGAGACGCTGGCGCCGGTCTTTTCCGGGCTGGGGCGCGATACCACCGAAGAGAACCTGCAAGCTCGCTGCCGCGGCACCACCTTGATGGCCATCTCCAATAAGAAGGGCTATCTGGTGCTGACCACCGGCAACAAGAGTGAAATGGCCGTGGGTTACGCCACGCTTTATGGCGACATGGCAGGCGGCTTCGATGTCCTCAAGGATGTACCGAAGACCTTGGTGTTCCGTCTCTGCGAGTATCGCAACAGCTTAGGCATGGTGATTCCGCAGCGGGTCATCGACCGGCCACCGTCGGCCGAACTGGCTCCGGATCAGAAAGACGAAGACTCGCTGCCGCCGTATCCGGTGCTCGATGAGATCCTCAAGCTGTATGTCGAATATGACCTGTCGGCCAACGCCATCATCGCCGAGGGCTTCGATGAAGATACGGTGCGGCGCGTGCTGCGGCTGGTCGATCTCAACGAGTACAAGCGTCGTCAGGCAGCGGTCGGCGTGCGCGTGACGCAGCGCGGTTTCGGTCGTGATCGGCGCTATCCGATCACTTCCGGCTGGCGTATCGGCGATTGAGCGGCATGTTCAAGCAATAAGTCCGGCAATAAAAAAGGGAGGCCCGCAGGCCTCCCTTTTTCGTAACGGCAATCTTCAGTCAAAGATCCCGAAGGTCATGTAGCTGAACCAGGAGCGGTCGTTGTTGTTGCCTTCGGCTTCATGCTGCTCTTCCTGGGCGGCGTCCTGGTTCTCAGGCAGCAGGTCTTCCGGAATGGCTTCTTCGGCGTCTTCGTACTGTTTGATCACGTCCTGGCTGGCGCGGGTTTCGCCCGGCGGCAGTGGCGTGTCGGTTTCGATCAGGCCCAGTGTGGCCTTACTCAGCCAGGAACGGTTATCGCTGTCATCCTTCTCACGGGCGACGAACTGGCCGTCGACCAGGCTCGGATGGTCGGGATAGTTGAGCTTGAGGGTTTCCAGGCTGGTGGTGGCCAGATCATCGAGGTGCAGGTGTTGGTACGCCTCGGTCATGATCGCCAGGCCATCGCCGACGGCTGGGGTTTCCTGGAAGTTTTCCACCACGTAGCGGCCACGGTTGGCGGCGGCGACATAGGCCTGACGCTTCAGATAATAGTGGCCGACATGCACTTCGTAGGCGGCCAGCAGGTTGCGCAGGTAGACCATGCGCTGCTTGGCGTCCGGCGCGTAGCGGCTGTTCGGGTAGCGCGTGGTGAGCTGGGCGAATTCGTTGAACGAATCACGCGCTGCGCCTGGATCGCGCTTGGTCATGTCCAGTGGCAGGAAGCGAGCCAGCAGGCCGCGGTCCTGGTCGAACGAGGCCAGACCCTTGAGGTAATAGGCGTAATCGACGTTCGGATGTTGCGGATGCAGGCGGATAAAACGCTCGGCAGCGGACTTGGCCGCTTCTGGCTCGATGTTCTTGTAGTAGGCGTAGATCAATTCGAGCTGCGCCTGTTCGGCGTAGCGGCCGAAGGGATAGCGCGACTCCAGGGCTTTCAGCTTGTTGACAGCGCTGGTGTAGCTCTTATTGTCCAGATCGGCCTGTGCCTGCTGGTACAACTCGGCCTCGCTGAGGTTTTCGTCGACCGTATTGTTGGAAGAGCACGCGACGTTGAGGGCGAGGATGGCGATCAGCAGCAGGTGTTTCACTTGCATAGCGGCTTGCGTCCCTGTGACGGTTGGCTGTCTTGGCCAGGGCCGTCCTGTTATGATGGGGCCCCGGTAATGCCGGGACAAAAAGACGCCGTATTTAACCACAAGCGCGCAGCTGAAACCAAAGGCTACGCCCCCCGCCGTTGCCGAGCATGTCCTCAATTAATAAGTCACTGATTCAACTTCGTGCCGAAGTGCCCTCCGACCTGGGCGGACAACGCCTCGACCAGATCGCCGCGCAGCTCTTCGGCGAATATTCCCGCTCCCGCCTGTCCACCTGGATCAAGGACGGTCGCTTGCTGGTGGACGGCGCCGTGGCGCGTCCGCGTGACACCGTCTATGGCGGCAGCGTGCTGACCCTCGAGGCCGAGCAGGAAGCGCAGGGCGAATGGCTGGCGCAGGATATCGACCTTGACATCGTTTACGAGGACGAGCACATCCTGGTGCTCAACAAGCCTGCGGGTCTGGTGGTGCATCCTGCCGCCGGCCACCAGGACGGCACCTTGCTGAATGCCCTGTTGCACCATGTGCCGGATCTGGTCAACGTGCCGCGGGCCGGCATCGTGCACCGCCTGGACAAGGACACCACCGGCCTAATGGTGGTGGCCAAGAACCTGCAAGCGCAGACCAAGCTGGTCGATCAGCTGCAAAAGCGCACGGTCAGCCGCATCTATGAAGCTATCGTGATTGGCGTGATCACCGCGGGCGGCAAGATCAATGCACCGATCGGCCGGCATGGCACCCAGCGTCAGCGTATGGCGGTGACCGACGGCGGCAAGCCGGCGATCAGTCATTATCGGGTGCTGGAGCGCTTCCGTTTGCACACCCATACGCGGGTCAAGCTGGAAACCGGGCGCACCCACCAGATTCGCGTGCATATGACCCATGTGGGTTTTCCGCTGGTAGGCGATCCGCTCTACGCCGGGCGTTTCCGTATTCCTCCGGCGGCCAGCCCGACGCTCGTGCAAGAGCTCAAGAGCTTTCCGCGCCAGGCCCTGCATGCGCGCTTCCTCGAGCTCGATCATCCGGCTACCGGTGAGCGGATGAAGTGGGAGTCGCCGCTGCCCGATGATTTCGTCTGGCTACTGACCCTGCTGCGTCAGGATCGCGACGCGTTTGTCGGCTGACCCGGGCGTGCCGAACGACTGGTTGGTCCCTGACTGGCCGGCGCCGGCCCGGGTCAAAGCGTGTACCACCACCCGCACCGGCGGCGTCAGCCTGGCGCCGTTCGATACCTTCAATCTCGGTACGCATGTCGATGATGTGCCTGCCGCTGTCGATGAAAACCGCCGCCGGCTGATTGCTCGTCTGGGCTGTCAACCAGCTTGGCTGAATCAAGTGCATGGCGTGCAGGTAGTGCGGGCCGATCCCGAACGCGTGGTAGAGGCCGATGCCAGCTGGACGGCGACCCCCGGCATCGCCTGCACGGTGATGACCGCCGATTGCCTGCCGGCGCTGTTCTGCGACCGCGCGGGCAGCAGGGTCGCGGCGGCGCATGCCGGCTGGCGGGGGCTGGTCGGCGGTGTGCTGGAAGCCACCGTTGCAGCGCTGGAGCTGCCGAGCGATGAAATCCTGGTGTGGCTCGGTCCGGCCATTGGCCCCGCGGCCTTTGAAGTTGGTGGCGAAGTGCGCGAAGCATTCGTTGACGCCAATGCCGACACCGCGCGCGCGTTCCGCTCTGCAGCGAGCGCCGGCAAGTTTCTGGCTGACATCTACCAGCTGGCGCGTATCCATCTGGCGGCATGCGGCGTCGAGGCCGTGTATGGCGGCGACTTCTGCACCGTCAGCGATCCCCGCTTTTACTCCTATCGGCGCGCCGCCCGCACCGGTCGCTTCGCCAGTCTGATCTGGCTGGACTGACACGCGCAGCCCCACTGTTTGCGCTCCGTCAACGACTGGCGGCTTGAACTCCCGCAGTAGCATCCCTATCTAGACTGGTAACTCAGCAGGTTTCAGCACAGGCGGATTTAACTCGCCGGCCTGCTTTTCAACTGGAAGGGTGACTTATGCGAATAGACCGTTTGACCAGCAAGCTGCAACTGGCGCTCTCCGATGCTCAATCCTTGGCCGTTGGCCTCGATCATCCGGCCATTGAACCGGCACATTTGTTCCAGGCTCTGCTCGATCAGCAGGGCGGCTCGATCAGGCCCTTGCTCATGCAGGTTGGCTTCGATGTCTCGGCGTTGCGCCAGGCACTGAACAAAGAGCTCGATCATCTGCCGAAAATCCAAAATCCCACCGGCGACGTGAACCTGTCGCAGGACTTGGCGCGCCTGCTCAATCAGGCCGATCGCCTGTCCCAGCAGAAGGGCGACCAATTCATCTCCAGCGAACTGGTACTGCTGGCCGCACTGGATGAGAACACCAAGCTGGGCAAGCTGCTGCTCGCTCAGGGTGTGAGCAAAAAAGCTCTGGAAAACGCCGTTACCAACCTGCGCGGTGGCGACGCGGTGAACGACCCGAACGCCGAGGAATCGCGCCAGGCGCTGGATAAATACACCGTCGACATGACCAAGCGCGCCGAGGACGGCAAGCTCGACCCGGTGATCGGTCGTGACGATGAAATCCGCCGCACCATTCAGGTACTGCAGCGGCGCACCAAGAACAATCCGGTACTGATCGGCGAGCCTGGCGTCGGCAAGACCGCCATCGTTGAGGGCCTGGCTCAGCGCATCATCAACGGCGAGGTGCCCGACGGCCTCAAGGACAAGCGCGTGCTGTCCCTGGATATGGGCGCGCTGATCGCCGGTGCTAAGTTCCGCGGCGAGTTCGAGGAGCGCCTGAAAGCTGTGCTCAATGAATTGGGCAAGCAGGAAGGTCGGGTCATTTTGTTCATCGACGAACTGCACACCATGGTCGGCGCGGGCAAGGCCGAGGGTTCGATGGACGCCGGCAACATGCTCAAGCCCGCCTTGGCACGTGGCGAGCTGCACTGCGTCGGTGCCACCACGCTGGACGAATACCGCCAGTACATCGAGAAGGACGCGGCGCTGGAGCGGCGCTTCCAGAAGGTCCTGGTCGATGAGCCGAGCGAGGAAGACACCATCGCCATCCTGCGCGGCCTCAAGGAGCGCTACGAAGTGCACCACGGCGTGACCATCACCGATGGCGCGATCATCGCTGCGGCGAAGCTCTCGCATCGCTATATCACCGATCGGCAGTTGCCGGACAAGGCCATCGACCTGATCGACGAGGCCGGCAGTCGCATTCGCATGGAAATCGACTCCAAGCCCGAAGCGCTGGATCGTCTGGATCGCCGTTTGATCCAGCTGAAGATCGAGCGCGAGGCGCTGAAGAAGGAAGATGACGAAGCGACCAAAAAGCGCCTCGCCAAGCTGGAAGAGGACATCGGCAAGCTCGAGCGCGAGTACGCCGATCTCGAGGAAATCTGGAAGTCGGAGAAGGCCGAAGTGCAGGGCTCCGCGCAAGTCCAGCAGAAGATCGAGCAGGCCAAAGGCGACCTCGAGGCGGCGCGCCGCAAGTCCGACCTGCAGCGCATGGCTGAACTGCAGTACGGGGTAATCCCCGATCTGGAGCGCAGCCTGCAAATGGTCGACCAGCACGGAAAACCGGAAAATCAGTTGCTGCGCAGCAAGGTCACCGAAGAAGAGATCGCCGAAGTGGTGTCCAAGTGGACCGGCATTCCGGTGTCGAAGATGCTCGAAGGCGAGCGCGAGAAACTCCTGAAGATGGAAGGCCTGCTGCACAAGCGGGTCATCGGCCAGAACGAAGCCGTGGTCGCGGTGGCCAATGCCGTGCGGCGCTCGCGGGCCGGCTTGTCCGATCCTAACCGGCCCAGTGGCTCGTTCCTGTTTCTCGGTCCGACCGGCGTCGGCAAGACCGAGTTGTGCAAAGCGCTCGCCGAGTTCCTCTTCGATACCGAGGAAGCGCTGGTGCGCATCGACATGTCCGAGTTCATGGAGAAGCACTCCGTGGCCCGTCTGATCGGTGCGCCGCCTGGCTATGTCGGTTACGAGGAGGGCGGTTATTTGACCGAGGCGGTGCGCCGGAAACCCTACTCGGTGGTGCTGATGGATGAGGTGGAAAAAGCCCATCCAGATGTGTTCAACATCCTCCTGCAGGTGCTGGAAGATGGCCGCTTGACCGATAGCCATGGGCGCACCGTGGATTTCCGCAACACCGTGGTGGTGATGACGTCCAACCTCGGCTCGGCGCAAATCCAGGAGCTGGTAGGCGATCGTGAGGCTCAGCGTGCGGCGGTGATGGATGCGGTGAGCAGCCATTTCCGTCCGGAGTTCGTTAACCGCATCGACGAGGTGGTGGTGTTCGAGCCGCTGGCCCGCGAGCAGATCGCCGGCATTGCCAAGATCCAGTTGCAGCGTCTGCGCAAGCGTCTGGCCGAGCGCGAGCTGAATCTGGAGCTCAGCGATGAGGCGCTGGATAAGCTGGTCGCCATTGGCTACGACCCGGTTTATGGAGCTCGGCCGCTGAAGCGGGCGATCCAGCGCTGGGTAGAAAACCCGCTGGCGCAGCAGATCCTCGCGGGCGAATTCGCCCCGGGTGCCAGTGTCACCGGCAAAGTGGAGGGTGACGAAATCATCTTCAGCTGATCCTGCCCGCCAATAAAAAGCCCCGCATTGCGGGGCTTTTTATTATGCATTTACAGATGCTTGAGCAAAATATTGAGCGCTTCAGTCTGTTCGTCGCTGAGGTCGATGATATGAAAGCCGGCCCAGCAGTGTTGGCCGTCGGCGCCCGGGCGGCTCCATAGACAATCGGCGCCGAGCTGCACTTCTTTCGCGCCCGCGGGGCCATTGCTCGCCATGAGGCGACACTCAATAACGCTGTCGACCTCCATCGCGTGATCGCTGAATAGCATGAAGCCCTCGGTGGACAAGTCCACCACGCGGCCCAGGCGTTTTCCGCTATGCAGGTCGAAGACTTCCAGCTGCAGCTCGGTACTCTGGCGGCTGTGCTGACGACGATCATTCATTGGGGTTCCTTAGTTGGGCTCGGTTGTGCGGCCGGTGAAACGCTGTAGCACGCGGTAGATGGCGGTGAGGGCGCGGTCCATTAACGGAGCCGTGGACTGGGCTGGAACGATTCGCGCCAATCCCTGCTCCATTTCACTGGCGAGCAGAGTCAGCGGCTTGATCGCCACTCGCTGCCCGCTGTGGTCGACGAACATGTAGTTGTGGGTGGTAGGGCTGAACCAGGACAGCTTGAGGAGGCGTGGCTGTCCGCCATTGGCAAATTCGAACCAGGTGCCGAACTCGATACGCGACAGTTCTTTGGCCAGTACTTGAGCGTGCGCTGAGAGGCCCGAGCGTGGCGCGCTATTGAGCAGCGCAGCATCCTCGCCGAGCATCGCGCCCAGTGGGCTTTCCGGCAGTTTGGTCGCGAGCTTGGCGGCCAGCTCAGGGTGCTTGGCCTGAACGGCATGCTGACACGCGACGATATCCTGCAGCAGGCGGCGGATGCCGTCGCCATGGTAGCCGCCGAGAAGCTCAAGTCCCTTGCGCAGGGTGTCGAGCAGCGGTACCCGCAGGTCCTGCAGGCGCTGATGGTCCTGCTCACTCAGCGGCGTACCGCTCCAGGCCAACTGCTCGGCAGCCTCGCAGGCGCGTTGCCATTCTTCACTGTGCTGGCTGTGACGCAGATGGATAAATACCAGCACGTCGGCCCAGGTCAGTTCGAGGAAGTTGCGCATGATGGCTGGTAACTCACGGCCTTGCAGCGTCTTGACGATTACATCGACGGCTTGCTGGCGCGCATCGAGCAATTTGTCGCGGCCCTTGGCTGCCTCTACGGCGCGCCGCTCGCGCAGCTCGACCTTGTGCCGCAGCGTCGCGATGTATTCGTTGAATTCCTCGAGCAGGCTATCGAACAGAGACAGATCGCCGCTGTAGCCCTGAATCACCCGTTCGACCACCCAGTGCATCTTCGCCAACAAGCCGCGCTCATCGCCTTCGCTGCCATACAGCACGCCGGCTTGAGCCATGGCATTGAGGAGTCGGCGAGCGGGGTGGTGATGCTGGGTGAACAGCGCTTTATCCTGCAGCGCGACTTTCAAATAGGGCGTATGCAGGTGCGATAGCGCGGTCTTGCAGATATCCGGCAGGTTTTCGTCGTCAAGAATGAAGTCGAAAAGCATACCGACCAAGTCGATGACGTCGGCTTCCTGGTCGGACAGCTTCTGTTGGCCGGGCAGATGGCTATGGGTTTCCAGTTGTGCCTGCAGATCGGCCTTGAGTTCTTCGACCGGTTGCGGCTGATGCAGGCGCTGCGACAAGTCGTGGGCCGACTTTTCCTGCAGGCGGTTGAGTGCTTCAAGCAGTTCGCCGGCGCTGTAGGTGCGCGTGGCTCCACGTGGGGCGAAGCTGGAAATACTCCGCGTGCCACCCAGTAACGGAGTTTCCCCTTCGCGCTGGCGATACTCACTGAGCAGCGCGGCTAGGCCGCTGAACAAAGCGCCAGGATCGGTAGATGGCGGATCGTTGAGGTTAACTGTGATCGGGGTGGGAGGCGCCGATGGAGAGGGCCCCGCGGGCGGCGCGGCTGCTTCGGGGTCCGGCTGCGAATTGCCGCCCAAGACTCTGGCGCCACTGCTGGGCTCAACCGCAGCGGCTGCTGGTGCTGCGCTCGGTTGGGTGGGTGTCGGTGTCGATGCGGGGCGCGCAGTGTTGGGCGAGCGCAGTGCGCTGTATTTCAGATTGGGCAGCACGCCGGCTTCGATCAGGCGCTTGTTCATCGCTTCGTAGAGGCTGTCCAGGCTTTGCATGACATGCCGGTCGAACAGCATATAAAGGATGGTCTTGATCCGCAGCGGGAACGGGCAGGGTGCTAATGCATCGCGGAAGGCCTGAGCAATGGCTTGAGGGCCGAACGGGTTGCTGTCTTCGCCGAGCTTCTGGCCGTTATTGAGGACTGCCAGGCGTTGTTCGAGCGCAAATAGGTGTTGGGCGCAGCGCGCCTTGACCCGGCTGACCATGTTGGTGACTTGCAGGCTCTCCTCGTAATCCTCGTTTTGTACGAGGGTGAACTGGGTAGCATCCAGCTCTTCCGGCTCTTCGCGCTCCTTGAGCTTTCCGTCAATGAAGTCGGCAAAGTTCTGGGCGATTTTTTGATGGTAGCTGCGTTCGATTTGCGGTCGCTGGCGGCGAATTTCACGCATGTTATCGAAGAACAGCGTCTGAACCTGATTGTTTTCGGCTTTTTCCGCGCACTCGAATAGCGTGTCGTCGACTTGGCCAAACACTCCCGTCAGGTGCTCAGCCAGCCGATTCATTGCCAGCTTCCTGCAACTTTGGACCAACTCGCCAAAGCGCGGCTGAATGGCCCTGTTAGCCAGCGTCGGCGCTGCTTTGGGGCGATTCGGAGGGTTGCCCTGATTGTTATTCATCAACTGTCCTGAGCGAAAGCCTGGCGGCCGGCACATCCAATGTGGTTGGGCCTTACAAAATATAGTAGTCGATCGGATCGCGGCAAATCATTGCTTTGAAAGCGATTTAAGGGTTGACAGGCGTGCCGCGAAACGTAAAATGGCGCGCCTCTGAGACGCGAATCGCGTAGCAGAGCTGGAGTGCAAATAGTTCCGCGATAGCTCAGTCGGTAGAGCAAATGACTGTTAATCATTGGGTCCCTGGTTCGAGTCCAGGTCGCGGAGCCAGTTCCAGACCGGGGTATAGCGCAGTCCGGTAGCGCGCCTGCTTTGGGAGCAGGATGTCGGGAGTTCGAATCCCCCTACCCCGACCATTTCGGGTCGTTAGCTCAGTTGGTAGAGCAGTTGGCTTTTAACCAATTGGTCGTAGGTTCGAATCCTACACGACCCACCAACTTCTCAAGTACGCTTGAGAAACAAAAAACCCGCCTAGTGCGGGTTTTTTGTTGCCAATTTTTCACGGGGCAGGTCGGGCGCATTGTTCAGTGCAGCTTCAGTCGCGGCTCGGTGCTGCGGCCAATATGATCGCTGAGCATTAGCAGCAGGGTGCGGACAATCCCGTATAGCGCTATCTGATGCATGCGGTAGAGCGAGATGTAGAACATTCGTGCCAGCCACCCTTCGAGTTTGACGTTACCCATCAGGTTGCCCATCAGATTGCCGATGGTGCTGAAGTGCGACAGGGAAATTAGTGAGCCGTAGTCGCGATAGAGATAAGTGGGCAGCGCTTGGCCTGCGAATTTCTGCTTGAAGCTCTTCGCCAGCAACGATGCTTGTTGATGTGCGGCTTGGGCGCGTGGCGGTACGTTGCGTTCATCGGTGCCAGGTTGTGGGCATGCCGCGCAATCACCGAAGGCGAAAATGTCGTCGTCGCGGGTGGTCTGTAAGGTCGGTCGCACGTGCAACTGATTGATACGGTTGCTTTCTAGTCCATCGAGGCTTTCCAGAAAGGCCGGTGCGCGGATGCCAGCGGCCCAAACTTTGAGGCTGGCGGGGATTAGTTGGCCGCTACGGGTTTGCAAATGCTCGGTGGTGACCTCACTGACTGCGGCATTGGTCAGTACGGTTACTCCAAGCTTTTCCAGCCTGCGATGTACGGCCTGGCTGATCCGTGCGGGGAGGGCGGGCAGCACCCGTGGTCCGGCTTCTATGAGCGTAATGCGCATGTTTTCCGGCTGGATGCTATCCAGGCCGTAAGCGGCCAATTCGTGGGCCGCATGATGAAGCTCGGCGGCGAGCTCTACACCGGTGGCGCCGGCACCGACGATGGCGACATTGATTTGCTCAGTCCCTTGGTTGAGTGTGGCATGGGCGCGCAGATAGTGGTTGAGCAGTTGGCGATGAAAGCGTTCCGCTTGGGCGCGAGTATCGAGGAACAGGCAGTTTTCAGCCGCCCCGGGCGTGCCGAAATCGTTGGTTGTACTGCCGACGGCCAGCACTAGGCTGTCATAACTCAATTCGCGCTCGGGCAGCAGGGCGATACCGCCTTCATCGAGCGTAGCGGCCAGGCGTATGCGTTTGTCCTGGCGGCTCAGTCCGCTCATGCGGCCTAGTTGGAACTCGAAGTGGTTCCACTTTGCCTGAGCGACATAATTGAGTTCGTCTTCCGAAGAGTTCAGTGAGCCGGCTGCCACCTCATGCAGCAGCGGTTTCCAGATGTGGGTCAGGTTGGCATCGACCAGTACGATCTTGGCTTGGCCGCGCTTACCCAGGGTTCTACCAAGGCGGGTGGCAAGCTCGAGGCCGCCGGCGCCGCCGCCGACAATCACAATGCGATGAGTCATGGCGCAGTCTCACAAGGCTAGAAATTCTGTGAACGGCCGAATAGGCGAGCGCGAGGCAGCTCATAGCACCAAACGGCTTAGCAAACGGCTCAGGAGGCCGAGAGTAACAACACTGGCGAGGACGATTCCGAGGAGAAGCCAAGGGCGGAAGGGCTTGCGCTCCACTTGATGTTGAGGTGCGCTCAGGTAGCTATCGACGCGGGCTTGATCATCGGAATTGAGGCGACTAGTCATGAAAACCTCGCTATGGATTGTCGGTATTCTAGGAGGCTCAGGCGGCGCTGAGCGATTAATTTGCTGTAGAAGTGGCCGCGACTAATCATAAGTCGCTACCCGCGTCGAATAGCACGCAACGGCCGAGATTATTGCGCAGAAAGTCTGGTGCGCTGCCGTGGGCGAAGAGGACCCGTGCGAAAGTCGGACCGACCATGGAAAGCGAGCGCCAGCCATGGTGTAGATACTCTGTGGGCGGTGGGAAGCTGGTATTGAAGTCAGGAACAGCATGTTTCAGGTCGATATAGGCAAGCATATCCAGTTCGCCCAGTTTGAGATCACGAACGCGGTAGTTGCGTGCTTTCTTGCGCAGGGTCGGCCCTAAGAGCGATTGCAGCTCATCGGCATTGATGCGTTTGGGGTGGGCTTCATGGCGCCTCAGCTGATTGAGGGAGTATGCGCTGCGGCGGCGTCGCAGCTCATCTCGCCATTCATCGTTTAAGCGACGGCCGACATCGATGACCATGAAGACTTCGAAGCAGGCATCACGAAACCGCACATCAGGCGGTTCTTGGCCGGTGCCGAATTCGTCGCTGTGATAGTCGATATTCAGCGCCTGCAGCAATCGCTGGCAAACCCAACGTTCGCGCTCCCATTTGCGCGAATTGGATAGCAGCAGATTGGTTTGCTCAGCTTGGTAAGTAAGCAGGCGCAGATACTCTGTCTCGTTCATGCCCTCAGCTTAGACGTTGCGTGTGAGGTGTAGACTGGTTCAGCCAGGTCTGGAGTCCAGCTATGTCAGTTTGCATTGACCAATCCGCGAGCGTTCTCTCCGTGCCGAGTGTGGTGGGGCGGATAGCGAATGCGGAGGCATGCACTATGGCGGAGTTTTGTTTGGCTGCGGTCCCAAACCTGTCCGGGAATAGGGTTGAACTAGATAGAGGTGCCCGATGATTGCTGCCGGGTTGCTGTCAATCGAGAGCATGGCGCTTGGATGGGCCCTGTATCTGCCGGCGATCTTATGGGCAGTCTGGCGCGCCCCCTGGCTTGAGTTGTTCAGCGATACTCGTCGTCAGCATCTGCTCTTTGGCACGGTATTTATGCTGTTTTTGCTGTGGCTGGTGCGCCGTGATTTCGCCGGAGGGCTGTCTTATCACTTCATTGGCATGACGGCGGTCACGTTATTGCTCGACTGGCCGTTAGCGCTAATCGGGGGGGCTGGTCGCGCAATTTGGCTTGCTGGCAGTCGGCAAGCAGGATTTTCTAGCGCTTGGCCTGAATGGCTTGCTGCTGGTCGGGATGCCGGTATTAATTGCCGAAGCTTGCGCTTTGCTGGTCGAACGTAAGCAGCCACGAAACTTGTTTGTCTACATATTCTGCTGCGGTTTCTTTCCGGCGGCTTTGACGGCACTGACATGTTTGTTGATGGGGTTGGCCGTGCTGGCGATAGATGGGCGCTTCCCGCTACCGCCCTGGCTGGGAGATTTTGCCGGTTACTTGTGGCTGGTGATGTTTCCGGAAGCATTCATCAACGGCATGGTGATTAGCGCGCTGGTGGTTTTCCAGCCGGAGTGGCTGGAAACCTTTAATCGGACACGCTATCTGCAGGCGCCCTGGAAGGACGACGAGCCGCGACAATGAGTGGGCTATTAATGTTCGCGGGGCGGTAGTTGGCCTGAGAACAACTCGTCTTCCAGGGAATCACCGGGGATCGCATGCTCTTCGGCCGCCCAGGCGCCAAGATCGATCAGTTTGCAACGTTCCGAGCAAAACGGCCGGTGCAGGCTTTGCGCACTCCATTCGACGGGAGCGCCACAGGTTGGGCATTTGATGATGGTGGGCTGGCTCATGGCTGGCCTCCTCGCAAAGTCAGATAAAACTGGTGCAAACGCTCGACTTCGGCCTGCAGCCAGGCGAGATCGCGATCGTTGACCAAGACGTCATCAGCATGACGCAGGCGCTCCTCACGATTGGCCTGGACCTGCAGAATCGCGTTGACCTGTTCCGCTGAAGTCTGATCGCGCAGCATGGTGCGTTGCACCTGCAGCTCCTCGGGAGTATCCACCACCAAAATGCGCTGGGTCAGCCGTCGTTGTCCGGATTCGATTAGCAGCGGCGAGACCAGAATGGCGTAGGGCGATTCGGCCCGCGCGAGATAGTCATGGATTTCCTGGCCGATTAGCGGGTGTAGCAGAGCCTCCAACCAGCGACGCTCTTCGGCGTTCTGGAAAACACGGGTACGCAACGCGGCTCGATCCAGTTGGCCATCGGCCTGCAGAACCTCTTCGCCGAAATGCTCGGCGATTCGCGCGAGTGCTGGGCGCCCTGGCTCGACGACCCAGCGTGCGGCATGGTCGGCATCCACGGTATGCACGCCAAGATCAATAAAGTGCTTGGCGGCCGCGCTCTTGCCACTGCCGATGCCACCGGTTAGGCCGAGAATCCAGGGTTTGCTCATTTAAAACCGGCAAATTGCAGATAGGTTGCGGTTATTTGATCACCCCAGAGCAGTGCGATCCAGCCCGCAATTGCCAGGTAGGGGCCGAAGGGGATAGGCGTGCTGGTTTCGGCATTGCGCAGGCGCAGCATGATTACGCCCAATACTGCGCCGACCAGCGAGGAGAGCAGGATAGTCAGCGGCAATATCTGCCAGCCGCCCCACGCGCCAAGCATGGCGAGCAGCTTGAAGTCGCCATGGCCCATGCCTTCCTTGCCGGTGATGAGCTTGAACAGCCAATACACCGACCAGAGGCTGAGATAACCGGCAATCGCGCCCCACAAGGCATCTTCGAGGCTGGCGAACAGGCCGAACTGATTAATGATTAGGCCTAGCCATAGCAATGGCAGTACCAATACGTCAGGCAGCAATTGGTGGTCGGCATCAATCAAGCTCATCGCCAGCAGCCCCCAAGTAAGCAGCAGCATGGCGCCGCCCTGCCAATTGAAGCCGAAGTGCCAGGCGACATAGGCCGAAAGCAAGCCGCAAGCCAGCTCCACCAGCGGGTAGCGCAGGCTGATCGGCGCTTTGCAGGCCGAACACTTGCCGCGTAGGGCCAGATAACTGAGCAGCGGGATGTTTTCCCACGCCTTGATCTCGTGGCCACAGGCTGGGCAGTGGGAGTTGGGTAGGATCAAGTTGAAAGTATGGCCGCTGGCTTCTGCCGGCAGCTCCAGCACTTCCCGTGCCTGAGCCTTCCAGTCGCTGAGCATCATCTTCGGCAGGCGATGGATTACCACATTGAGAAAACTGCCGACCAGCAGGCCAAGCAGCAGTGCGCACAAAACAAAGGCCAGCACATGACTGGCCAGAAAGTCGATAACAGGCATTTTTAGACGACGGCACCCAGCTGGAAGATTGGCAGGTACATGGCGATGATCAGGCCGCCGACCAACACGCCGAGTACGGCCATAATCATCGGCTCCATCAGGCTGGTGAGCCCATCGACCATGTTGTCGACTTCTTCCTCATAGAAACTAGCAACCTTGTCCAGCATTTCGTCCAAAGAGCCGGATTCTTCGCCGATGGCGGTCATCTGAATGGCCATGGTCGGGAAGGTGTTAGTGGTGCGCATGGAGAAGTTGAGCTGCATGCCGGTGGAAACGTCTGACTTGACCTTATTGGTGGCGTTGCGGAACACCACGTTGCCGGTGGCGCCGGCTACTGAGTCGAGCGCGTCGACCAGCGGCACGCCGGCGGCGAAGGTGGTCGACAGCGTGCGGGCGAAACGCGCGACCGCGGACTTGTAGAGGATATCGCCGACGATGGGCAGTTTGAGTACGGTTCGATCTATCCAATCGCGGAATTTTTCCGAGCGCTTCTGTGCTTCCTTAAAGGCAACTGCCGCAGCAAATATGCCAATCAAAAAAACAAACCACCACTTTTGCAATGCCTCGGAAATACCGATTACGAATAGAGTGAAAGCCGGTAGTTCGGCGCCGAAGTTGGCAAATACTGTCTGGAACTGTGGGACTACTTTGATCAGCAAAATCGCCGAAACGATGACCGCCACGACTACCACTGCGATCGGGTAGTTCATCGCCTTCTTAATCTTGGCCTTCAGAGCTTCGGTCTTTTCCTTGTAGGTAGCGACGCGATCCAGCAGGGTTTCCAGTGCTCCGGATTGCTCGCCGGAGTCCACTAAATTGCAATACAGATCATCGAAATACTGCGGTTTCTTGCGCAGGGAGGCGGCGAAACTGTTACCGGCAGCCACTTCCTGTTTGACCTCGTCCACCAGCTTGCGCATGTTCGGGTTATCGAAGCCTTCGCCGATGATGTCGAAGCTCTGCAGCAGCGGTACCCCGGCTTTCATCATGGTTGCCATCTGCCGGGTGAACAGGGCTATGTCCATGGGTTTGATCTTCTTGCCGGCGCTGAATAGCGAGATGCCTTTCTTGCGCACCTTGATCGGGTTGATGCCCTGTTTGCGCAATTGTGCCTTGACCAGCGCGGGGTTCTGCCCGCTGAGCTCACCCTTCATGCGGGTGCCTTTCTTGTCCGTCCCTTCCCAGGCAAAAATACTGGTTTTCAACGCCTTTTCAGCCATTTTCTCGCCCTAGCGGTAATGCCTGCTTCGTTCCGGACAGGCTGGTTATTCTTGGTATTTGTCGTTATGGGTAGATACGTTTCGCGCCTGTAGGAGCCTTCTCGTCAAACAGGTCGGATGTCCTGGGAGCTCTTTTGTAGGAGCGAATTCACTCGCGATGTTTTTCCCGTAGCCGAAGCTCGCGAATGAATTCGCTCCTACAAAAGCCTGGTGCCCTGTCAATCCTTGGTCACCCGGTTAACCTCTGCAAGGCTGGTGATGCCCTGCATGGCTTTCTCCAGGCCGGATGTACGCAAGTCGTTGAAACCATCTTTACGCATCTGTACGCCAATATCGATGGAGTTGCCGTCCTCCATGATAATCCGCTGCAGGGCCGGCGTGTTTTTAACCACTTCATAAATACCCAAGCGGCCTTTATAGCCGCCCTTGCAGTTCTCGCAGCCGACTGGGGCGTAAATCTTGAAGGTGCCGATCTTGTCTTCGGGGAAGCCTTCGTGCAGCAGGGTTTCGTGGGGGATCTGCACTTCCTTCTTGCAGTGCGGGCACAGCTTGCGCGCCAGGCGCTGAGCGATGATCAGGTTGACCGAGGTGGCGATGTTGAAAGCCGGCACGCCCATATTGCGCAAGCGCGTCAGCGTTTCGGCGGCGCTGTTGGTGTGCAGGGTGGACATGACCATATGCCCAGTCTGCGCGGCCTTGATGGCGATTTCCGCGGTTTCCAGGTCACGAATCTCACCGACCATGATGATGTCCGGGTCCTGGCGCAGGAAGGCGCGCAAGGCCTGGGAGAAGTCCATGCCCTGTTTCGGGTTGACGTTGACCTGGTTGATGCCCTCAAGGTTGATCTCCACCGGGTCTTCGGCAGTGGAAATGTTCACGTCGGCGGTGTTGAGAATATTCAGGCCGGTGTACAGCGATACGGTCTTGCCCGAACCGGTGGGGCCGGTGACCAGGATCATGCCCTGGGGTTGCTTGAGGGCGGTCATGTACAGCTCTTTCTGACCTTCCTCATAGCCCAGGGCATCGATACCCATCTGCGCGCTGGTAGGGTCGAGAATCCGCATGACGATCTTTTCGCCCCACAGGGTCGGCAGGGTGTTGACCCGGAAGTCGATGGACTTGGACTTGGAGATCTTCATCTTTATCCGGCCGTCCTGCGGCTTGCGCCGCTCGGAAATGTCCAAGTTGGCCATCACCTTCAGGCGCGCGGAGATACGCGGAGCCAGCTGGATCGGCGGGCGGGCGACCTCGTGGAGGATGCCGTCGGTGCGCAGGCGCACGCGGTAGACCTTTTCATAGGGCTCGAAGTGCAGGTCGGACGAGCCGCCTTTGATCGCATCCAGGAGCATCTTGTTGACGAAGCGCACCACTGGCGCGTCGTCGGCGTCCTGGCCGGTGGCGGCGTCCTGCTTGTCTTCATCGACGGCCTGGATATCCAGCCCATCGAGATCGACGTCGGCAAGGTCTTCCAAGCCGCTGTTGGCGGCGTCGAAGAACTTGTCGATGGCCTCGCCGAGCTTGTCGTCCTCGACCAGGATGGCCTCGGTGGTCAGCCCGGTGCTGAACTGGATGTCGGTGACCGCCTGGTGATTGCTGGGGTCGGAGAGCGCGACGAATAGCTTGTTGCCGCGCCGCCACAGCGGCAGGGCGCGGTGCTGGCGGATCAGTTTCTCGCTGACCAGCTCCTTGGGCTGGCCTTCCTTGTCGATGCTGGCGAGGTCGACGAAGGCCACGCCAAACTGCTCGGCCGCCAGTTCGGCCAGGGCGCGGCTTTTCACCAGCTTGTTCTGCACCAGGTAGGTGACCAGCGGCAGCTTGTTGCGCTGGGCCTGCTGCTGGGCCTGCTGGGCGGTTTTTTCGTCTAGCAGTTCGGCCAGCACCATCTGCCTGGCCAGGCCGGAAAGGGCGACGCTGTCGTTCATAAGGGGCTCCACGGGGAATGCAAGCCTTATAACCCACTGGAGAAAGGCTGCCAAATCGGCGGAGCCGGGGTGACGATAATTGTCAGCATCTACTGAAGTTGGGGGTTTGTCGTGCCGGGTTTGGCGGTGGAAACTCAGGGAAAACGTCTTTCCGAGTGTTTGGCACGCAATATGCTTTTTCGGAATTAGGCGTTAGGCCTATTAACCCAAGGAGAATTACATGAAAGCTCAAATGCAAAAGGGTTTTACCCTGATTGAATTGATGATCGTGGTGGCGATCATCGGTATTTTGGCTGCCATCGCGCTGCCGGCTTATCAGGACTATACCAACCGGGCTCGCGCCTCTGAAGTGGTGCTGGCGGCGAGTGGGGCGCGCACCTGCGTATCAGAAATCAACCAAAGTGCCTCAACTTTCACGAATACCAGTTTCGATGGTTGTGATTCAACTGCTGTAACGCAGTTTGTCACCGGCGTGGCGGTCGATGGTACTACTGGCGCAGTCGTGGCTTCGGGCGACATTAACGGTACAGCTGTTACCGTTAATTTGACCCCAACTACCGCTGCCAACTCGAATACTCCTATCGAAGGCTGGACCTGCTCTGGTACTCCTCCGAACTGGATGCCGGGTAGCTGCAAATAATCGAGCTTTTGGATTATACGGCCATTTGGTGGGCTTGAAGTATTTGGCTCGTATTGAATGGCGAGTATGATCTGACTGTAAATTAACGCCCCGCCTAGTGCGGGGCGTTTTTTTATAATGTACGAGTGGTTAGGTCTTATAGATGAATATATATAAGGGGCAGCAGTGGTTGCTTGTGCTGGCCGCTAGCGCGCTATTTGTGGCTTGGCTTTTACCTAATCATTATTCGCCATGGGCGACGGCCTATCAGGAGTTTGCGGCGTTTTTTTCCGGCTTACTGCTAATCACGGCCATGTTGCTGGCAGGGCCGGTAAAAGTTTCGCCGGCATTGCTCGTTTTCTTCCTGTTGCCTGTTATTCCGCTGCTCCAGCTAGGTTTTGGGTTGATCTACTTTGCTGGCGACGCTTGGATTACATCCTTATACCTCCTCGGCTTTGCCTTGATGTTACAGGTTGGCTACCACCTGGCGGCGCGGCCGGTTAGCCGTGATTTTTTTGTGCGGCTATTGGCCGGATTATTTATTCTTGCTGCGGTTTTGTCGGTATGGATAGCGTTGCGTCAGTGGCTGCTCTTGCCTGGCAGTATTTGGACGGCCGATTTGCCGCCAGGCGCTCGACCCTTTGCCAATATGGGCCAGCCCAATAATCTGGCAACACTGCTGTGCATGGGGCTTGCCGGGGTGTTGTATGTCTACGAAAAGCACCTGCTCGGCTCTGTCGCGGCTGGGCTGCTTGCCTGTTTTCTGTTGGTGGGTGTCGCCCTGACCCAGTCTCGCGCGCCTTGGCCTACCGCAATCGCAGTGGTTGCCTTCTGGGCCGTGAAGGCGAATGTCTATACACAGCGCCTGACCCTACGCGGCTTGCTTGGTTGGCTCGGTGTTTATGCGTGTTGTTTCTTGGTTTTGACGCAGCTCGCCGAGTGGCTCCTGCTTTCCGATGTGGATGTCGGCCGGTCGGGTTCGGTTTCTGAGCGCTGGAGCATCTGGTCGCAGCTTTGGCAGGATGTATGGCGTGGCCCCTGGTGGGGCTATGGTTGGAACCAAGTCGCGGTCGCGCAAATGCAGGGGGCGTTGCATTTTCCGGCGCCTTCTATTTCCCTGGATGGGCATAATCTATTACTTGATCTGATGGTCTGGAATGGGCCTTTGCTCGGTGGGTTGATCTTCTTCGGCGTCGTGGTTTGGCTAGCGGGAGTTGGGGCCCGTGTCCGCAGCGCAGAGAGCTTGTTCGCCTTGCTTGCGGCTGGCTTCATCCTCGGGCACTCCATGGTTGAGTTTCCATTTGAATCGGCTTTTTTCCTGTTCCCCTTGGGTTTGTTGTTGGGGGTAGCGGCAGCGGAGGGTCCTCAGTTCGCGGTTGTTATGCCGCGCTGGCTGATGGGCGTTGTTCTAGTCATGTGTGTCGGTTTGTTTGGTTGGTTTTGGCGGGAGTATCGAATCGTCGAAGAGGATCATCGTTTGCTGCGTTTGGAGTTGGCGCGCGTTGGTACGATCAAGGCGGCGCAGCCGGCGCCGGACGTCATTCTCCTGAGTCAGTTACGGGAATTCATCCGTTTTGCTCGAACCCCGCCAACATCTGGGATAAGTGCGTTTGACTTGGATAGGATGGGCAAGGTGGTATACCGCTATCCCAGTATTTCTGGCTTGCTTCGTTATGTAGTTGCTCTGGGCCTTAATGGTCAGCCCG
Source organism: Pseudomonas sp. LS44 (assembly GCF_024730785.1). Lineage (NCBI taxonomy): Bacteria > Pseudomonadati > Pseudomonadota > Gammaproteobacteria > Pseudomonadales > Pseudomonadaceae > Pseudomonas > Pseudomonas sp. LS44. The sequence goes on from NZ_CP102830.1 coordinate 844,575, forward strand.
CTGCGGCGCGCGAACAGTTGATGTTGTTTCGTCACCTTTACGGCTACGGTCAGAGGAGGCATGGATATGCGATGTTCGAACTACAGGAAATGCAGAAGCAATATCCGAAGTTGTTTGAGCAGGTTGGCGATGAAACATGATTGGAACTATCGCGGTATGGCGGACTAACTCGTAGGGTGGAATCGCCCCAGGCGCTTCCACCGTTTACCGCGAATCGTTCGGCCATTGAGTTCTGCCGATAAACAAACGCCCTGCCTTGTGTGGGGCGTTTGCTTTTGTGGGCTGGGCCGATGACGGATGACGCCGCTGCGCGGCTAATCCATCCTACAAACTCAGCCGCATCGACAAATCCACCGCCTTCACATCCTTGGTCAGTGCGCCGATCGAGATGTAATCCACTCCGGTCTCGGCGATGGTGCGCAGGGTGCTTTCGTTGATGCCGCCCGAGGCTTCCAGCTTGGCGCGCCCGGCGGTGAGCTGAACCGCAGTGCGCATGTCGTCGAGGCTGAGTTCGTCGAGCATGACGATATCCGCGCCAGCCTCCAGCGCTTCCTTTAGTTCTTCCAAACTCTCCACTTCCACTTCCACCGGCTTGCCCGGGGCGATTTTGTGGGCGGCGGCGATGGCTTGGGCGATGCCGCCGCAGGCGGCGATATGGTTTTCTTTGATCAAGAAGGCATCGTAAAGGCCGATACGGTGGTTGTGGCAGCCGCCGCAGGTGACGGCGTATTTCTGCGCGAGGCGCAGGCCGGGTAGGGTTTTGCGGGTGTCGAGCAGTTTCACCTGGGTGTCGGCGACCAGGTCGGCGTAGTGGCGGCAGCGGGTGGCGACGCCGGAAAGGGTCTGCAGGAAGTTCAGCGCACTGCGTTCGCCGCTAAGTAGCGCGCGTGCCGGGCCTTCGAGGTGGAAAAGCACTTGGTTGGGCGCTACTTGTTCGCCGTCGCGGACTTGCCAGTGCACGGCGACACGCGGATCGAGTTGGCGGAATACCGCATCAACCCAGGCGGTGCCGCAGATTACCGCGGCTTCACGGGTGATGACCGTGGCATGGGCGAGCCGCTCTGCCGGAATCAGTTGCGCCGTGATGTCGCCGTTGCCGATGTCTTCTGCCAGCGCGCGGCGGACGTTGGCTTCGATTTCGGCGCTCAGGTCGGCGAGGGTCAAGTTGGGCATGCTGAATCTCCGCTGGGCTGCCAAGCACTTTTGCTCGGGCGTGGACAAGTCGGTGCAATGAAAAGTGAGCAACATCCTTTTTATAGATGTCACAGAGCTGGCGATTATAGGGATAGCCGACCGCTGGTGCAGCGTCGTGACGAGGCGCCGTGCTATTTCTGCGGGAATGCAGTTGGTCGATAAACGCTCGACTTGCTGTGATGAAGGTCATGTATGGCAGAGAAACTCTGCTTGGAGCTTGCGATTTGCTCTCTATAATGGCTGCGACTTTAATTATTGACGCCTGTTCTTTGACGTGGCGGGCGACGCTCAGACGATTGCTGTGCAGGCTGCCGACCTCTCATGAAACGAGTGCGGCTTGCGGGAGATTCGCAATGACAGACGCGAAAGTGGTGCACCTCAACAAGGCTGCCCCTGAGCATTCGCCGAGCTCGCCGGTCGGAAGACTGCCGGTGGCGCTGATTCATGTGCGCGACAAGGCGGCCCAGCAGCTGAAGCTGGCATTGCAGGCGCTGTTTGATAACGCCGACGATACCTTGTTCGAAATGGCCGACCGGGCGACCAATAACGCCGAACAGAGCAATTTTTTCGAGGCCATGCGCGATCTGCGTTTGAAGCGCAAAACCATCGAACGCGGCTTCCTGCAGAAGATCTTCGAATCCTTCTCCAGCCTCAATCAGTATGAAATCGGCAAGCCAGCGCAATTGGGCTCGATGTCGTTCGATAGCCTGTCGTTGATTCACGAAGATGAGCTGGAAGAAACCGTCGCCCTCGATTCCATGGTCGCCAAGGTGGTGAGCCGTGACGGTATCGCCCTTGGCCATCTGACCACCCGGTTGAACGTGCTGGTCAGCAAGAAAATCGACGACAAAAGCAATCCGCTTGGGCCTACATTGCTGTGCGGCTTGTTCCTCGAGGCCTGTGCCGGCCTTGGGGCTGAGATCAAGATCAAGCTGATCATCTTCAAGCTGTTCGAGAAGTATGTGCTCAGCGACCTCGATCAGTTGTATGGCGAGGCCAATCAGGCGTTGGTCCTGGCGGGCGTCCTTCCCGAACTCAAAAGCACGCTACCGGCGCAGCGCCGGCCTGCCTCCCGCCAGGCGGGTGCGCGAAACGCGCAGGCCGATGGGCCGGCGCTTTCCAGTTCGACGGCCTATGCCAGCGAAGGCGTGCAGGAAATGTTCAGCGCCCTGCAGGAGCTCCTGGCGGAGGTTCGGGGTGGCTCTGCTCAGCCGCGGCGGAGTCTGCCGGCGGATGCCCTGCCCATTTCCAGCAACGACTTGCTGCGCCTGCTATCGCACATGCAGCAGCGCATGCCGCCGCAGGTCGCTGACGATTTCGACTTGCGTAATCAGTTGGAGCAATTGCTCGGCCGTGCCAGCGCTAAAAGCGGCAAGGCGCGGGTGGTTGGCGAGGTGGACGAGGACGTCATCAATCTGGTGTCCATGCTGTTCGAGTTCATTCTCGACGACCGCACCCTGCCGGATTCGCTCAAGGCGCTGATCGGCCGTCTGCAGATTCCGATGCTCAAGGTCGCGGTGATCGACAAGACCTTCTTCAGTCGCGGCAGTCATCCGGCACGGCGCCTGCTCAACGAAATCGCTTCGGCGGCGCTGGGTTGGGTGGATCAGGACGACAGTCGTCGCGACAGCCTGTACCAGAAGATCGAGCAGGTCGTGCAGCGCTTGCTGAACGATTTCGTCGACGATCCGGCGATTTTCTCCGAGTTGCTTACCGATTTCCTGGCCTTCACCGGTGATGAGCGGCGGCGCAGCGAGTTGCTCGAGCAGCGCACCCGCGATGCCGAAGAGGGTAGTGCCAAAGCCGAACTGGCTCGGCGTCAGGTTGAGCAGGCGCTGAACGAGCGCTTGCTGGGCAAGACCCTGCCGGAAGTGGTGGTGCGCCTGTTGCAAGAAGGCTGGAGTAAGGTGTTGATGCTCAGCTTCCTCAAACATGGCGCCGAGTCTGTGGAATGGCAGGCTGCTCTGGCGACCATGGATGAGCTGGTCTGGAGTGTCGAACCGCACGAAGATCCCGAGGCGCGCCTGCAGTTGCTGGAACTGGTGCCGGGCTTGCTCAAGGCGCTGCGCGAGGGCATGGCCAGCGCGGCGTTTGATCCGTTCTCGACCAGTGCGTTCTTCAGTCAGCTGGAGGCCTTGCATGTGCAGGCATTCCAGCGCTTCAAACGCTCAATGCCCGAGGCTGAGGCTCCGGCGGAGCTCGCTGACGACGCCCCGGAGGCAACCGTCGCCGAACCGCTGCCGGCCTTGCTGGAGTTGCCGGCTGCCGAGGTCGATACGCCGGCGATGATCGAAGTGGTCGAAGAAATTATCCTTCTGGCACCGGGCGGAAACGCAGTGGCGGAGCCGGAAGCCAGTCTGCCGGACGATGATGCGGCGCTGCTCGAGGTGGATAACCTGCGGGTCGGCAGCTGGGTCGAGTTTCAAGAGGATGAAGAACACAAACTGCGCTGCAAGCTGGCTGCGTTGATCAAGCCGACCGGCAAGTATGTGTTCGTCAACCGTACCGGCATGAAGGTGCTGGAGAAGACCCGCATGGGCCTGGCGGTGGAGTTCCGCCGCGGCGCTATTCGCCTGCTCGACGATGCGCTGCTGTTCGATCGGGCGCTTGAGTCGGTGATTGGAAACTTGCGGCGGCTCAAGGGCAACTAAGCCTCGGCCATTTAAGCGACAACGCCCGGCTAACTGCCGGGCGTTGTCGTTTTGGCGCTTGGCCCTGCGGGACGCCTGCTCTAGAGTGGCGCCATCGCAAGGAGTGGCTTCATGCATCTGGAACCTCACACCGGCTGGTGCCATGGCGTTCGCCACTGTGCCTCGGCCAATTGCAATGCGCGCCCGCACGGTGAAGTGTCCCTGCTGGTAATTCACAACATCAGCCTGCCGCCTGGGCAGTTCGGGACCGGCAAGGTGCAGGAGTTTTTCCAGAACCGTCTGGACAGCGCCGAACATCCGTACTTCGCGAGCATCGCCGCGCTGACCGTCTCGGCGCATTTCCTCATCGAGCGTGACGGCGCGATCACGCAGTTTGTCTCCTGCCTGGAGCGCGCCTGGCACGCCGGCGTTTCCAGCTTCGAAGGACGCGAGAACTGCAATGATTTCTCGCTGGGGATCGAGCTGGAGGGCACCGATGATCAGCCGTTCAGTGATGCGCAATACGCGGCCCTGATTGACCTGGCCGATGAGCTGCGCCGCCATTACCCGGCGATCACCGCGGCACGAATCTGTGGCCATAGCGATATCGCCCCGGTCCGTAAGACTGATCCGGGACCATGTTTCGACTGGGCGCGGTTGCGCGCCGCGCTGCAAGAATAAGGGGATAACACATGAGTTTTCTGGTGCTTCTGCTGGTGGTGTGGGTGGAGAAGTTTTCCGCCTGGCGCCGGCGCATTCAGCACGATGGGCCGTGGTTGCGTGAGCTGGCGCGGGTCGAAGCCAGTCCACGTTTGGCTGCTGCACCGTATCTGGGCTTGGCCGTGCTGGTGCTGTTGCCGGTGTTCGTCCTCGCCTCGCTGCTGGCTCTGCTGCACCCGCTGGCCTATGGCTGGCTGGCCTTCCCGGTGCATCTGCTGGTGCTGGTGTACAGCCTGGGGCGCGGCGATGTGTTGGCGGCGCTGGGGCCATTCCGCGATGCCTGGCGGCGCGGCGATAACCAGGCGGCTTATCACGTTGCCGAGCGCGACCTCGAGCTGGATGCCGAGGAAAGTGGCGAGCTGCTATTGCGGGTGCAGGGTTATCTGGCCTGGGAGGCCTATCAGAGCTTTTTTGCGGTGGTTTTCTGGTACGCCATGCTCGGGCCGGTTGCGGCATTGGCATATCGGCTGCTGGCGCTGACGGTCGAACATGCCCAACTACCGGCGCTACGTGAGCGCGCGGTACAGCTACGCCATGCTATGGACTGGCTGCCGGTACGGGTGCTGGCGGCGAGTTTTGCCCTGGTCGGCAACTTTGTCGCGGTCAGTCGGGTGTTGCTGCATGAGCTGCTGAGCTGGGAAATCACCGCGGCGCAGCTGATCATCAAGGTCGGGCGAGCGGCCGGCGACCTGCCGGAGTCGGTGTTGGGCGAGGCGGGTGTAGCGAGCCTGGACGAGCTTTGGCAGCTGCTGCTACGCGCGGCGGTACTCTGGTATACCGCGTTCGCCCTGTGGACGCTGTTTTTCTGATTTAGCTTTATCAGATGGATTGAGCGCAGCGATACCCCCTGGCGACACTATGTGTATCGCTGCGCTCAACCCACGCGGCCCGGCCCATCCACCGACTGCTTCAGTTTTTGTAGGGTGGGTTAGCCGCGTAGCGGCGTAACCCACCATCGATGCCACAAGGCATTGCCATTGCCGGCCTGGCGGCCGGTCAGTGGGTTACGCCTACGGCTAACCCACCCTACGGATCTGCCTCAGGCGTTCAATCCCACAGCCAGGCGGCGCCGCGCACGCCGCTGGAATCGCCGTGGTGGGCCGGCACCAGGCGCGTGTTGACCTGGTCGGAGAAGACCTTGGCGCCCAGCAACGGCGGCACGCGGCGATACAGTTCGGCGACGTTCGACAAGCCGCCACCTAACACGATCACATGCGGATCGAGCAGGTTGATGACCGCCGCCAGCCCGCGCGCCAACTGTTCGCAATACTGGTTGAGCGCCGCTTCGGCGCTCGCCTGGCCATTCACCGCGGCTTGCACGATAGCTTGCGCGTCCAGGCCGAGAGCGCTGCGCGCCGCCCATCCAGGGCCGGACAGGAAGGTCTCCAGGCAATCGTCCAGCCCGCAATAGCAGCGGCGCGGCGGGCCATCCTCGGTGCATCGCCAGGGCAAAGGGTTATGTCCCCATTCGCCGGCTATGCCGTTCGGCCCACTGAGCAGGCGGCCATTGATGACCACCCCGGCGCCCACGCCGGTACCGAGGATGGCGGCGAATACCGTTCCCGCGCCGGCCCCGGCGCCGTCAGTGGCCTCCGAGAGGGCAAAACAGTCGGCATCGTTGGCCAGGCGCACGTCTCGTTGCAGCAGGCGTTCGAGATCGCCGCGCAAATCCTCGTCGATCAAACACACCGAGTTAGCATTTTTGACCCGCCCATGGTCAGGCGAGAGCGTGCCGGGAATGCCCACGCCGAGACTGCCTTGCTGGCCCAGTTCGGCTTCGGCTTCATGCACCAGACGGGCGATGCAGGCGAGGGTCGCGGTGTAGTCGCCTTGCGGGGTGGGCAGGCGTCGGCGCAAGCGTTCCTGGCCATTTTCGAGGGCGATAATCTCGATCTTGGTCCCGCCAAGGTCGATTCCGAGTCGTACAGGTGAGGTCATCTTTAACCTTAAGTTACACAGCGGCTGGCCGATATTAGGTATACAGAACTTCGAACTGACCGGCCGTTTAGGGTCGGCGGTGACCTAGCCAGGTTCTACCGGCGGAATGGGTACTGCCAATGAATTCAGCCATCCGCCGTAGCCAATAACAATAATGCGAACAGGGGACGTCTTGTGAAGACCGTGTTGTATCCGGCCATCGCGCTAATGAACCGTCTTAGTTTCGGCATGAAATTCAGCCTTATCAGTGTGCTGTTCTTCCTCCCGATGCTGGTCACTAACTTCTACCTGGTACGCGACTCCTACCATCAGTTCGTGTCGACTCGCGCCGAGCTGGAGAGCATCGATTTGCTCGGTTCCAGCCTCAAGCTGCGCCATGACCTGGAAAGCCTCAACGATCAGGTCAAGATCAATGCGCTGATCGGTCAATCCGGCAAGGCCGGCGATCTTGAAGGGCGCATTAGTCAGCTGGAAGAGCAGTTGCTCGGTCACCTGCAAGGTCTTGCGCCAGTGCTCAGCGATGCCGAACAGATCGAGGCATTTAACAGCCAGCGCGATGAGTTGATCGCCCAGCTAAAGGCCACCCAAGCGGAAACTTCGCTGCAAAGCAAGACTGCGCAGGTCGAGAAGCTGCTCAGTGGCGCGCAGGTATTCATCCAGTTGGTCGCCACGCAGGCCGGCTTTACCCAGGACACTCAGTCCGAGGTGCGTCAGCTCAGCGAGCTGGTCACCATCGTCACCCCCCAGGTCACTGGAATGCTCAGCGAGGGTCGCTCGGTGGGTGCCTCGTCGCTTGGTCAGGGTTTCCTCAATTCGTCCTCCAGCGGCAAGCTCGATGAGCTACTTCAGACGCTAGAGAAAAAGCACGCCGAATATGGCGTGGATCTGCAGGGTGCGATCGGCTCCAGCCCGGTGGCGCACAATTCCCTGCAGGCCCTGGCGGACGCCAGCCGGGCCGCATTGAAAGAAAGCGCCACGCTGATCGAAGACAAAGTGGTGGTTGCCGATACGCTGGACATGCCTTGGCAGAGCTTCTATGACCAAGTCAGCGCGCAGATGGACAAGACCTATCAGCTCAACGATGCGGTACTGGTGTTCCTCGACCAGCAACTGCAGCAGCGCCTGGGCGAGAAGCGTATCCAGATGGGCCTGCTGGTCAGCGCCTTGCTCGGAGTGTTCGTGTTGATCGGCTACCTGTATGCGGCGTTTTATGTGTCCACTCGCACCACGCTGAAAACCCTCGGCCAGGTGATGGACAAGGTGGCCGCCGGTGATATGACCGTCAGCTTCCGGGCGGAAAGTCGCGACGAGTTGGGCGAGCTGGGTGAGGTCTTCAATGGCACCGTGGCGAAGATCCGCAATCTGATCGAGCGGGTCGGCCGCACCGTCGTTGAGGTCGAGCGTCAGGCCGGTCGCGTCGAAGTGGTGTCCGGCGAGAGTAACCAGGCAGTCTCCGGGCAGCGCAGCCAGATCGAGCAAGTGGCCACGGCCATGAACGAGATGTCCGCCACCGCCCAGGAAGTCGCCCGTAGCGCTGCCGCCGCGGTCGACAGTGCGCACAGCGTTAACCAGGAAACCGTGAATGGTCGAGCCCTTGTCGAGTCGCAGGTCGGCAGCATCCAGCGGCTGGCCAATGAAATCGACCAGTCGGTGGTGGTGATCAACCAACTGGCCAGCGATAGCGCCTCGATCAGCCAGGTGCTCGATGTGATCAAGGGCATCGCCGAACAAACCAACTTGCTGGCCCTTAATGCCGCCATCGAGGCCGCCCGTGCCGGTGAGCAGGGTCGTGGTTTCGCGGTGGTCGCCGACGAGGTGCGCAATCTGGCCAAGCGCACCCAGCAGTCGACCGAAGAGATCGAGAAGATGATCGCCAAGCTGCAGGGCGGCGTCGGCGCGGCGGTGAAGACTATGAGCGTCAGTCACCAGATGGCCGACGGCACGGTCAACGAGTCGGGCAAGGTGCAGCTGGCGCTGGAGAACATCCTTGGCGCGGTGGGCATGATCGTCGACCAGAACCAGCAGATCGCCGCCGCCGCCGAGCAGCAGACCGCGGTGGCACATGACATCGACCAGAACATCGTCGAAATCAACCGGGCCGGCGAGCGCACTGCCGAGGGTGCCAGTCAGACCGAGCAGTCCAGTCGCGAGCTGAGTGGCCAGGTGGCGCAACTCAAGCAGCTGATTGGTGCGTTCCGCGTCTGAGCCGCGAGTGGTCAGACAAAGCCCGCCAATTGGCGGGCTTTGTCGTTATTGGGCTTTGTAGGGTGGGTTGAGCGAAGCGATACCCGCGCGGTGCGGCTTCGATGGGTGTCGCTGCGCTCAGGCTAGGCGCCCCGCCCATCCGACAACGTTTGGCTATTAGTTGGTCCAGCCGAACAGCGTGCAGGCGTTACGGCTGCTGGCGCTGGCCAGCTCGTCCGGGCTGATGTGCATCAGCTCGGCTAGCGCTGCACAGATATCCGGCAGGAATTCCGGGCTGTTGCGCTGCTGGGGGTACATGGCCGGTGCCATGTCCGGGGCGTCGGTTTCCAGTACTACGGCCTCCAGCGGCAACTCGGCGACCACCTTGTGCAAGCGGTGGGCCTGCGGCCAGGTCGCGGCGCCGCCCAAGCCGAGCTTGAAACCCAGCTTGAGGTATTCCCGCGCTTCCTCGCGGCTACCGGCGAAGGCGTGGATCACTCCCGCGCGCTTGAGGCGAAAACGCTTGAGAGTGGCGATGGTCGGCGCATGGGCGTGCCGCACATGCAGCAGCACCGGTAGTTCGAACTCGGCAGCGAGTTTCAGCTGCGCCTCGAACAGTGTCTGCTGGGCGTCGCGGTCGGGGTTGTCGATGTAGTAGTCGAGGCCGAATTCGCCGACCGCACAGAGTTTTGGATGGCCGGCCAGGCGTTGCAGCCAGTCGCGCAGCTCATCCATATGTTCGGGGCGGTGCTGGTCGAGATAGACCGGATGCAGGCCCAGCGCGGCGTAGACGCTGTCCTGCTGCAGTGCCAGATCCCACAAGCGTTGCCAGTTACTCTGGTACACGCCGAGCACCACTAGGCGCTCCACGCCCCGCGCGTGGCTGCGCGCCAGCAGCTCGGCGCGGTCGGCGTCGAAGTCAGGGAAATCCAGGTGGGTGTGGGTGTCGATCAGCTGCATGCGGCCAGTGTCGACCGCCGGGCGGCGGGCTGCAAGCAGCAGCCCGCAGTACGACTTAGTGATGCTCGCGGGTGGCGCGGAATTTCACGTCCGGCCAGCGCTCTTCCATCAGGCTCAGGTTGACGCGGGTCGGCGCCAGGTAGGTGAGGTGGCCACCGCCGTCGACGGCGAGGTTCTCGTAGGCCTTGTCCTTGAATTCCTTGAGCTTCTTCTCGTCGGCGCAGTCGATCCAGCGTGCCGACCAGACGTTGATCGCCTCGTAGGCGCACTCGACCTTGTATTCCTCCTTGAGGCGGCTGGCGACCACATCGAACTGCAGCACGCCGACGGCGCCGAGGATGATGTCGTTGTTGCGCTCGGGGAAGAACACCTGGGTGGCGCCTTCCTCGGCTAGTTCCTGCAGGCCCTGACGCAGCTGTTTGGATTTCAGCGGGTCTTTCAGGCGCACGCGGCGGAACAGTTCCGGGGCGAAGTGCGGGATGCCGGTGAAGCCGAGGTTTTCGCCTTCGGTGAAGGTGTCGCCGATCTGGATGGTGCCGTGGTTGTGCAGGCCGATGATGTCGCCGGCGAAGGCCTCTTCCAGCTGCTCGCGCTCGCTGGAGAAGAAGGTCAGCGCGTCGGCGATGCGCACATCTTTGCCGAGGCGCGCGTGGCGCATCTTCATGCCCTTCTCGTACTTGCCCGAGCAGATGCGCATGAAGGCGATGCGGTCGCGGTGTTTCGGGTCCATGTTCGCCTGGATCTTGAACACGAAGCCGCTGAATTTCTCCTCGGTCGGCTCGATCACCCGCTCGTGGGCGGCACGCGCCAGCGGTTGCGGGGCCCAGTCGACCACCGCGTCGAGCACATGGTCGACGCCGAAGTTGCCCAGCGCGGTACCGAAGAACACCGGGGTCAGCTGACCGGCGAGGAACTCGTCGCGATTGAATTCATGGCAGGCGCCCTGCACCAGTTCCAGCTGCTCGATGAAGCGCTCGTACTCGTCGCCCAGGTGCGCGCGGGCCTCGTCGGAGTCGAGGTGCTGGATGATCTTCACCTCGGTGCGCTCGTGCCCGTGGCCCGGGGTGTAGACGATGATGTAGTCGTCGGCCAGGTGATAGACACCCTTGAAATCGCGGTAGCAGCCGATCGGCCAGGTGATCGGCGCAGCTTTGATCTTCAGCACCGCCTCGATTTCGTCGAGCAATTCGATCGGGTCGCGAATGTCGCGGTCGAGCTTGTTGATGAAGCTGACGATCGGCGTGTCGCGCAGCCGGCACACGTCCATCAGGGCGATGGTGCGTGGCTCTACACCCTTGCCGCCGTCGAGCACCATCAGCGCCGAGTCCACCGCAGTCAGGGTGCGGTAGGTGTCTTCCGAGAAGTCTTCGTGGCCGGGGGTGTCGAGCAGGTTAATCATGTGCTCGCGGTAGGGGAACTGCATCACCGAGGTGGTGATGGAGATGCCACGTTGCTTCTCCATTTCCATCCAGTCGGACGTCGCATGGCGGTCGGACTTGCGCGACTTCACCGTACCGGCGACGGAAATCGCCTTGCCCATCAGCAAGAGCTTCTCGGTAATCGTGGTCTTACCGGCGTCGGGGTGGGAGATGATGGCGAAGGTGCGGCGTTTGCCGACTTCGATGGCCTGGGTGGTCATGGGTGCGTGCCTGGCTGGAAACGGTTGCGGGCTGAAGCAGCCCTGGCCGGGCGCCCCGAAAAACGCGGGATTATAGCGGGAAACGTCCAGCCAATCAGGCCGTGTGTCGATGGGCGTGATCAGCTGTTACGCAGCGAGCGCACTGTGGCAATTGGCGCGAGCCGTTCGACGGGGTGCGAGGAACCCTATGGCGGATAGTCTGTCTGTTAAAAAAGCCCTCGATGATGACCGCGACCATGGGTGTCGCCATTGATCGCCGATTCCTGTTTGGAAGGGTCTTCTGTGCAGCATTCCTGACGATTTGTTGAGGATTAAAGACAATCAGCCAGGCAGACGACAATTGGGGGTAAACCGGCGGTATTTTTTTATTGAACTCAGGGGCCTCAGGTCCTAAAGTTCGCGCCCGAACGTCCATGCTGGCAACGATCCATCCGGCTCAAGTACTGACGACGAGAGGCGAGCCACAGGCCCGTTCTCGGCGACATGCCTTGGGAAGTAGGCGAACCAAAGTGGGGAAACTGATCAGGCGTTCAGGCATCGCGATTTCCTTCGCGCGCCACCCCTAAGCACTTTCGTTTGTTTTGCCATTTGGAGTCCCTGAGCATGTCGATTGAGGTCGAAGACTATTACCCGCGCGAAACCTTCCAGAAAATGAAGGCCTTCGCCGACAAGCAAGAAACCCCGTTCGTAGTGATCGATACCCAGATCATCAGCCAGGCCTATGACGACCTGCGCGCCGGTTTCGAATTTGCCAAGGTGTATTACGCGGTCAAAGCCAACCCGGCTATCGAGATCATCGAGTTGCTGCGCGACAAGGGTTCGAACTTCGACATCGCCTCGATCTACGAGCTGGACAAGGTGCTGAGCGCCGGTGTCGGCCCGGAGCGTATGAGCTACGGCAACACCATCAAGAAAGCCCGCGATATCCGTTATTTCTACGACAAGGGTGTGCGCCTGTTTGCCACCGACTCGGAAGCCGACCTGCGTAACATCGCCAAGGCCGCGCCAGGCTCGAAAGTCTATGTGCGCATCCTTACCGAAGGCTCGACCACTGCCGATTGGCCGCTGTCGCGTAAATTCGGTTGCCAGACCGACATGGCCATGGACCTGCTGATCCTCGCTCGCGACCTGGGCCTGGTGCCTTACGGCATCTCCTTCCACGTCGGTTCGCAGCAGCGCGATATCTCCGTGTGGGATGCGGCTATCGCCAAGGTCAAGGTGATCTTTGAGCGCTTGAAAGAAGAAGACGGCATCGAGCTGAAACTGATCAACATGGGTGGCGGCTTCCCGGCCAACTACATCACCCGTACCAACAGCCTGGAAACCTACGCCGATGAAATCATCCGTTTCCTCAAGGAAGACTTCGGCGATGAGCTGCCGGAAATCATCCTCGAGCCGGGTCGTTCGTTGATCGCCAACGCCGGCATCCTGGTCAGCGAAGTGGTGCTGGTGGCGCGGAAGTCGCGTACCGCCGTGGAGCGCTGGGTATACGTCGATGTGGGCAAATTCTCCGGCCTGATTGAAACCATGGACGAATCGATCAAGTTCCCGATCTGGACCGAGAAGAAAGGCGAAGTGGAAGAAGTGGTCATCGCCGGCCCGACCTGCGACAGCGCCGACATCATGTATGAGAACTACAAGTACGGTCTGCCGCTCAACCTGGCCATCGGTGACCGCCTGTATTGGCTGTCCACCGGCGCCTACACCACCAGCTACAGCGCGGTGGAGTTCAACGGCTTCCCGCCGCTGAAGGCCTTCTACCTGTAAGCCGAGCTGCAACGAAAAAGCCCTGCATCTGCGGGGCTTTTTTGTGCTCAGGCGCTTTCGAGCAGTGCGGCGAGGGCTTCGCGGTCGTGTTCGTCGCCGAGTTCGGCGGCGCGACGGTGATAGTCCATGGCCAGGGCACGCAGCGGCGGTTGAGCGGCCGCGAGCAGGGCGGCGCGGGTCGCGCGGAAGAAACTTAGATTCCCGCCGGCGAGGGCCTGGCGTAGCCAGTGTTCGGCTTCGACAACCTGGCCCTGCGCGGCCAGGACCGCCGCCAGGCTGAACTGGCCACGGAAATCGCCACCCGCCGCGGAGCGTTGATACCAGTGCAGGGCCAAGGTCGGGTCGGCTGCGACACCGAGGCTTTCCTCATGATAACGGCCGACCAGGTTCATCGACTTGGCATGCCCTTGTTCGGCGGCGCGCAGGTACAACTGCAGGGCTTGGGTGTGATCCTGGGCGACACCGCGGCCGGTGGCCAGCAGGTTGGCGAGGTTGTACAGGCCCCAATCGAGTCCGTCCTCCGCCGCCTGCCGGTAGTGCTGGGCCGCTGCCGCCAGGTCGGTGTGGCCACCCCAGCCATGCTCCAGGCAGCGGCCGAGCATGTTGTGCGCCATGGCGTCGCCGGCCTGTGCGGCGATGCGAAACCATTGTCGCGCCAGCGGCTCGTCGCGCGTTATGCCACGGCCTTGCAGGAGGATCTGCCCGAGCAGGGTCTGTGCGTCGAGCATGCCCGCGGCGGCGGCGCTGAGAATCGCCCGCGCGGCACGCTGCGGATTGCTGCCCAACTGCTCGGCGAGTTGCGCGCCGTCGACCGACTCGCGGCGGCGCAGGACATGGCTCACACGTCCGCCCAGCGGCGCAGCAGGTTGTGATAGTTGCCGGTCAACTGGATCAACGCCGGGTGGTCGGGCACGTCCACGGTCAGGCGCTGGATGGCCTGGTCCATCTCGAACAGCAGGGTGCGCTGGCTGTCTTCGCGTACCAGGCTCTGCGTCCAGAAAAACGAGGCGTAGCGGGCGCCACGGGTGACGGCTTCGACCTTGTGCAGGCTGCTGGCCGGATACAGCAGCAGATCGCCGGCCGGCAGCTTGATCTGCTGACTGCCGTAGGTGTCCTGGATCACCAACTCGCCACCGGCGTAGTCGTCCGGGTCGCTGAAGAACAGCGTGGAGGACAAGTCGGTGCGCACGCGCTCCGGACTGTTCTTCACCTGGCGGATGGCGTTGTCGATATGAAAGTCGAACGCGCCGCCACCGGTGTAGCAATTGAACAGCGGGGGAAACACCTTGTGCGGCAGTGCCGCGGACATGAACAAGGGGTTCTGCCATAGGCGCTGGAGCATCACTTCGCTGATCTCGCGAGCCAGCGGGTCGTCGTCGCTCAACTGCAGGTTGCGTTTGGCTTTGGCCGACTGGTAACCGGCGGTGGCCTTGCCGTCGGCCCACTGTGCCTGTTCCAGGGCTTGGCGGATACGGTGGACTTCTTCGCGATTGAAGATGCCGGGGATGTGCAGAAGCATGGCGTTACCGGGCGCGAATGAAATTCGGCTGCCAATGTTAGAGATTCGCATCGGATCTGTAAAACCTGTGTCCGTCTGGCTCCGCAGTGGTGGCCACCATTCGCGCCATCAAGGAATGTAAAAATTTTGTAAACTTTTTGAATAAGAATTTCTTTCAATTGCAAATGTGTCCTTATTGAAATAACTTCCGCCGCCTTTGCAATCCCAAGGGGAGGGAAGCGTCATGTCTTGCACGTCCACGGAAACCACAGTTTCCTCGCCGCGTCTGCTTGCTACGGCAGTCGGCGTCGCCATTTCCACCCTGTCCGTCGCGCCGCTGGCGCAGGCCGCCGATGCCGTTGCCGCGAAGAAGCCGGGCGTGTCGCTGGATGCCACCAGCGTGGTTGGCGAGCAGGCGGAAGAGACCGGCTATCAGGTCGAGAAAGCGCAGTCGTCGAAATACACCGCGCCATTGGTGGATACCCCACGCTCGGTCACCGTGGTGCCGCAGCAAGTGCTGAAAGACACCGCTGCCGTTTCCCTGCAAGACGCGCTGCGCACCGTGCCAGGCATCACTATGGGTGCCGGTGAGGGTGGTAACCCGCAGGGTGATCGTCCGTTCATTCGTGGCTTCGATGCCCAGAGCGATACCTACTTGGATGGCGTGCGTGACACCGGTGCGCAGACCCGCGAGATATTCTCCGTAGAGTCGATCGAGGTCAGCAAAGGCCCGAACTCCTCCATGGGCGGTCGCGGCTCGGCCGGGGGCAGCATCAACCTGGTGAGCAAGAAGGCCCACCTCGGCGACTCCTTCGATGGCGGTTTCACCTGGGGCTCCGACCAGACCCAGCGCTACACCCTGGATGGCAACTACCAGTTCAACGAAACGTCCGCTGGCCGTCTCAACCTGATGAGTCACGAGAGCAACGTGGCCGGGCGTGACAAGGTCAACTATGACCGTTGGGGCATCGCCCCGTCGGTGGCGTTCGGACTGGGCACGGCGACCCGCGTGAACCTCGACTTCTATCACATGGAAAGCAACGACCTGCCTGACTCCGGCATCCCGTATGGCTACTCCGTGGGCAACGCGCACACCGCGGCCAGCCCGGACAAGCCGACCGACGGCGGCGACAGCAGCAATTTCTATGGTCTGACCAACCGCGACTTCCGCAAGACTCGTGCGGACATCGCCACCTTCGCCATTGAGCACGACCTCAACGACTCGCTGACCATCAAGAACACCCTGCGCCATGGCAACAGCATGCAGGACTACATCCTGACCCAGCCGGACGATAGCAAGGGCAACGTGAACAATGGTTCGGTGTGGCGGCGGATCAACAGCCGGGTCGGCAATACCGCGACCACCACCAACCAGACTGACCTGTTCGGCGAATTCCAGCTGGCCGGCTTCAAGAACAGCTTTTCCACCGGCATCGAGTTCAGCCACGAAGAATCGGACATTTCCAGCTACACGGTGAACACCGATACCACGCCTAGGTCGCCTGCCACTGCCAGTACCAACTGCACGCCGGCCATGATCGGCGCGTCCAGCGGCTACAACTGCACCTCGCTGAGCAATCCCAACCCGGACGATCCGTGGAACGGCAGTGTCGCGCGCAACTATCTGGGCACCGACACTACCGCTGATACCCGCTCCATCTATGGCTTCGACACCATTGAGCTCGATCCCCAGTGGCTGCTCAACCTCGGCCTGCGCTACGACAGTTTCGATACGGACGCCAAGACCACCGCGGCGACCGGCGTGACCAAGCTCTCCAACGACAGCAATTTCTGGAACGGCCAGATCGGCCTGGTCTGGAAGCCGGCCGAAAACGGCAGCATCTACACCTCGTACGCCACCTCGTCGACGCCGCCCGGCGCGATGATCGGCGAAGGCATCGACGGCAACCCACTGACAGCGGCCACGCTGAACAACGAACTGGAGCCGGAAGACACCAAGAACTACGAGTTGGGGACCAAGTGGGACGTGCTTGATAACCGCCTGTCGCTGACCGCGGCGATCTTCCGCACCGAGAAGGAAAACACCCGGATCCTGGTCAGCAACAACACCTACGAAAACGCCGGCAAGACCCGCGTCGACGGCATCGAGCTGAGCGCCACTGGCAAGCTGACCGACAAGTGGCAGGTATTCGCCGGCTACAGCTATCTGGATAGCGAACTGGTCGATCCGGGCTTGCCTGGTAACCGCCAGAATCAGGTCACCGGCGCTAGCAATCCGGCCAAGGGCAACGAAATGCCCAACACGCCGAAAAACAGCTTCAGTTTGTGGACCACCTATGAGGTCGTACCGAAGCTCACCGTTGGTGGTGGCGCCTTTTATGTCGATGATGTTTTTGGCGATAACAACAACACGGTTTATGTGCCGTCCTACTGGCGCTACGACGCGATGGCCAGCTACCAGCTGACCAACAACGTCGACCTGCAGCTGAACGTGCAGAACCTCACCGACGAGGTCTACTACGACAAGGCCTACGCCAACCACTTCGCCAACCAGGCGGCCGGGCGTACCGCGTTGTTCAGCACCAACCTGCACTTCTAACGCGAGTTGATACACAAGCCCGCCAGGCAGTATGTCTGGCGGGTTTTTTCATTTAGGGACGTTGAGTAAGCGTTCGGTAAAGGCTCCCAAGTGCAAGAAGCTCTCAAATAGAATTGCACGGTCCTGCCATGTCGGCCGGACAGATCAAGGTGACGGCGTCGTGTTCAAGAAAATTCTCTTCCAACTGCACTGGTTCTTCGGCATCACCGCCGGCCTGGTATTGGCCCTGATGGGGATTACCGGTGCGCTCTACGCCTTCGAGGGCGAGATCAGCCGGGCGCTGAATCCGGACGTACTGCGCGTGCAGGTGCGCGATGGCGGGCCGCTGACGCCAGCCGAGCTGGTCGCGAAGATCGAACCGGTTGCTGGCAAAACCGTATCCGACCTGCGGATCGATACCCGCGACGACAGCGCGGCGCGGGTGTACTTCACCCCGCCGCCGGGTGAACGACGCGGGCCGATGCGTTTCTTCGATCCGTATACCGGTGAGCTGCTTGATAATCCGACGGGTCAGCAATTTTTCGACCTGATGTTGAAGCTGCACCGCTTCCTGGCCATCGGCGAAACCGGCAAACAGATCACCGCCGCCAGCACCTTGGCGCTGGTGTTCTTCTGCCTGTCTGGGTTGTACCTGCGCTGGCCGCGCAAGGCGCTGAACTGGCGCGCCTGGCTGACTCTCGATTGGGCCAAGAAAGGCCGCAGCTTCAACTGGGACTTGCATTCGGTGGCCGGCACCTGGTGCCTGGTGTTCTATCTCTGCGCTGCGCTGACCGGGCTGTATTGGTCCTACGACTGGTATCGCGAAGGCCTCAACAAGCTGCTCGCCGATGCTCCAGCCGGCCAGCAACGCGGCAAACCCGGCGAGGCGCGGGGGGAGAGGCGTGGCGAAGGGCGCCAGGGCGGGCGCGGCATGCCGGCACCGTCCGGGCCACGGCCAGTGATCGATTACACGGCGGTGTGGAACAGCATCCAGAGCGCTGCCGGTCCGCAGCTGGCCGCCTATAACCTGCGTCTGCCGCCGGTGGCCGGCCAGCCGGCGACGGTGTTCTACCTGCTCGCCGATGCCGAGCACCCGCGTGCGCTCAATCAAATCGAGCTGGACCCGACCAGCGGCAAGATCACCCGACATGAGCGTTACGCCGACAAGAGCTTCAAGGCGCAGTTGCTGGCCAGCGTTTACGCCCTGCACGTTGGCGAATATTTCGGTTTGCCCGGGCGCATCCTGATGATGCTCGCCAGTGCGGCGATGCCGCTGTTCTTCATCACCGGCTGGCTGCTCTACCTCGATCGGCGGCGCAAGAAGCGCGCGGTCAAGGCGGCCCGTGGCGCGCTGGGCGACAGCGCCGGCGGCGATGGCTGGTTAATTGGCTTCGCCAGCCAGAGCGGCTTCGCCGAGCAATTGGCCTGGCAGACCGCTGGGCAGTTGCAGGCGGCCGGTCTGCCGGTGCGTGTCGAGGCCCTGGCCAAGCTCGACGAACAGAGCCTGCGCCAGGCGCGCAAGGCGCTGTTCGTGGTCAGCACCTTCGGTGACGGTGAGGCGCCGGATAGCGCGCGTGGCTTTGAGCGCAAGTTGCTAGGCCAGCGCCTCGCACTCGACCAACTCAGTTATGCGGTGCTGGCCCTCGGCGATCGACAGTACGAACAGTTCTGCGGGTTCGCCCGGCGCCTGCGCAGCTGGCTCGACGGGCAGGGCGCGCGCAGT
This sequence comes from Pseudomonas sp. LS44, assembly GCF_024730785.1. NCBI lineage: Bacteria > Pseudomonadati > Pseudomonadota > Gammaproteobacteria > Pseudomonadales > Pseudomonadaceae > Pseudomonas > Pseudomonas sp. LS44. The sequence continues at coordinate 863,367 of NZ_CP102830.1, forward strand.
CTGTTCGCCCCGATTGAGGTGGACGGCAGCGACGCGCTGGCCCTCGATCGCTGGCAGCACCAGCTCGGCGAGCTGACCGGCGCGCAACCGCTGGCAGTCCAGGACGCGGTGTTCGGCCGCTGGACCCTGAACCAGCGTGAGCGGCTCAACCCGGGCAGTCAGGGTGGCCCGACCTTCCTCGTCGGCCTGACCCCGGAGCAGCCTTGCAGCTGGGTCGCTGGCGACATCCTCGAAGTGCTGCCACGGCACAGCGAGGCGCGGGTGCGCGAGTGGTTGGCGGCGCATGGCCTGGACGGCTCTGAGTGGGTCAACGTCGGCCCGCTGGCGCAGCCGCTGCACGAGGCACTGGCCAGCCGCCAGTTGCCCGACAGCGCGGCCCATTTGGTCGGGCTGCATGCCCAGGCGCTGCTCGATGCGCTGGTGCCGCTGATGGCGCGCGACTATTCAATCGCCTCGTTGCCGAGCGACGGTGCGCTGGAGCTGATCGTGCGCGAGGAGCGGCATGTCGATGGACGCCTCGGTCTCGGTTCCGGCTGGCTCACCGAGCAGGTGCCGGTTGGCGGCTCGCTGGTCGCGCGGCTGCGCCACAACAGCAGCTTCCACGCCCCGGAAGACGACCGCCCGGTGATCCTGATCGGCAACGGCACCGGCATCGCCGGTCTGCGCGCGCTGCTCAAGGCGCGCATCGTCGCCGGCCACGCGCGCAACTGGCTGCTGTTCGGCGAGCGCAACCTCGAGCATGACTTCTACTTCCGCGCTGAACTGGAGCAGGCCCTGGCCAACGGCGAGTTGCAACGTCTGGACGTGGCGTTCTCCCGCGACCAGGTGGAGAAGGTCTACGTGCAGGACCGTCTGCGCCTGTCCGCCGACGAACTGCGCCGCTGGCTGGCCGACGGCGCGGCGCTCTACGTCTGTGGCAGCCTGGAAGGCATGGCCGGCGGCGTCGACGCGGTGCTGCGCGAGGTGCTCGGCGACGCTGCCGTGCAACAACTGATCGAAGAGGGCTGCTACCGCCGCGACGTGTATTGAGTCGTAGGATGGGTCGGGCCGCGCAGGCTCAACCTGCGCGTCCCGCCCCGTCCTACGGGCTGGGTGGCAATCCACAGGGTGGCGGTCCACGGAGTGCCGCCCCGCCTACAGCGCTGGACCAATTGGCCATCGTCTGGTTTAACCTGAGCGACACATCCAACTGGAAAGAGGTTTTCCATGACTCCGGCCAAGCCGCGCATTCTGCTCAACTGCGACATGGGCGAAAGCTTCGGTGCCTGGCGCATGGGTGACGATGCCCACGCCATGCCGCTGGTGGATCAGGCCAATCTGGCCTGCGGTTTTCACGCCGCCGATCCGCTGACCATGCAACGCACCGTGGCCTTGGCGGTGCAGCATGGGGTGAGTATCGGCGCCCATCCAGCGTATCCGGATCTGGTCGGTTTCGGCCGTCGTCATCTGGCCTGTTCGGCCGAGGAGGTCGAGGCGCTGGTGCTGTATCAGCTTGGCGCTCTTGACGCCTTCTGCCGCGCGGCTGGAACCCAACTCGCCTACGTCAAACCGCATGGTGCGCTGTACAACGACCTGGTCCGCGACGACGAGCTGTTGATGGCCGTGCTGCGTGCCTGCGCACAGTTCCGCCGGGGGCTGCCGTTGATGGTCCTGGCCTTGGCCGACAACAGTCGCGAGCGGCGTCTGGCTGAGGCGGTCGACGTGCCACTGCTGTTCGAGGCCTTCGCCGACCGTGCCTATCTGGCCGATGGGCAATTGGCGCCGCGGCGTCTGGCCGGTGCGGTGCATGCGCAAGCGGAGCGGATACTCAGCCAGGCGCTGAGCATCGCGCGCGGCGAACCGTTCGCCGATCTGGATGGCAAGCCTGTGCAGCTGCAGGCCGACAGCCTCTGCGTGCATGGCGACAATCCCGAATCGCTGGCCGTGTTGCGCCGCTTGCGGGCCATGCTCGACGCCGCCTGATCAGATCAGATTCGTAGGGTGGGTTAGCCGTAGGCGTAACCCACCGAGCAGGCCGGACGCATGTGTCCAGGGCGGCGGCGCTGGCGGGTTACGCCGCTTCGCGGCTAACCCGGCCTACAAAAGCGCTGCGCAACATGTAATCGGTACATGGCCCAAAAACAGACGAAGAGCTGCAGTTTACGAGCTGCAGGCCGACGCCGCTTGAGCTGCTTAGGATCGCTCTCAGACGTTGATCTGTTCCGCGTAATGACAGGCCACCTGGCGCGCATCGAGCAGGCGCAGCGCCGGCACCTCGGCTCGGCAGCGCTCGGTCGCATAGGGGCAGCGGGTATGGAAGGCGCAACCGGAGGGCGGCGCGAGTGGATTGGGCAGTTCGCCGGTGAGCTTCAGCGGCGCCTTGTGCGGCTGCTGTTGAATGCTCGGGGTCGCCGCCAGTAGCGCCTGGGTGTACGGGTGCAGCGGGCGGCTGTAGATCAGCGCGCTGGGCCCCATCTCCACGGCGCGGCCGAGATACATCACCAGCACGTCATCGGCGATATGCCGGACCACCGCCAGGTTGTGGGAAATGAACACGTAGGCGGTGCCGAACTGTTCCTGCAGATCCATGAACAGGTTGAGCACCTGCGCCTGGATCGACACGTCGAGCGCCGAGGTCGGCTCGTCGGCGACCAGCACCTTGGGATGCAACATCATCGCCCGGGCCAGGGCGATGCGTTGGCGCTGGCCGCCGGAAAACATGTGCGGATAGCGCTGGTAGTGCTCGGCGCGCAGGCCGACCTGCTGCATCATCGCCTGCACCTGCTCGCGGCGTTCGCTGCGCGTCAATGGTGTGTTGATCAGCAGCGGCTCGGCCAGTTGGTCGCCGATCTTCTGACGCGGATTGAGCGAGGCGTAAGGGTTCTGGAAGACCATCTGCACGTCGCGGCGCAGTTGCTTGCGGGTCGCCTTGTCGGCACCGCTGACTTCCTGGCCGGCGAGCTGCAACGAGCCCGAACTCGGTTCCTCGATCAGCGTCAGGGCACGCGCCAGGGTCGACTTGCCGCAGCCCGACTCGCCGACCACCGCCAGCGTCTGGCCGGCCTGCAACTCGAACGACACGCCATTTAGCGCGCGCACCTGCGCGGGAGCGCGGAACAGGCCGCGCGACACGCTGTAATAGCGGGTCAACTCGCGGGCGCTAAGGACTATCTCGCGCTCACTCATCGTGCGCCTTACCCAGATTGAGCGGATAGAAGCAGCGCACCGCACCATGCGCATGGGCGTCCAGGCCCGGTCGCTGCGCATGACAATTGGCCTGCACGTACGGACAGCGCGGCGCCAGCAGGCAACCGTGCGGGCGGTCATAACGGCCCGGGACGATGCCGGGCAGGGTGGCCAGCCGGTGGGCGCCGAGGTTGTGTTCGGGAATCGCCTTGAGCAGCGCCTCGGTGTACGGATGGCTGGGCGCGGCGAACAGGCGCGGCAGGCTGCCAATTTCCACGGCCTGACCGGCATACATCACGCAGACCCGCTGCGCGGTTTCGGCGACCACCGCGAGGTCATGGCTGATGAGCACCAAGGCCATGCCCTGGTCGCGTTGCAGGCCGAGCAGCAGCTCCATGATCTGCGCCTGGATGGTTACATCCAGCGCGGTGGTCGGCTCGTCGGCGATCAGCAGTTTCGGCTCGCCGGCAATCGCCATGGCAATCGCCACACGCTGGCTCATGCCGCCGGAGAGCTGATGCGGGTAAGCGTCCAGGCGGCTGGCGGCGGCGGGGATTTCCACCCGTTCGAGCAGTTCGAGAGCGCGCTGGCGAGCGGCGCGACCGCGCAGGCCGAGGTGCTGGCGCAGGACTTCTTCGATCTGGAAGCCGACCGTGTAGCTGGGATTGAGCGCGCTCATCGGGTCTTGAAAGATCATCGCCAGGTCTTTGCCGACGATGCGCCGGCGCTGGCGGCCCTTGAGGCTGAGCATGTCGTGTCCGGCGAAGTGCAGGGCGTCGGCGCTCACCCGGCCAGGCGGATCGATCAGGCCGAGCAGCGCCAGCATGGTCACTGACTTGCCAGAACCGGACTCGCCGACGATCGCCAGCACCTCGCCGTTGTCGACGCTCAGGTCGAGGCCGTCGACCACCGGCACCGCCTCGGCGCCGCCAAAGCGCACGCTGAGGTTTTGGATGTCGAGCAGGCTCATCAGGGTGTTCTCTTGTGCACGGACTGCCCCCTCGCCCATTCATGGGAGAGGGTTGGGGAGAGGGCGGCTGACGACTCAGGCGCCGGTTTGCCCTCTCCCCCGGCCCCTCTCCCCCTCTCCATAGAAAGAAAGGCGGGAGAGGGGAGGTAGCCCGGATGCAATCCGGGACTTTGGGACCGGGTTCCCCCGGATTGCATCCGGGCTACTCGACTGTTCATCTGGCACCTCATTGGGCGTTCTTCAGCTTCGGGTCGAGCGCATCGCGCAGGCCGTCGCCGACCAGGTTGATCGCCAATACGCTGAGCAGAATGGTCAGCCCCGGCAGGGTCACCACCCACCAGGCACGCTCGATGTAGTCGCGGGCCGAGGCCAGCATGGTGCCCCACTCAGGGGTCGGCGGCTGCACGCCCAAGCCGAGAAAGCCCAGGGCCGCGGCATCCAGAATCGCCGCGGAAAAACTCAGGGTGGCCTGCACGATCAGCGGCGCCAGACAGTTGGGCAGCACGCTGACGAACATCAGGCGCAACGTGCCGGCACCGGCCAGGCGCGCGGCGGTCACGTAGTCGCGGTTCAGTTCGCCGAGCACCGCGGCGCGGGTCAGGCGCACGTAGGAGGGCAGCGAGACGATGGCGATGGCGATCACCGTATTGCGCAGGCCGGGGCCGAGGATGGCGACGATGGCCACGGCCAGCAGCAAGGCCGGCAGGGCCAGCATGATGTCCATCAGGCGCATGATCGCCGGGCCCAGGTGACGCGGGAAAAAGCCCGCGACCAGACCCAGCAACACGCCGGGAAACAGCGATAGCAACACCGAAGCCAGGCCGATCAGCAGTGACAGGCGCGCACCGTGGATCAGCCGCGAGAGCAGGTCGCGGCCCAGCTCGTCGGTGCCTAGCGGGAAGCGCCAGCTGCCGCCCTCCAGCCAAGCCGGCGGGCTGAGCATGAAGTCGCGAAACTGCTCGCCGGGATCGTGCGGCGCGAGCCAGGGGGCGAACAGCGCGCAGGCCACCACCAGCAGCATGAACAGCAACCCAGCGAGCGCGCCCTTGTTATGCGCAAAGCCCTGCCAGAACTCGCGCAGCGGTGAGGGATAGGCCAGCGGCGGCGCGCTACTAATCATCGCGAGAGCCTTGTAGGAGCGAATTCATTCGCGATCAGCGTTGGCAGGCAATGGCGAGGATCGCGAATGAATTCGCTCCTACGCGGTGGCTGTTCCGAGCGTTGGCAGCAGGCGATTCGATGGGGTGTAGGAGCGGATTCATCCGCGATAAGGACCGACTCGGTGTAAGCAGCATCGCGAATGAATTCGCCCCTACAAAATCGGGTGCGTTTTGGGCTGTTCATCGGGCGTGCCTGATCCGTGGGTTGGCCAGACCGTAGAGCATGTCGACCACGAAGTTGACCAGGATCACCAGGCAGGCGATCAGCAGGATGCCGTTCTGCACCACCGGATAATCGCGGGCGCTGATCGCCTCGATCAGCCATTTGCCGATCCCTGGCCAGGAGAAAATGGTTTCGGTCAGCACCGCGCCGGAGAGCAGCGCGCCGACCTGCAGGCCGAACACTGTGAGCACCGGAATCAGCGCATTGCGCAGGCCATGCACGAACACCACTCGTGCCGGCGACAGGCCCTTGGCACGGGCGGTGCGGATGTAGTCCTCGCCGAGCACTTCGAGCATCGCCGAGCGGGTCATCCGCGCGATCACCGCCAGCGGAATGGTACCGAGCACGATGGCCGGCAGGATCAAGTGGCGCAGGGCATCGAGAAAGGCGCCGGGCTCATCGCTGAGCAGGCTGTCGATCAGCATGAAGCCGCTGCGCGGTTCGATATCGTAGAGCATGTCGATGCGCCCGGACACCGGCGTCCAGCCGAGCCCGACGGACACAACGATCTGCAGCATCAAACCCCACCAGAAAATCGGCATCGAATAGCCGGTCAGCGCCAGGCCCATCACGCCGTGATCGAACCAGGAACCGCGTTTCAGGGCGGCGACCACGCCCGCGAGCAGACCCAGGCAGCCGGCGAACAGCAGGGCGGCGATGGCCAGTTCGAGGGTCGCGGGAAACAGGGCGAGAAATTCCTGCCAGACGTTTTCGCCGGAGCGAAACGAGCGGCCCAGGTCACCCTGCGCGAGTTGGCCGATGTAATCCAGGTATTGCATCACCAGCGGCTTATCCAGGCCCAGGCGCTGCATGGCTTCGGCATGCGCCTGCGGGTCGAGGCGGCGCTCGCCCATCATCACTTCCACCGGATCGCCGGGGATCAGGCGGATCAGCGCGAAGGTCAGCAGGGTCACACCGAAAAAGGTCGGGATCAGCAACCCCAGGCGGCGGGCGATAAACGACAGCATCAGGCGGCGGTACTCGGTATCAGGTGGCTTGGCGGCGCGGCGACATGGGCCGCGTCTGCGTTGTGCAGGTGATTATTCCTGTTTCAGCCGCACTCTGGCGAAATTGTTCGAACCCAGCGGGCTCATCTGGAAGCCTTCGACCCGCGTGCTGAACAGGTTGAACAGCTTCGGATGGGCCAGCGGAATCCACGGTGCCTGCTCATGGAAGATCGTCAGCGCCTCGCGGTACAGCGCGGCGCGCTCGGTCTGTGCGCGGCTCTGCCGGGCCTGGCGAATCAGCGCGTCGAAATGCGGATCGCACCAGCCGGCCTGGTTTTCCCCGGATGCCGCGGCGGCGCAGGACAGGTTGGGGGTGAGGAAGTTGTCCGGGTCACCGTTGTCGCCGACCCAGCCCATGAACACCAGATCATGCTCGCCGCGCTTGGCCCGCTTGATCAGCTCGCCCCACTCGTAGACGCGCACGTCCGCCTGGATGCCGATGGCGGCGAGGTCGGCCTGCAGCATCTGCGCGCCGATGCCGGGGTTGGGATTGGTCGGCCCGCCGCCCGGACGGGTCCAGATCGACAGCTTGAGACCCTCGGCAATCCCGGCGGCCTTGAGCAGCTCGCGCGCGCGCGCGGGATCGTGCGGCCAGTCGGCGATGTCCGGGTTGTAGCCAAGCAGGCTGGGCGGGAACGGATTCACCGCCGGGCTGGCACCCTCGCCGTATTGGGCGCGCAGGTAGGCCTGCTTGTCGAACGCCAGGTTGATCGCCTGACGCACGCGCACATCGTCGAGCGGCGGATGGCGGGTGTTGAGGGCGACGTAGGCGACCATCAGCGCGTCCTGCTCGCCGAGGCGCAGCTGCGTCTGCTCGCGCAGCGCCGGTACATCGGTGGGTTTCGGATACAGCGCGACCTGACAGGCGCCGGCCTTGATCTGCTGCACGCGCACGTTCGGATCGGGGGTGATGGCGAACAGCAAGCGCTCGATCGCCGGCTTGCCGGCCCAGTAGTCCGGATTGGCGCGGTAGCGGATTTGCGCGTCCTTGGCGTAGCGCTCGAAGACGAACGGGCCGGTACCAATGGGCTGGCTGTTGAGGCGGTCGGGTTGACCGGTCTTGAGCAACTGGTCGGCGTATTCGGCGGAATAGATCGAGGCGAAACCCATCGCCAAATTAGCCAGGAATGGTGCTTCGGGATGCTTGAGGACGAAGCGTACGTGGCGCGCATCGAGCGTCTCGATGCGCTCGATCAGCTCGCCAAGGGCCATCGACTCGGCGTAGGGAAAGCCGCGCGCGCTGAGCGCATGCCAGGGGTGGCGCGGGTCGAGCTGGCGCTGGAAACTCCACTGCACGTCGGCGGCGCTGAAGCTGCGGCTGGGGGTGAACCAGGGCGTGCGATGGAACTGCACGTGGTCGCGGAGTTGGAAGGTGTAGCTCAGTCCATCGGCGGAAATTTCCCAGCTTTCCGCCAGCGCCGGGACGATCCGCGTGGTGCCGGGGGCGAATTGCACGAGGCGATCGAACAGCGTTTCCGCCGAGGCATCGGCCGTGGTCGCGGCGGTGTACTGGACGATATCGAAGCCTTCCGGACTGGCTTCGGTGCAGACCACCAAGGCGTCATTGGCGGCCAGCGCGGGCAGGGCGAACAACAGGCTGGCCAGCAGGACGAAAAGGCGGCGCGAGCAATGCGGCATGCGGTTCATCCAATCCAGGAAGGGCTGCGGCCAGCCTAGGTGCGCCGCCGCCGTTAGGCAATGCCGATTCCTGGTGACGAGCCGTAGGATGGGGCTGGTCGCGCAGATTGAGCGCAGCGATACCCATCGGCCATGTTCGATGGGTATCGTCGCTACGCTCCTCGACCCACGCGGCCCGAGCCATCCTACGGACTACGTACCAGGATGAGGGCGGGGCGTAGAATCAGGGCAGCTGCACTTCGATCACGCCGTCGGCGTTGACCGTGACTTCGCTGGTGCCGGCTTCGATTTGCTGTGGGGCGGCTTTGCTCATCGACATGGCGGCCGGCGCGGCGTCCATGCGTTGCATCATCATCGGCCGGAAGCCGGAGCTGTTGAGGTTCAGGCTGACCAGCTTGTAGCCCTTGCCGCCGAGGGCCGCGGTGGCCAACTGGGCGCGCTCCTTGAAGGCGTCGACGGCTTGCTTGAGCAATTCATCTTCGCTTTTCTTGCGGCTCGGTTTGGAGATGGCGAAGGTCATTGCCGCCATTTTCAGATCGCCGAGCAGCTTGCTGGTGAGCGTCGACAGCACGGCGAAGTCGGCGCTTTCCAGTCGCAGTTCGGCGCGCTCGCGCCAGCCGGTGATCTGCTGGCCATCCTTGTCGTAGATCGGATAGCTGTTGCGGCTGCCGAGGGTGACCGTGACTTTCTTGTCCTGGCGCGCTGTGTCGAGGGCCTTATTGAGGCTTTGCGTGATGCTGGCGGCGAGCTTGGCCGGATCGCTGTCCTGCCCTTCGCTATAGAGCGTGACGTGCATCAGGTCGTGGGCGACGTCCTGGCTGACCTCGGCGCGCAGGGCGATTTGATTGTAACGGGCCTCTTCGGCGTGCAACGGCAGGCTGGCGAGGGTGGCGGCGCAGAGTGCCAAAGCGGCAGTCAGGCGAGTGAGAGTGGGCATAACGAACTCCTGTATGGGAACTACACGAGCTTAGACGCAACCTTGGGGTGATTCGGGTTAACCGTGGTTCAGTTTTTTCTGACGGCTGCTCGGTCGCGCTTTTCTTCCCCTCTCCGTTTGCGGGAGAGGGGAAACCGGCGATGCGATCCACAGGCCAGCTTTGTAGGATGGATTGAGCGCAGCGATACCCATCCTACGTAACGCTCTCTTGGGAGATGGCTGGGGCTACCCGGCTGCGGCGCTTTGCCGCAGCCGGGCAGGCGTGTGGATGCCTTGGTTATACTCGCCCGTCAATTCGGAGACCCTATGCTCGAACCCGCGCAGCTGTTGTCCGCCAGTCACCAGAACTTGTGGCGCCTGACCCTGATCCGCATCCTGGTCCTGGCTGCTCAGGCAGGCTCGGTGGGCTTCGCCTATCTGTCGGGTTTCCTCGAGCTGCCGTGGCTGGCGCTGAGCATCACGCTCGGCGTCTCGGCCGTGCTCTGCGGGCTGACCGCCCTACGGCTGCGCGGTCCATGGCCGGTCACTGAGCTGGAATACGCAGTGCAACTGGCTTGCGACCTGATCATCCACAGCGTGCTGCTGTATTACTCGGGCGGCTCGACCAACCCCTTCGTCTCCTATTACCTGGTGCCGCTGACCATTGCCGCGGCGACCCTGCCGTGGTTCTACTCGGTGTTGCTTTCCGGCCTGGCCCTGGCCAGCTACACCCTGCTGCTGGTGTTCTACCACCCGCTGGAGATGCAGCTGATCGAGCGCGAGAAGCTGTTGATCTACGGCATGTGGCTGAGCTTCGCGATGGCCGCGGCGCTGATCACCTTCTTCGCCGCGAAGATGGCCGAAGAACTGCGCCGCCAGGAGGAGTCGCGGGCCCAGCGCCGCGAGGAAAACCTGCGCGACCAGCAGCTACTTGCCGTCGCCACCCAGGCAGCCGGCGCCGCGCATGAACTGGGCACGCCGCTGGCGACCATGAGTGTGCTGATCAAGGAACTGCGCCGCGAGCATGCCGATCCCCTGTTGCAGGAAGACTTGGGCGTGCTGCAGGAACAGGTCAAACTGTGTAAGGAAAGCCTGCAGCATCTGGTGCGCGCCGCCGAGGCGGATCGGCGTCAGGCGGTGGTTGAGCAAAGCGCCGTGGCCTGGCTGGAAAGCACCCTGAATCGCTGGCACCTGATGCGCCCGGAAGCCACCTATCGCTATCAATGTCTGGGCAGTGGGGCGGTGCCGCGGCTGCTACCGCCGGCGGATCTCACCCAGGCGCTGCTCAATCTGCTCAACAATGCCGCGGATGCCTGCCCGGACAAACTCGACATCCGCCTGGACTGGGATGCCGCGGAGCTGGTGCTGAGCATTCGCGATCATGGCGCCGGTGTGCCGCTGGCGATTGCCGAGCAGATCGGCAAGCCGTTCATCACCACCAAAGGCGGCAAGGGTTTTGGCCTCGGTTTGTTCCTCAGCCAGGCCAGCGTGACCCGCGCCGGTGGATCGGTAAAACTCTATAACAATGAGGAGGGCGGTACGCTGACCGAACTCCGCCTGCCCCGCCTGCCTTGAGGAGAGCCGCATGATTGACGAGAGCAGTTTGCCCGACGGTGAAGAGCAGCCGCATCTGCTGCTGGTCGACGATGACGCCACGTTTACCCGGGTGATGGCCCGCGCCATGACCAGCCGCGGCTTGCGCGTGTCGATCGCCGGTTCCGCCGAAGAAGGTCTGGCCATTGCCGAACAGGACGTGCCTGATTACGCGGTGCTCGATCTGAAAATGGACGGTGATTCCGGCCTGGTGCTGCTGCCCAAGTTGCTGGTCCTCGACCCGGAAATGCGCGTGGTGATCCTCACCGGCTATTCGAGCATCGCCACCGCCGTGGAGGCGATCAAACGCGGCGCGGCGAACTACCTGTGCAAGCCGGCGGATGCCGACGACGTGCTCACCGCGCTGGTCTCCGAGCATGCCGACCTCGACAGCCTGGTGCCGGAAAATCCGATGTCGGTGGATCGCCTGCAGTGGGAGCACATCCAGCGCGTGTTGGCCGAGCACGATGGCAATATCTCCGCCACCGCCCGCGCCCTGGGCATGCACCGGCGCACCCTGCAGCGCAAGTTGCAGAAGCGCCCAGTGCGCCGCTGACCGGGCGCTGGGCCGTCTTCCCGCGCCGCACTGCGCCGATCGTCTAGGCTCGGGCGGCCCGGTGGGCTGCTATCATCGCCGCCCTTTCTGTCGTTCCGGCTCAGCGCATGCTCGCGATTTTCCTGCAGACCCTGGCCGTCACCGCGCCGGTTTTCGCCATGCTGTTTCTCGGCGTGCTGCTCAAGCGCCTAGGGCAGATCGACAGCGCCTTCATCAACACCGCCACCGCCCTGGTGTTCAACGTCACCATGCCGGTGATGCTGTTTCTCGCCATCCTGCATGCCGACCTGAATACCGCGCTGCAACCGGCGCTGATCGGCTATTTCGTCCTCGCCACGTTGCTGGGTTTTCTGCTCGTCTGGGGCTGGGCGGCCTGGCGGGTGCCGCGAGCCGAGCGCGGCGTATATGTGCAGGGCGCGTTCCGAGGCAACAACGGCATCATCGGTCTGGCCTTGGCCGCCAGCCTGTATGGCGATTACGGGCTATCACTGGGCGGCGTGCTCAGCGGCGTGGTGATCCTCAGCTACAACAGCCTGGCAGTGATCGTGCTGCAGTTCTACAACCCGGCCGGCAAGGCCGATCCGTGGAGCCTGCTAAAGAGCATCCTGCGCAATCCGTTGATCATCGGTGTGCTCACGGCAATGCCATTCGCCTACTGGCAAGTGCGCTTGCCCGACTGGCTGAGTACGTCCGGGCAATATCTGGCGCAGTTGACCTTGCCGTTGGCGCTGATCTGCATCGGCGGCACGCTGTCGCTGGCCTCGCTACGTGCCACCAGCGGCCTGGCGCTGGGGGCGAGCCTGATGAAGATGGTCTGGTTGCCCATCCTCGCTACCGCGGGAGCATTCGCCTGGGGTTTCCGCGGCGCCGAACTGGGCATCCTGTTTCTCTATTTCGCCAGCCCGACGGCCGCAGCGAGCTATGTGATGGCGCGAGCGGCCGGAGGCAATGCGGAACTGGCCGCGGCGATTATCGTGATCACTACTCTGGTCGCGGCGGTGTCCACCAACATCGGCTTGTTCGTGTTGCAGTGGGGTGGATGGATCTGAACGGAGTAGGCTGCGCGGTGTCGACCTAGGCCGGACGCTGGTGCTCGTCGATCACTTCCTGCGCCGCGCGGAACGCATCGATGGCCGCCGGCACGCCGGCATACACCGCGCAATGCAGTAGCGCTTCGCGGATTTCCTCGACCGTGCAGCCGTTGTTCAGCGCGCCGCGCACGTGGCCTTTCAGCTCCTGCGGGCATTTCAGTGCGGTCAGTGCGGCCAGGGTGATCAGGCTGCGGGTCTTGCGATCCAGTCCCTCGCGGGTCCACACGCCGCCCCAGGCGTGTTCGTTGACGAACTCCTGCAGCGGCTGGCTGAAATCAGTGGCGTTGTTTAGCGCGCGGTCGACGAAGGCGTCGCCCATGACTTGGCGGCGCACTTGTTCGCCGGCTTTCGCTTGTTCGCTCATCTTGCTCTCCGTGGTCCTGACTTAATCGAGGCTTTGCACGCGCACCGGCACCACGCCGGCACGCAGCATGCCGAGTTGTTCGGCGGCCTGGCGCGAGACGTCGATGATGCGTCCGCGCGCGTAGGGGCCGCGGTCGTTGATGCGCACCACCACCGTCTTGTCGTTGTTCAGGTTGGTCACCTGTACCCGCGTGCCGAACGGCAGGCTGCGATGGGCAGCGGTCAGCGCGTTCTGGTTGAAGCGTTCGCCGCTGGCGGTCTTCTTTCCGTGATGGCGCTTGCCGTAATAGGAGGCCTTGCCTTCGGCGCGGTAGTCACCAAGTGAGGACGAGTCCGTACCGAAGGGGTTGGTGGAGCAGCCGGCCAGCAGTACGGCACAGGCAACGAGGCAGAGCAGGCGTGGCATTGCGGAAGGTCTCCGGATAGAACAACGCCGGGCTAGCCCGGCGTTGTTTAGGGTGAGCAACTCAGCCTTCGAGCTTCTTCTTCAGCAGTTCGTTCACTTGGCCGGGGTTGGCCTTGCCTTTCGAGGCCTTCATCGCCTGGCCGACGAAGAAGCCGAACATCTTGCCGCGTTTGGCCTCGTCGCTGGCGCGGTACTGTTCGACCTGCTCGGCATTGGCTGCCAGCACTTCGTCGAGCATGCTTTCGATGGCACCACTGTCAGTGACCTGCTTGAGGCCTTTCTTCTCGATGACTTCGTCAGCGGTCGCACCTTCACCGGCGGCCAGCGCCTCGAAGACCATCTTGGCGATCTTGCCGGAGATGGTGTTGTCCTTGATGCGCAGGATCATCCCGCCCAGCTGCGCGGCGGAAACCGGCGACTGTTCGATCTCCAGGTTGTCCTTGTTGAGCAGGCTGGACAGCTCGCCCATCACCCAGTTAGCGGCCAGCTTGGCGTCGCCACAGGTCTGCTGCACCACTTCGAAATAGTCGGCCAGCTCGCGGCTGGCGGCGAGCACGCTGGCGTCGTAGGCGGACAGACCGAACTGCGCCTCGAAGCGCTCGCGTTTTTGCACCGGCAGTTCCGGCAGGGTGGCGCGCACTTCGTCGAGGAAGCTCTGCTCGATCACCACTGGCAGCAGATCCGGGCAGGGGAAGTAGCGGTAGTCGTTGGCTTCCTCCTTGCTACGCATGGAGCGCGTTTCGTTGGCCGCCACGTCATACAGCACGGTCTCCTGGACGATCTTGCGGCCGGATTCCAGCTCGTCGATCTGCCAGGCGATTTCCGTGTTGATTGCGCGTTCGATGAACTTGAACGAGTTGACGTTCTTGATCTCACGGCGGGTGCCGAACTCCGCCTGGCCTTTCGGGCGAACGGAGACGTTGCAGTCGCAGCGCAGCGAGCCTTCGGCCATGTTGCCGTCGCAGATGCCGAGGTAGCGCACCAGGGCGTGGATCGCCTTGGCATAGGCCACGGCTTCTTTGGCGCTGCGCATTTCCGGCTCGGAAACGATCTCCAGCAATGGCGTGCCGGCACGGTTCAGGTCGATGCCGCTCATGCCGTGGAAGTCTTCGTGCAGGCTCTTGCCGGCGTCTTCCTCCAAGTGCGCACGGGTGATGCCGATGCGCCTGGTCGTGCCATCTTCCAGGGTGATGTCGAGGAAGCCCTTGCCGACGATGGGGTGATCCATCTGGCTGGTCTGGTAGCCCTTGGGCAGGTCCGGATAGAAGTAGTTTTTGCGCGCAAACACGTTCTTGTCGGCGATTTCGGCATCGATCGCCAGGCCGAACTTGCAGGCCATGCGCACCGCTTCGGCGTTGAGCACCGGCAGCGTGCCGGGCATGCCCAGGTCAACCAGGCTGGCGTGGGTGTTGGGCTCGGCGCCGAAGGTGGTGGCGCTGGCGGAGAAGATCTTCGATTGGGTGCTGAGCTGTGCGTGGATTTCCAGCCCGATCACGGTTTCCCATTGCATCTTGAATGTCCCTCAAATGTGTTGCGGTCTGCCCCCTCTCCCGCCGGCGGGAGAGGGTTGGGGATAGGGTGGTTTTAGTCGCACCCTGTCCCCCGGCCCCTCTTCCATTAATGGGAGAGGGGAGGGTATGTCTCAGAAACCCGTTGGAGCCTGTTGGTGCCAGTCAGTCACCTGTTGGTACTGATGGGCGACATTCAGCAGGCGACCTTCCTGGAAGTACGGGGCGAGCAACTGCACGCCAACCGGCAGACCATCGACGAAACCGGCCGGCATCGACAGGCCAGGGATGCCGGCGAGGTTGGCGGTGATGGTGTAGATGTCTTCCAGGTACTGAGCGACCGGGTCGTTGTTCTTTTCGCCGAGTTTCCACGCCAGGTTCGGCGTGGTTGGGCCGAGAATCACATCGACCTCGTTAAACGCGGCGACGAAGTCGTTCTTGATCAGCCGGCGAATCTTCTGCGCCTTCAGGTAATAGGCGTCGTAGTAACCGGCCGACAGCGCGTAGGTGCCGACCATGATGCGCCGCTTCACCTCAGCACCGAAGCCTTCGCCGCGCGAGCGTTTGTACAGGTCTTCGAGATTGCTCGGGTTCTCGCAGCGGTAGCCGAAGCGCACCCCGTCGAAACGTGACAGGTTGGAGCTGGCCTCGGCCGGCGCGATCACGTAATAGGCGGGAATCGCGTGCTGGGTATTTGGCAGGCTGATGTCCTTGACCGTGGCGCCGAGCTTCTTCAGCTCTTCGACGACCGCCAGGACCTTGGCGGCGATGCGGCTGTCGAGACCGGCGCTGAAGTACTCCTTCGGCAAGCCGATGCGCAGGCCAGCCAATGGCTGAGCCAGAGCCGCCAGATAGTCGTCTACTGGCTGATCGACGCTGGTCGAATCCTTCGGATCGAAACCGGCCATGCTGGCCAGCAGCAGTGCGCAGTCTTCCGCGCTGCGGGCCATCGGGCCGCCTTGGTCGAGACTCGAGGCGTAGGCGATCATGCCCCAGCGTGATACGCGACCGTAGGTCGGCTTGATCCCGGTGAGGTTGGTGAACGCGGCCGGTTGGCGGATCGAGCCGCCGGTGTCGGTACCGGTGGCGGCCGGCAGTAGGCGCGCGGCCACCGCAGCGGCCGAACCGCCGGAGGAGCCGCCGGGCACGCGCTCGAGATCCCAGGGGTTCTTCACCGCGCCGTAGTAGCTGGACTCGTTCGACGAGCCCATGGCGAACTCGTCCATGTTCAGCTTGCCGAGGGTCACGGTGCCGGCGGCGGCGAGTTTGTCGACCACCGTGGCGTCATACGGCGCGCGGAAGTTGTCGAGAATCTTCGAGCCACAGCTGGTGCGGATGCCTTGGGTGCAGAACAGATCCTTGTGCGCCAGTGGTGCGCCGAGCAGGGCGCCGGTTTCGCCCGCGGCGCGGCGAGCGTCGGCGGCCTTGGCCTGTCGCAAGGCCAGCTCTTCGGTGGTGCTGATGAAGCTGTTCAGCTGCGGATCCAGCTCGGCGATGCGCGCCAGGAAGGTGCGGGCCAGCTCTTCGGCGGAGAATTGTTTGGCGGCGAGGCCACGGGCGATCTCGGCCAGGGTCAAATGATGCATGGGGAACCCTTTCCTTTATTCGATGACTTTCGGCACAAGGTACAAGCCGTCTTCCACGGCCGGGGCGATGGCCTGGTAGGCGTCGCGCTGATTGCGTTCGGTGACCTGATCGGCGCGCAGGCGCTGGGTCGCCTCCAGCGGGTGGGCCAGTGGCTCGATGCCATCGGTATTCACCGCTTGCATCTGGTCGACCAAACCGAGGATGTTGTTGAGGGTTTCGGTGGTGCGTGGAATTTCCGCCTCGTTCAGACCCAATCGGGCCAGATGAGCGATTTTTTCCACTTCGGAGCGTTCAAGCGCCATCGGATTCTCCAGCGGAAGGCAAACGGCTGACCTTGGGCAAGCCAGTGGCGGGTATAACCCGTAGTCGGTGCAGGCATGCTGCAAATGTGGGCGCTAAGGCCCGGAAAAACAGCCAATTTAGCACAGCGCGCGGGTTGCCCAAAAGGCCCGTGGTTGTTAGAGTTTGCCGCACTTTTTTCCCTGCGTATTTTCATCCGCGCACTCCCTAGGGTTTTTCCATGTTAAAAAAATTGCGTGGCATGTTTTCCAGTGATCTCTCCATCGACTTGGGCACTGCCAACACCCTGATTTATGTGCGTGAGCGCGGCATCGTTCTCAACGAGCCGTCGGTCGTCGCCATCCGTACTCATGGCAACCAGAAGAGCGTGGTCGCCGTCGGCACCGAAGCCAAACGCATGCTTGGCCGCACCCCGGGCAACATCGCCGCCATCCGCCCGATGAAGGACGGCGTGATCGCCGACTTCAGCGTCTGCGAAAAAATGCTCCAGTACTTCATCAACAAAGTGCATGAGAACAGCTTCCTGCAGCCGTCGCCGCGCGTGTTGATCTGCGTGCCGTGCAAATCGACCCAGGTTGAACGCCGTGCCATCCGTGAGTCGGCGCTGGGTGCCGGTGCTCGCGAAGTATTCCTGATTGAAGAGCCGATGGCCGCGGCCATCGGCGCCGGTCTGCCGGTTGAGGAGGCGCGCGGCTCGATGGTTGTCGACATCGGCGGCGGCACCACGGAAATCGCCCTGATTTCCCTGAACGGTGTGGTTTACGCCGAGTCCGTCCGGGTTGGTGGCGACCGTTTCGATGAAGCGATCATCACTTACGTGCGCCGCAACTACGGCAGCCTGATCGGCGAATCCACCGCCGAGCGCATCAAGCAGGAAATCGGCACCGCCTATCCGGGCGGCGAAATCCGCGAGGTCGACGTGCGTGGCCGTAATCTGGCCGAGGGCGTGCCGCGCAGCTTCACCCTCAACTCCAACGAAGTGCTCGAAGCGCTGCAGGAATCCCTGGCGACCATCGTTCAGGCGGT
The DNA here is from genome assembly GCF_024730785.1 of Pseudomonas sp. LS44. Classification (NCBI taxonomy): domain Bacteria; kingdom Pseudomonadati; phylum Pseudomonadota; class Gammaproteobacteria; order Pseudomonadales; family Pseudomonadaceae; genus Pseudomonas; species Pseudomonas sp. LS44. The sequence goes on from NZ_CP102830.1 coordinate 880,876, forward strand.
CAAGAGCGCCCTCGAGCAATCGCCGCCGGAGCTGGCTTCGGACATCGCCGAGCGCGGCCTGGTGCTGACCGGTGGCGGCGCGCTGTTGCGTGATCTGGACAAGCTGCTGGCCCAGGAAACTGGTCTGCCGGTGATTGTCGCCGAAGACCCGCTGACCTGCGTGGCGCGCGGCGGTGGCAAGGCGCTGGAAATGATGGACCGTCACACCATGGATCTGCTCTCCAGCGAATAACGCTGACAGGCTCTCCAGTGCGCCGATCCAGGCGTTGCGGGCTCGCTTTAGCGGGCCCGTCGTTTGTCGGGCTACAGTCGCGGTCGTAGTCGCGTTTACACTCCGTCCATCAGTTTCGCTTCGGTTGCCGTCAGCGTATGAACACGCGCCAGCATTTCCCCATCAGCGCAGAAGGAGCGGGCCATTAAGCCGCTGTTCACCAAAGGCCCTTCGCTGGGTGTGCGCCTGCTGGTGCTGGTCGTGTTGTCGACCGCACTGATGGTGGTCGATGCGCGCCTCGATCTGCTCAAGCCGGTACGTAGCCAGATGGGACTGGTGCTGACGCCGTTCTACTGGCTGGCCAATTTGCCGGTGCGCGCCTGGGATGGCGTCACCGAGCAATTCAGCAGCCGCAGCAACCTGCTCGCCGAAAACGAGAAGCTCAAGGCCGAAGGGTTATTGATGCAGCGCCGCCTGCAGAAGCTCGCGGCGCTCACCGAGCAGAACGTGCGGTTGCGCGAACTGCTCAATTCCGCGGCGTTGGTTGACGAGAAAGTCCTGGTCGGTGAGCTGATCGGCGTCGATCCCAACCCGTTCACCCATCGCATTCTGATCGACAAGGGCAGCAAGGACGGGGTGTTCCTCGGCCAGCCGGTGCTCGACGCACGGGGCCTGATGGGCCAGGTGGTGGAAGTCATGCCCTATACCTCGCGGGTGCTGTTGCTCACCGATACCACCCACAGCATTCCGGTGCAGGTCAATCGTAACGGTCTGCGTGCCATCGCCAGTGGCACGGGCAACCCCGAGCGCCTGGAGTTGCGCCACGTCGCCGATACCGCGGATATCAAGGAAGGCGATCTGTTGGTCAGCTCCGGTCTGGGCCAGCGTTTTCCATCCGGGTATCCGGTGGCCACCGTCAAGGAAGTGATCCACGATTCCGGCCAGCCATTCGCCATCGTCCGGGCGGTGCCGACGGCCGCCCTGAATCGCAGCCGTTATATGTTGCTGGTGTTCACCGACGCGCGGACTCCCGAGCAGCGCGCCACCGACTCTGCCAAAGCACAGGAAAAAGCCGATCAGCAGGGCGAGCAGCCACAGAGCCTGCCAACGCCAGCGGGTGCGGTCAGTCCGGCACCGGCTGCTCCCGCGTCGTCTGCGCCTCCAGCGTCACCCACTCCTGCGCTCCACCCAGCCGCCGCACCCGCCCCGCAGCCCCCGGCCAGTCCGAGCAATCGCGAGGGAGCACGCTGATGGCTACCCAGGGTCCTCGTAATGGTTGGGTGATCTGGCTGAGCCTGGCGCTGTCCTTGCTGCTCAGCGTCTCGCCGCTGCCGCATTTCATGGAGATCGGCCGACCGTTGTGGGTCGCCCTGTTCCTGATTTATTGGGTGCTGTATCTGCCGCACCGGGTGGGCATGACCACCGCCTGGTTGTTGGGTTTGGCCGAGGATGTGTTGTACGGCAGCCTGTTTGGCCAGAATGCGCTGATCCTGACCTTGATCACCTTCCTGGTGTTGAGCCTGCATCAACGCCTGCGCATGTTCCCCATGTGGCAGCAAAGCTTGGTGCTGCTGGTCGTGCTCGGCATCGCCCAGCTCGTGCAACTGTGGCTGAACGCGCTGACCGGTAATCGTCCGCCGACCTTGTCCTTCGTGCTGCCGGCGCTGGTTAGCGCGCTACTCTGGCCGTGGGTCGGGGCGATTCTGCGTGGTATCCATCAGCGCCTGAACGTCAATTGAATACGCCGCCGTTGCGGCGGCGCACACCATCGTTCGACAGGGAGAAGTCCGCATGGCCATGCTTTATCTGGCCTCGGGGTCGCCGCGCCGGCGCGAGTTGCTGGCTCAGATTGGCGTGCCCTTCGTTGCGCTGAGCGTCGACATCGATGAGAGCCACTGCCCGGGTGAGTCGCCCGAAAGCTACGTAGAGCGCCTGGCGCGTGCCAAGGCGGCTGCCGGTCTGGCAGGCGTGCCGGCGAGCACGGCCGCGGTGGTGCTCGGCGCCGATACGGCAGTGGTGCTTGATGGACAGATACTCGGTAAGCCGCGCGACCGTGCCGAGGCGCTGGCTACGCTGCAGGCGTTGTCCGGCCGTGAGCATCTGGTGCTGACCGCCGTCGCGCTGATCGATGCGCAGCGCTGCGAGGCGCGCGTGGTCAGTAGCCGGGTCCATTTCCGTTCTCTCAACGCCAGCGAAATCGAGCAATATTGGGCCACTGGCGAGCCGCAGGACAAAGCGGGCAGCTATGGTATTCAAGGGCTGGCGGCCGTATTCGTCAGCGCCTTGCACGGCAGCTATTCGGCGGTGGTCGGTCTGCCGTTGTGCGAGACTGCGGAATTACTGGCCGAATTCGGCATTCCATGTTGGCAGAAAGGGATTCCGCATGAGTGAAGAGATTCTGATCAACATCACGCCGATGGAATCGCGCGTGGCAGTGGTTGAGAACGGCGTCCTGCAAGAGGTGCACGTCGAGCGCACCCAGCGCCGCGGCATCGTCGGCAACATCTATAAAGGCAAGGTGGTGCGCGTGCTGCCGGGCATGCAGGCGGCGTTCATTGATATCGGTCTGGATCGCGCGGCCTTTATCCATGCCTCGGAGATTTCCACCCGCGAAGGCAGTGGCACGGAAACCATCAGTGCCCTGGTCCATGAAGGGCAAAGCTTGGTCGTCCAGGTGACCAAGGACCCGATTGGCAGCAAAGGCGCACGGCTGACCACGCAGCTGTCGATCCCCTCGCGCTATCTGGTGTACATGCCGCGCACCAGCCACGTCGGGATTTCCCTGCGCATCGAAGACGAAAAAGAGCGCGAACGCCTCAAGCAGGTGGTCGCCGATTGCGTGGCGATCGAAGGCATTCAGGACAGCGGCGGCTTTATCCTGCGCACTGCGGCCGATGGCGCCGGCAGCGAGGAAATCCTTGCCGACATCCGCTACCTGCGTCGCCTGTGGGAGCAGATCGCCACGCAGATCAAGACTGCGCCGACCCCCTCGGTGATCTATGAAGACCTCAGCCTGGCCTTGCGGGCGTTGCGTGATCTGGTCAGCCTGCGCACGGAAAAACTGCGCATCGATTCGCGCGAGACGTTCCAGAAGGTCACCCAGTTCGTCATCGAGCTGATGCCGGAAGTGGCCAACCGCCTCGAGCATTACCCGGGCGAGCGACCGATTTTCGATCTGTACGGGGTCGAGGATGAGATCCAGCGTGCGCTGGACCGCAAGGTGCCGCTGAAATCCGGTGGTTACCTGATCATCGACCCGGCCGAGGCGATGACCACCATTGACGTGAATACCGGCGCCTTCGTCGGTCATCGCACCCTCGAAGAAACCATCTTCAAGACCAATCTCGAGGCGGCCACCGCCATTGCCCGCCAGCTACGCCTGCGCAATCTCGGCGGGATCATCATCATCGACTTCATCGACATGGAAGACGAGGAGCATCAGCGCCAGGTGCTGCGCACCCTGGAAAAGCAGCTCGAACGCGACCATGCGAAGACCAACATCATCGGCATCACCGAGCTGGGTCTGGTGCAGATGACCCGCAAGCGCACCCGTGAAAGCCTCGAGCAGATCCTTTGCGAGCCGTGCAGCTGCTGTCAGGGCCGCGGCAAGCTGAAGACCCCGGAAACCATCTGCTACGAAATTTTTCGCGAGATTCTCCGCGAGGCGCGCGCCTATCAGGCCGAGGGCTATCGGGTGCTGGCCAATCAGAAGGTGGTCGATCGCCTACTGGATGAAGAGTCGGGCAACGTCGCCGATCTCGAGGCGTTCATCGGCCGCACCATCAAGTTTCAGGTCGAAAGCATGTACTCCCAGGAGCAATACGATGTGGTGCTGCTCTGAACATGCCGCGGGCAGTCGCTGAATGATACGCCTGGCCGGCGTGTTCGGTGCCTTGCTGCGCTGGGGCTTGGCCTTGTGCGCGTTGTTGCTGATTCTTGCCGCGCTGTACGTCAGCCTCGGCCGCCAGCTGGTGCCTTGGGTCGCCGAATATCGCGCCGAAATCGAAACCAAGGCGCGTGAGGCGACGGGTCTGCCACTGACCATCGGCAGTCTCGAGGGCAGCTGGCGGGGTTTTGCGCCGATTCTGTATGCCCATGACGTGCAGGTGGGCGAGGGCGATAGCCTGGTGCGCCTCGATCAGGTGCGCGTGGTGCCGGATCTGCTCGCTAGCCTGCTGGAGCGCACGCCGCGCATCAATTCGCTGGAAGTCGAAGGACTGCAGCTCGATCTGCGTCAGAACGGCGACGGCAGCTGGGCCCTGGAAGGGTTGCCGGCGCGCGCCGATCAAGTCCCGGTGGACCCACAACGCTGGCTCGCGCAATTACGGCAGATCAGCCGCTTGTCGTTGATCGACAGCCACTTCACCGTCGAGCCGCTGAACGCGGCGCCAATCAGTTTCACCTACGTCAATCTCAGCCTGCGTAGCGGCTCGCGGCAGCGCCTCGACGGCCGCCTGACGTTGCCGGATGGCCAGCCCGTGGCCCTCAATCTGCGCACCAAACTCAATCCCAAGGCCTGGCGCGAATCCAGCGCCGAGCTGTATCTGAGCCTGCCGCAAAGCGATTGGGCGCGCTGGTTGCCGGCGAGCCTGACGCACGACTGGAAAATCAAACAACTGCAGGCCGGAGGCCAACTCTGGCTTAACGCCTCTGCCGGCCAACTACAGCGCGGCGCGCTGCGGCTGCGTGCGCCAGAGCTGGTGGCCGGCTATGCCGAGCGCCAGCCGGTGGCCGTGCAGAACCTGGCGTTGAATGGTTATTTCGAGCGCAACGAACAGGGCTTTCAGCTGCTGCTCAACTCCTTGGCGATGAGTTTCGGCGAGACACGTTGGGGCGAGGCGCAGATCGCTCTGACTCAATATGCCGTCCATGGCGAGGAAGGTGAGCACTGGCAACTGGGTGCCGATCGACTCGACCTGGCGCCGCTGTTGCCGGTGATCAAGGCCCTGGCGCCACTGCCGGAAAAGGCAGCAGCGTATCTGGCCGGATTGAACCCGCACGGCAGTCTGCGCAATGTGCAACTCGACTATCGGCCACAGGCTGCGACACCGCAGCGCCTGCAGTTTGCGAGCAATCTCGAAAGAGTCGGTATCGACGCCTACGAAGAAATTCCCGGCGTGCAAAATGTCAGCGGCAGCATCGCCGGTGACCTCGGCCAAGGCGAGTTGCGCATGGTCAGCGAGAATTTCAGTCTGCATCTACACCATCTGTTTCCCAAGCCCTGGGAGTATCGGCAGGCCACCGCGCGTCTGGGCTGGCAGCTGGATGATGCCGGCTTCACCCTGCGCAGCCCGTACATGCGTCTGCTGGGTGATGAAGGCAAAATCGCCGGCGACATGCTCCTGCGGCTGCTGCGTGACCCGGCTGCCGAGGACTACATGGACCTACGCGTCGGCCTACGCGAGGGCGATGCGCGCTATACGGAGAAATATCTGCCGACCCTGGCGCAGGGTTTCAACCCGGCGCTGGCCGACTGGTTGAAAACCGCGATCCGCGCTGGGGTGGTCGATGAAGGTTATTTCCAGTACCAGGGCTCGGTGAACAAGGGCGCCGACGCGACCGCGAACAGCATCAGCCTGTTCTTCCGCACCCACGATGCCGAACTGGCTTTCCAGCCGGGTTGGCCGGAGCTGCGCGGGGCGCGCGGCGATGTGCTGATCGAAGACAGCGGCGTGCGCGTGCAGGTGGCTGAAGGGCAATTGCTCGACAGCCGGATCAGTGATGTCAGCGTCGAGGTGCCGCATACCGCGCCGGGTCAGGTGGCGCATCTGCTGATCGACGGGGCCCTGCAAAGCAGCGTGAAGGACGCCCTGAAGATTCTCCAGGGCGCGCCAATCGGTACCGCCGAGATATTCGCCGGCTGGCAGGGCGAGGGACCGCTGACCGGTAAACTCAAGCTGGATATTCCGCTCAGCCACGGACCCGCGCCGGATGTACGGGTGGATTTCGCTACCGAGAATGCGCGACTGAAGCTGGCTAACCCGGCCATTGAACTGAACCAGCTGAAAGGTGCGTTCAGCTTCGATACCGCGCGGGGTCTCAGTGCGCCGGATATCCGCGCCCTGGTGTTTGGCCGGCCGGTGCGTGCCAAGGCGACCGTCGGGGGGGCGCGCGGACACAGCGTGACGCGTATCCAGGCCACCGGCCAAGCGCCGTTGCAAAGCCTCACTGACTGGTTGGCAGTCAGCCAGCCGCTGCCGCTGTCGGGCACCCTGCCATACAGCCTCGATATCACCTTGAACGGTGCCGACAGCCAGTTGCGCATCGATTCGTCACTCAAGGGCCTGGCCATCGACCTGCCGCCGCCCTTCGGCAAAGCCGCCGATGAGGAGCGCGCCACCACCTGGCGCATGACCCTGCAAGGACCGGAGCGCCGTTACTGGCTGGAGTATGGCCAGCTCGCCAGCCTGGCCGCGGCCGCTCCCCTTGGGCAGTTGAATGCCGGTCGCGGCGAGCTACTGCTGGGTGGCGGCACCGCCAGTTTGCCGGGTGGCAGCGGCTTACGCGTCAAAGGCAAACTCAGTGAACTGGATTGGGACGCCTGGCAAACACTGACCAAGCGCTATGCCAGCGGGCAGAACGCCAACGCCAAGCAATTGTTGAGCGGCGCCGACCTGAGCATCGGTAAGTTCCAGGGATTCGGCAGTACCCTGGAAGCCGTCAAGATTCAATTGGTCCGCGGCAATGCCAGTTGGGCGGTGACCCTCGGCAGCAGTGTCGCCACCGGCCGGGTGGTGGTGCCAGACTCCGGCGTCGCACCAATCGCGGTCAATCTCGAGCGCGTGCGTCTGCCAGCGACCAAGCCAAAAACCAGCGATACCGAGCCGGAAGGGCCGGATCCGCTGGCGGCGGTGGATCCGCGGCAGATTCCGGCGCTGGATATCCAGATCGCCCAGGTCTTGCAGGGCGACAGCCTGCTCGGTGCCTGGGCATTGAAGATTCGCCCGAACCCGCGCGGCGTGGCGTTCAACGATCTCGACCTGAACCTCAAGGGCATGCAGCTCAATGGTGCCGGTGGCTGGGAAGGTACACCGGGTGCGACCACCAGTTGGTACAAGGGACGGATCAAGGGCGGCAATCTGGCCGACGTGCTGAAGGCCTGGAATTTCGCGCCCAACGTCACCAGCCGGGATTTTCGTCTGGATGCCGACGGGCGCTGGCCCGGCTCGCCGGCCTATATCAGCCTCAAGCGTTTTTCCGGCACCCTCGACCCGAATCTGCGCAAGGGCCAGTTTGTCGAGGTGGAAGGCAGTGCCCAGGCGCTGCGGGTGTTTGGCCTGCTCAATTTCAACTCGATCGGCCGTCGATTGCGTCTGGACTTTTCCGACCTGCTCGGCAAAGGCCTGAGCTATGACCGGGTCGAGGGCTTGCTGGTTGGTAGTGAAGGGGTGTACGTCACCCGTCAGCCGATCACCCTAACCGGCCCGTCGAGCAATCTGGAACTGGATGGCACCCTGGATATGGCCAACGACCAGGTCAATGCCAAGCTGCTGGTCACCTTGCCGCTTAGCAACAACTTGCCGTTGGCGGCTTTGATCGTCGGAGCGCCGGCGATTGGCGGCGCGTTGTTCGTGGTCGACAAGTTGCTGGGCAACAGCGTGGCGCGTTTCGCCAGCGTGCAGTACAGCGTCACCGGCTCCTGGCATGCGCCAAAAATCACCTTCCAGAAACCCTTCGAAAAGCCCCGATAGCCCCCGCGATTGCGCGCATCGGTTAGCATGCGCATACGCCTTTTGCGGAGCGCACCATGACCCTCGCGGTGATCCAGCTGGTCAGCCAGGACGATATTCTGGCCAATCTCGCCAACGCCCGGCGCCTGCTTGAACAAGCCGCCGCGGGCGGCGCCAAGCTGGCAGTATTGCCGGAAAATTTCGCCGCCATGGGTCGTCGTGATCTGGCCGCCATCGGCCGCGCGGAGGCGACCGGGCAAGGGCCGATTTTGCCCTGGTTGAAACTGGCCGCCCGCGACCTCAGCTTATGGATAGTGGCCGGTACCCTGCCGTTGCCGCCGGATGAGCGACCGGAGGAAAAGGCGCACGCCTGCTCGCTGTTGATCGACGCTCATGGCGAGCGAGTGGCGCGTTACGACAAGCTGCATCTGTTCGACGTGGATGTCGCCGACCAGCGCGGTCGCTACCGCGAGTCGGACGATTTTGCGTATGGTAGCCAGGTCGTCGTGGCCGATACGCCGGTCGGCCGGCTGGGACTCAGCGTGTGCTACGACCTACGCTTTCCAGAGTTGTACAGCGCCCTGCGCGAGGCCGGCGCCGAGCTGATCAGCGTGCCTTCGGCATTCACCGAGGTGACGGGCGCCGCGCATTGGCAGGTGTTGATTCGCGCACGGGCCATCGAGACCCAGTGTTACGTATTGGCGGCCGGACAGGGCGGTACGCATCCAGGGCCACGCGAAACGTACGGACATTCGGCGATTGTCGACCCTTGGGGGCAGATAGTCGCCGAGCACGATCAAGGCGAAGCCGTGTTACTGGGCGAGCGGGATAGCGCCGAACAGGCGGCCATCCGTCAGCGCATGCCAGTGGCCCGACATAGACGATTTTTTTCAGCGGCCCACTTGCGGCTGCCAGGTTTGGAGTAGTTATGAGCGATCTGTTGGTATCCGTCAGTGAACAGCTGTTGACGCCTGGCGACTTGAGCATCGAGGCCTTGCCGGCATTGCTCGGCGAACTGGCCGGGCCGGGCATCGATGCCGCCGATCTGTACTTCCAGCGGCAGGTCTCGGAAACCTGGGTGCTCGAAGATGGCATCGTCAAAGAAGGCAGTTTCAATCTGGATCAGGGTGTCGGCGTGCGCGCCCAGTCCGGCGAGAAAACCGGCTTCGCCTACAGCAACGCGATCCAGCGCGATGCCCTGAGCCAGGCCGCGCAGGCGGCCCGCTCGATCGCCCGGGCCGGCCAGTCTGGGACGGTGCAGGCCTTTAGCGGCGGCGCCATAGCGCCGCTGTACGCCGCCGATAACCCGCTGGAAGTGCTCAGCCGGGCGGAAAAGGTCGAGCTGCTCAAGCGCGTGGACGCCGCCACCCGCACTCTCGATTCGCGCATCAAGCAGGTCACGGTGAGCATGGCTGGAGTCTGGGAGCACATCCTGGTCGCCGCTAGCGATGGCGGCCTGGGGGCGGATATCCGCCCGCTGGTGCGGTTCAACGTCAGCGTGATCGTCGAGCAGAATGGCCGCCGCGAGCGCGGTGGCCACGGTGGCGGCGGGCGTACCGACTACCGCTATTTCCTGCAGAAAGACGGCCTCGAGGATCGTGCCCTGGGCTACGCCCGCGAGGCACTGCGCCAGGCACTGGTCAACCTCGAAGCGATTCCCGCGCCGGCCGGTACCTTGCCCGTGGTGATGGGCGCGGGTTGGTCCGGCGTGCTGCTGCACGAAGCGGTCGGCCATGGCCTGGAAGGCGATTTCAACCGCAAGGGCAGTTCCGCCTACAGCGGCAAGGTCGGAGAGAAAGTTGCCTCGAGCCTGTGCACCATCGTCGACGATGGCACCCTGGCCGAGCGTCGTGGCTCGCTGAGCATGGATGATGAAGGCACGCCCACCCAGTGCACCACGCTGATCGAAAACGGCGTGCTCAAGGGCTACATGCAGGACAAGTTGAACGCCCGCCTGATGGGCGTGGCGCGCACTGGCAACGGCCGCCGCGAGTCCTATGCGCACCTGCCGATGCCGCGCATGACCAACACCTACATGTTGGCCGGACAGAGCGATCCGGAAGAAATCATTCGCTCGGTGAAGCGCGGCATCTACTGCGCCAACCTCGGCGGCGGCCAGGTGGACATCACCAGCGGCAAGTTCGTGTTTTCCACCAGCGAGGCGTATTTGATCGAGGACGGCAAGATCACCGCCCCGGTCAAGGGCGCGACGTTGATCGGCAATGGTCCGGAGGCGATGAGCCGGGTGTCGATGGTCGGCAACGACTTGTCGCTGGATAGCGGCGTCGGCACCTGTGGCAAAGATGGCCAGTCGGTGCCGGTGGGTGTCGGTCAGCCGACCCTGAAAATCGATGCGATTACCGTGGGCGGAACCGGGTCGTAGAGATGGCTGGGCTCGTCGGATGGGTTATGCCGCGTCGCGGCTAACCCACCCTACGGGTGAGATTCAGCGCAAGCCGCGCTGGGCTTCGTCCAGTTCGCGGATGTATTTGAAGATTTTGCGCTGGGCACTTGGCGGTTTGTTATGCGCCGCCTCGTGTTGGGCATGGCGGATCAGGCCACGCAGGTGTTGCCGGTCGGCTTCCGGGTAGTCGGCGACGAAGCTATCCAGTGCGGCGTCGCCACCGGCGATCAAGCGGTCACGCCAGCGTTCGAGGCCGTGAAAGCGCTCGTTGTATTGGCGGGTGGAGGCGTCGAGCTGGTCGATCAGGGCGAGAATCGCCTCGATGTCCTGCTCACGCATCAACTTGCCGATGAATTGGATATGCCGTTTGCGCGCCACGTTGGCGCTGTGCTTCGGCGCATCGGCCAAGGCGCGCCGTAGGGCGTCGGTGAGCGGCAGTTTGGCGACCAGATCGGGTTTGAGCGTGATTAAACGCTCGCCGAGTTCTTGCAAGGCATGAAGCTCGCGCTTGATCTGGGATTTGCTTTTCTCGCCGAGAAAATCGTCATCGGAATTGTTGGACATGGGGCTGATCCAGTGGAAAACGCCGCCATGATAACCAGTCCAGGGCCAGCGGTCTTGGATGAATGAATGTACCGAATCGAGTGGAGTGCAGTATGAGTGCAATTGAAGGTGTCGGCCCGCAGGCGCTGCCACAGCTGCAGGAGCAGGTCGAGCAAATCATCGCCGAAGCCAAACGCCAGGGCGCCAGTGCCTGTGAAGTGGCCGTTTCGATGGAGCAGGGGCTGTCCGCATCGGTGCGCGAGCGTGAGGTGGAAACGGTTGAATTCAACCGCGACCAAGGCTTTGGCATCACGCTCTATCTAGGCCAGCGCAAAGGCTCGGCGAGCACTTCGGCGATGGGCGCCGAGGCGATTCGGGAAACCGTCGCCGCCGCCCTGGCAATCGCCAAGCACACCTCGGAGGACGACTGTTCCGGTCTGGCTGCCGCCGAGCTGATGGCCAAGGACTTGCCCGAGCTGGATCTGTTTCACCCGTGGCAGATCACGCCCGAGCAAGCCATCGAGCTGGCTCTCAATTGTGAGGCCGAGGCGTTTGCCGCCGACAAACGGATCAGTAAAGCCGATGGCACATCCGTCAGCACGCATCAGGGCTGCCGGGTGTATGGCAATAGCCATGGCTTTATTGGGGGTTATGCGAGCTCCCGGCACAGCTTGAGCTGCGTGATGATTGCCGGTACCGATGCGGCGATGCAGCGCGACTATTGGTATGACGTCAATCGGATTGGTGAACAGCTCGCCGACGCGCGGACCATCGGCCGCCACGCTGCCGAACGCACGGTGCAGCGCCTCGGCGCTCGTCCAGTGCCGACCTGCGAGGTGCCGGTATTGTTCAGTGCCGAGCTGGCTGGCGGCTTATTCGGGCATTTTCTCGCGGCGATCTCCGGTGGCAATCTGTATCGGCATTCCTCCTTTCTCGAAGGTTGCCTGGATCAGCAGCTCTTCCCGGAATGGCTGAGCATCGATGAGCGTCCGCACATTCCGCGTGCGCTGGGCAGCGCCAGTTTCGACGGCGATGGCCTAGCCACTTGTGCCAAATCCTTCGTCGAGCAGGGGGTGCTGCGCTCCTACATTCTCGGCACCTATTCCGGGCGCAAGCTCGGCCTGCCCAGTACCGCCAACGCGGGTGGGGTGCACAACCTGTTCATCAGTCACGGCGACGAAAACCAGGCCGCGCTGCTCAAGCGCATGGGCCGCGGCCTGCTGGTGACGGAGCTGATGGGGCAGGGGCTTAACCTAGTCACCGGCGATTATTCACGCGGCGCTGGCGGTTACTGGGTAGAGAACGGTGAGATTCAGTTCCCGGTGCAGGAAGTCACCATCGCCGGCAATTTGCGCGACATGTATCGGCAAATCGTCGCAGTCGGTAACGACCTGGAGTATCGCGGCAACACCCGCAGCGGCTCGGTATTGATCGAAAAAATGACCGTGGCGGGCAGCTGACCTGATTGTTTACAGGAGAGTTGGCTTGCCGGGCTCAGGGTCCGGCAGCTCGCTTCGCTTGCGCGGATCTACGGAGGAAGCGACAAGGCAGCAAACGGGAGTCTGACGGGTAGTGTGTGAGGCACAGCTTGTCGTGAGTTATTCGCCTTCGTCGAAGCGATTGTTGATCAGTTCAATCAGCGCCTCTAGCGCCTCATGTTCCTGATCACCTTCGGTGTGCAGGTGCACGTCAGTGCCTTTGCCGGCTGCCAACATCATCACCGCCATAATGCTTTTTCCATCGATGCAGCTTTCGGCGTTGCGGCCGATGCGCACCGTGCAAGGAAAACGTCCTGCCACGCCGACAAACTTGGCGGCAGCGCGGGCATGCAGGCCGAGCTTGTTGATGATGGTGATCTCACAGACGGGCATCGCGGCAAAAATCCTTAGCTAAGGTCGCGGTGGCGAACCTGAACGTTCTTCAGATGTTGGAGTGACTGACCGAGGCGTTCGGCCAGATAGACCGAGCGGTGGTGACCACCGGTGCAGCCGATGGCGATTGTCACATAGGCACGGTTGCTGGCGGCAAAACGCGGCAGCCATTTGGTCAGGTAGGCGTAGATATCCTGATACATCTCTTCCACATCGGGCTGCGCGCTGAGGTAGTCGATGACTTCCTGCTCAAGTCCGGAGTGCTCACGCAGCTCTGGCTTCCAATAGGGATTGGGCAGGCAGCGCACATCGAACACCAGATCGGCATCGACCGGCATGCCGCGCTTGAAGCCGAAAGACTCGACCAGAAAGGCGGTGCCGGGCTCAGGTTTGTTCAGCAGGCGCAGCTTTAGGCTGTCGCGCAACTGATAAAGGTTGAGGTGGCTGGTATCGATGCGCAGATCGGCGAGGTCGGCAATCGGCCCGAGCAATGTGGACTCATCGGCGATCGCCTCTGCGAGTGGGCGGCGCTCGTTGGTTAGCGGGTGACGGCGACGGGTTTCCGAGAAGCGCTTGAGCAGTACCTCCTCGTCGGCATCCAAATACAGCACGTCGCAATTGATAAACCGGGCGCGGACTTCGTTCAGCAGCTCCGGGAAGCGCTCGAGTTGGCTGGGCAAGTTGCGCGCATCTATGGATACCGCGACCAGCGGCTCGATCAATTCGGTATGCAACAACGAGCGCTCGGCAAGCTCGGGAAGCAACCCGGCGGGAAGATTGTCGATGCAATAGAAACCGTTGTCCTCAAGGACATCGAGGGCGGTGCTCTTGCCTGAGCCGGAGCGGCCGCTGACGATGATCAAGCGCATGAGGAGGGCTTCCTTAGGAACCGTTCTGAACGTCTACAACCACTTGGTATAGGTTGTCGCTACTTTGCGCATGACGCAGACGCTCACGTACTTCGTTGCGATCGAGCATGCTGGCGATCTGCCGCAGCAATTCGAGGTGTTCGTCGGTAGCCGCTTCCGGTACCAGCAGTACAAATAGCAAGTCGACTGGGGCGCCATCGATGGCGTCGAAATCGACTGATGCTTCCAGGCGCAATACCGCGCTGATCGGAGCAGTACAGCCTGGCAACCGGCAATGGGGAATGGCGATGCCGTTACCGAAGCCGGTGGAGCCGAGTTTTTCACGGGCCACCAGACTTTCAAAGATGTCCTGGCCATCGAGGTCGGGCAGTTCGCGAGCGACCAGGTTGGCGATTTGTTCCAGTACGCGTTTTTTACTGCCACCCGGCACGTTCACCAGGGAACGGCCGGGGGTCAGGATGTTTTCAAGTCGAATCATGGGAAGGAAGGTTATTAGCGAGCCGTAGCGCCTTGCAGGCGACCTAGCTGCTTCTCCTTATATTTGATGAGTTGGCGATCGAGCTTATCGGTAAGCAGATCGATCGCGGCGTACATGTCTTCGTGTTCGGCGTTGGCGACGATTTCGCCGCCGGCGATGTGCAGAGTCGCTTCGATTTTCTGTTTGAGCTTCTCGACCTCCATGATGACCTGCACATTGGTGATCTTGTCGAAGTGGCGCTCCAATCGTCCGAGTTTCTCGGCGACATAGTCGCGCATGGCGTCGGTCACATCCAGTTGATGTCCACTGATGTTGACTTGCATACCGCGTTCTCCTTATTGCCGTGTGTAAGAACAGGCTAACGGGCCTGTAACCGGAACACTTTGGCTTGGATCAATGTTCCGTCACATCAGTCGCTTGCGTTCGCTGGAGGGGGCTATTCCGAGGGATTCACGGTATTTGGCGACGGTGCGACGGGCCACTTGAATGCCCTGTGCTTCCAGTAAACCAGCGATCTTGCTGTCGCTCAACGGCTTTTTCGCATTTTCCGCGGCGACCAGTTTTTTGATGATTGCGCGGATCGCGGTAGACGAGCATTCGCCGCCTTCGGAGGTACTGACGTGGCTGGAGAAGAAATATTTCAGCTCGTAAATACCGCGTGGGGTATGCATGAATTTCTGTGTGGTGACCCGTGAAATGGTCGATTCATGCATGCCAACGGCTTCGGCGATGTCGTGCAGAACCAGCGGTTTCATCGCTTCGTCGCCATAGTCGAGGAAGCCGCGTTGATGTTCGACGATCTGCGTGGCGACCTTCATCAGCGTTTCGTTGCGGCTTTGCAGGCTCTTGATAAACCAGCGCGCTTCCTGCAACTGATTGCGCATGAAGGTGTTGTCGGCACTAGCGTCGGCGCGTTTCACGAAGCCGGCGTATTGCGGGTTGACCCGCAAGCGCGGCATGGCTTCCTGGTTGAGCTCCACCAGCCAGCGATCGTTGTGTTTGCGCACGATGACATCCGGCACCACATATTCCGGCTCACTCGATTCGATCTGCGAGCCCGGGCGCGGATTAAGGCTTTGAATCAGTTCGATGATTTGGCGCAGCTCGTCTTCTTTCAAGCGCATGCGACGCATCAGTTGGCTGTAATCGCGCCCCCCGAGCAGATCGAGATAGTCGCTCGCCAGGCGTTGAGCCTCGCTCAGCCAGGGGGTCTTTGCTGGCAGCTGGCGCAATTGCAGCAGCAGGCATTCGCTGAGGTCGCGTGCACCGATGCCGGCGGGTTCGAACTGCTGGATGCGGTGCAGCACCGCTTCGATTTCATCGAGTTCGATATCCAGTTCCGGATCGAAGGCTTCCAGCACTTCCTGCAGGGTTTCGTCCAGATAACCCTGATTGTTGATGCAATCGATCAGGGTAACGGCGATCAGGCGATCTTTATCGGACATCGGCGCCAGGTTGAGCTGCCAGAGCAGGTGGGTCTGCAGGCTCTCGCCGGATGAGGTGCGGGTGGTGAAATCCCACTCGTCATCATCGTTGCTGGGCAGGCTGCTGGCGCTCGTCTGGTAGACATCTTCCCAGGCGGTATCGACGGGCAACTCGCTGGGTATGCGTTCGTTCCACTCGCCTTCTTCGAGATTCTCGGGCGACGAGTTGGTTTCCTGATAGCTGGTTTCGCTAAACGATTCGGCCTGTTCCGGCGTGGAATTCTGAGTGTCAGCGCCATTGGCCAGCGGATCGGTGTTGTCGAAATCCTCGCCTTCTTCCTGGCGCTCCAGCATCGGGTTGGATTCCAGAGCTTCCTGAATCTCTTGCTGGAGATCCAGGGTGGATAGCTGGAGGAGGCGGATGGCCTGTTGCAGCTGCGGTGTCATCGTCAGCTGCTGGCCCATCTTAAGGACTAGCGATGGTTTCATGGCAGGGGCTTAGTACCTTGTTCGCCGGCGCAGGGCGCCATCCACTACAGGGCGCGAGGCGCCGTTAGGAAGCAAATTATATGCCCAAGCTTTGGGTGTTTTTCTAGTCCGTTGTTTGCTTCCCGGTAATTTGCCGCGTTACAGGCGGAATTCATGCCCCAGGTAGACTTCCTTGACCAACTGGTTGGCCAGGATCGTCTCGGCATCGCCCTCGGCGATCAATTGGCCGTCATTGACAATGTAGGCGGTTTCGCAGATGTCCAAAGTCTCGCGCACGTTGTGATCGGTGATCAAAACGCCAATGCCTTTGGCTTTAAGGTGATGAATGATTTGCTTGATGTCGCCTACCGAAATGGGGTCGACCCCGGCGAACGGTTCATCGAGCAGGATGAATTTCGGTGCGGTGGCCAGCGCTCGGGCGATTTCCACCCGGCGGCGCTCGCCACCAGACAGGCTCATGCCGAGGTTGTCGCGGATATGGCTGATATGGAATTCCTGCAGCAGGCTTTCCAGCTCTTTGCGGCGTCCGGCGCGGTCGAGTTCCTGGCGAGTTTCGAGGATCGCCATGATGTTGTCGGCAACCGACAGCTTGCGAAAAATTGATGCTTCCTGCGGCAGATAGCCAATACCGGCGCGAGCGCGACCGTGCATCGGCAGGTGCGTGACGTCTTGTTGGTCGATGCGCACGCGGCCCTGATCAGCGCCCACCAGGCCGACAATCATGTAGAAACAGGTGGTTTTGCCAGCGCCGTTGGGGCCGAGCAAGCCAACGATCTGCCCACTTTCGATGGACAGGCTGACATCGCGAACGACCTGGCGGCCTTTGTAGCTTTTCGCCAGGTGTTGGGCTTTCAGGGTGGCCATTACTGAGGTGCCTGCTCTGCGGCGGGTTTGGTCTTCGGCTGGATGACCATGTCGATGCGTGGGCGCGGCGTGGTCACGTTGGTGCCTGTGGCGCGGCCTGCGTTGACGATCTGACGCTGGGTGTCATAGACGATTTTTTCGCCTTCGAAGGTGTTGCCTTCCTGAATGACCTTGGCTTGGTCGATCAGGACGATGCGATCTTTGCTGGCGAAATACTGGATGGTCAGGCCGTAGGCTTTGACGATCTCCTTATCGACTGCCGGCTTCTGCTCGTAATAGGCCGGTCGACCGACCGAGGTGAACACGTCGATGTCGCCCTGGGCGGTCTGCGTGATGGTTACTGTGTCGCCAGTAATCTTCATGCTGCCTTGGGTAATGATCACGGTCCCGCGGTATACGGCCACGCCCTGCTTGTCGTCCAGCTCGGCGCTGTCGGCCTGCACGCGGATCGGTTGTTCGCGGTCGTTCGGCAGTGCCCATGCACTGGGGCTGGCAATGGCGACGCCCAGACTAAGCAGCAGGGGCAGTGTGCGAAGGGAAAAAGGGTTAACGAACCTCATGCTGGCCTCTTACGTTGGACAGCAGGTGCACCCGGCTGTCTTTCAAGTACGCTTTCATTCCATTAGCCGTGGTCACCCCATTGGCGGCCTCGATTCTAACGGCTTGCTGGGTTTGCGCATATTCCTTGTCGGGGAACACGGTCATGCGGCTGCTGGTAATGACGGTCGGTCGACCTTTTGCATCGGTGCGTTCAATGCGCACGCTATCGATCAATTCAACTTCTTCGCCATTCGGCGACACCTCGGCGCGCTCGCTGCGTACATGCCACGGCAGGGGCGTGCCCCGATAGAGCTCGAGGTCTGGGCGGCTGACCATGGTGACGTCGGTAGCCCGGATGTGCTCGATTTTTTCGCCAAGCAGTTGGTAATGCAGCTTGCCGTCTGCCTGAAACTGTACGGTGCGAGCGTTCAGCGCATAGAAATCGATGGCGGTATCGGTATCGGTGCTGGCCGTCTTTTCATTCTCGGGGGCGATATTCCAGTAACCCAGGGCGGCAAGCAGGGCGGCCGCCAGGCAGAAAAACAAGGTGAGAAGTACTTTGCGCAGCATGCAGAGCCCTATAGGTAGGCGGCTTGGGCGGCGTCGAGGCTGCCCTGGGCGCGCATGATCAATTCACAAAACTCACGAGCTGCACCTTCACCGCCGCGCGCCTGGGTAACGCCATGCGCGTGCTGGCGGACGAAGTTGTCAGCGCTCGCCACTGCCATGCCCAGGCCGACGCGGCGGATGACCGGTAGATCGGGCAGGTCGTCGCCCAGGTAGGCGACCTGCTCATAGCCGAGATTGAGCTCGCCGAGCAATTCATCGAGCACGACCAGTTTATCCTCGCGGCCCTGGTAAAGATGCTGGATTCCCAGATTCTGCGCGCGGCGCTCGACCACGGGGGTCTTGCGCCCGCTGATAATCGCCGTGCGCACACCAGAATTGATCAGCATTTTGATGCCGTGGCCATCCAGCGTATTGAACGTCTTGAATTCGCTGCCATCGGTGAGGAAGTACAGGCGTCCGTCGGTAAGTACTCCGTCGACGTCGAAAATCGCTAGCTTGATATTGCGTGCACGCTGCAGCAGTTCATCGCTCATTACATTACTCCTGCGCGCAACAGGTCGTGCATATTCAGGGCGCCAACGGGGCGATCCTGATCGTTGACCACCACCAGTGCATTGATTTTGTGGTCTTCCATGATTTTTAGCGCTTCGGCGGCGAGCATTTCCGCTCGTGCGGTTTTGCCGTGCTGGGTCATGACTGCATCGATGCTGGCGTTGCGGATGTCGATGCCGCGATCCAGGGCACGGCGCAAATCGCCGTCGGTAAAGATCCCGGCGAGACGGCCATCCGGCTCGATGACGGCGGTCATGCCGAGCCCTTTCTGGGTCATTTCCAGGAGGGCGACTTTCAATTCAGTGCCGCGCGCTACCTGTGGCAGTTCGGCGCCAGAGTGCATAACGTTTTCCACTTTGAGCAACAAGCGGCGACCTAGCGCGCCGCCCGGGTGCGAGAAGGCGAAGTCCTCGGCGGTGAAACCGCGTGCTTCCAGCAGCGCGATGGCCAGCGCGTCACCGAGCACCAGGGCGGCGGTAGTGGATGATGTGGGGGCCAGATTCAATGGGCAGGCTTCCTGGGGGACGCGGGCATCCAGATTGGCTTCGGCTGCCTTGGCCAGCGGCGAGTCAGGATTACCGGTCATGCTGATCAAGGTAATTCCCAGGCGCTTGATCAGCGGCAGTAGGGTGATGATTTCTGCCGTCGAGCCGGAATTGGAGAGCGCCAGCACGAGGTCATCGCGGGTGATCATGCCCATGTCGCCATGGCTGGCTTCGGCGGGGTGAACGAAGAACGACGTGGTGCCGGTACTGGCCAGCGTCGCCGCGATCTTGTTGCCGATGTGCCCCGACTTGCCCATGCCGACCACCACTACCCGACCCTTGCAGGTCAGAATCAGCTCGCAGGCGCGTACGAAGTTGGCGTCGATACGGGGCAGCAAGCCTTGTACCGCTTCGAACTCCAAGCGGATGGTGCGCTGCGCGGACTGGATCAGGTCGCGGGGTTGAGTCATGGCGAATCGCTGTGCTGGGCGGTTAAAGGGCGACGATTATAACGGCAAAGGGCGAATCACTCACCTGAGCTTTACTTTTCGAGGGTTCAGCTCTCTCGCAAGCGGTTTCGCGCTTGGGTGGTAACAGGCTCGATGCTATAGTGCGCCGCCTATTCGGCCCGTCCAGTTAGCGCGCTTTCCTCTTGAGGACGCTAGTCCTGAGTGGGAGGCTGCATCGCAAGGAGTTCAGATGAGCGCCGATAATCCCTACGCTGTGGAATTGAAAGGTGTCTCTTTCAGGCGCGGTTCGCGCAGCATTTTCGAAAACATCGATTTGCGTTTTCCGCGCGGCAAGGTCACCGGCATCATGGGTCCTTCCGGTTGCGGTAAGACCACGTTGCTGCGCCTGATCGGTGCGCAATTGCGTCCGGCCAGCGGCGAAATTCGTGTCAATGGGCAGAATCTGCCGGACTTGCCGCGTAGAGAGCTGTTCGACATGCGCAAGCAGATGGGTGTGCTATTCCAGAGCGGCGCGCTGTTCACTGACCTCGATGTGTTCGAAAACGTGGCCTTTCCGCTGCGGGTACATACCCAGCTGCCGGAAGAGATGATTCGCGACATCGTGCTGATGAAGCTCGAAGCGGTCGGCCTGCGTGGCGCCATCGAGTTGATGCCGGATGAGCTGTCGGGGGGCATGAAGCGGCGTGTGGCGCTGGCTCGGGCCATCGCCCTCGATCCGCAGATTCTTATGTATGACGAACCTTTTGTGGGCCAGGACCCGATCGCCATGGGCGTGTTGGTGCGCCTGATTCGCCTGCTGACCGATGCACTGGGAATTACCAGTATTGTGGTTTCCCATGACCTAGCGGAAACCGCGAGCATTGCCGATTACCTCTATGTGGTGGGTGATGGGCAGGTGCTTGGCCAAGGCACGCCGGCTGAATTGATGAACTCGGATAACCCGCGGATTCGGCAGTTCATGAAGGGGACTGAAGACGGTCCGGTGCCGTTCCATTTCCCTGCGGTGGATTACCGCGAAGATCTTCTGGGGGCGCGCTGATGCGCAAAACGCCAATACTTGAGCGGATTCGCCTGCTCGGCCGTGCCTGCCTCGATGTAGTCGAGTCGCTCGGCAGCTCGACCTTGTTCCTGTTGCGCGCGATATTTGGCCGGGGCAACTTGGGCAATGGTTTTCTGCATTTGCTCATTAAGCAGCTCCATTCGGTCGGGGTGATGTCGCTGGTGATCATTGTGGTCTCCGGCGTCTTCATCGGCATGGTGCTGTCGTTGCAGGGCTTCAGCATCCTGGCCGATTATGGCTCCGAGCAGGCCGTCGGGCAGATGGTCGCACTGACTCTGCTGCGAGAGCTCGGGCCGGTGGTCACTGCTTTGCTGTTCGCTGGCCGCGCCGGCTCGGCGCTGACTGCTGAAATCGGCAATATGAAATCTACTGAGCAGCTGTCGAGCCTGGAGATGATTGGCGTTGACCCATTGAAGTACATCATTGCCCCACGCCTATGGGCCGGTTTCATCTCGCTGCCGCTGTTGACGATGGTTTTCTGCGTGGTCGGTATCTGGGGTGGCGCCATGGTCGCGATCGACTGGCTTGGCGTCTACGAGGGTTCGTTCTGGACCAATATGCAAAACACAGTGTCGTTCACCGATGACGTGCTCAACGGCGTAATCAAAAGTCTTGTCTTCGCTTTTGTGGTGACCTGGATCGCCGTGTTTCAGGGCTATGACTGTGAGCCGACCTCGGAAGGCATCAGTCGCGCAACAACTCGAACCGTGGTCTATGCCTCGCTGGCCGTGCTGGGCCTGGACTTTATCCTGACTGCCTTGATGTTTGGAGATTTCTGATGCAAATCCGCACCCTGGAAATTGGTGTCGGCCTGTTCCTCCTGGCTGGTTTGTTGGCCTTGCTGCTGCTGGCGCTGCGCGTCAGTGGTCTGGCCGTGGGTACGGGGCAGGACACTTATAAGTTGTATGCCAATTTCGACAACATCGCCGGTCTGACCGTCAGGGCCAAAGTCACCATGGCTGGCGTCACCATTGGCAAGGTCACGGCCATCGATTTGGATCGCGATACCTACACCGGTCGAGTGACCATGGAGCTGGAGCAGCGGGTCGATAATCTGCCGGCCGACTCTACAGCCTCGATCCTGACCGCCGGCCTGCTGGGCGAGAAATATGTTGGCATCAGCGTGGGCGGCGACGACGCTCTCCTCAAGGATGGCGGAACCATTCATGACACGCAGTCGTCGTTAGTGTTGGAAGACTTGATCGGGAAATTCCTGATCAACTCAGTGAATAAAGAAGCCAAGTGAGGACTCTGTCGATGATCCATGCCCTGCGCCGTGGCCTGCTGGTACTGCTGGCCGTGTTCCCGCTGTTCGCTCTGGCCGCTCCGGCGGCGCAAGAGGTGGTGAAGCGCACCACGGATGAAATGCTCCAGGACCTGAAATCCAACAGGGATCAGTACCGCACCAATCCGAGTGCGTTCTACGACGCGCTGAATCGCATCATCGGTCCGGTGGTGGACACCGATGGTATTTCGCGCAGCATCATGACCGTCAAATACTCGCGCGGCGCGACCCCCGAGCAGATGACCCGCTTCCAAGAGAACTTCAAACGCAGCCTGATGCAGTTCTACGGCAACGCGCTGTTGGAATACGACAACCAGGACATTCGCGTCCTGCCAGGCGGCAAGCAAGCCGATCCGGAGCGCACCAGCGTGAATATGGAAGTGCGTGACAGCAAAGGCACGGTCTACCCGGTGACCTACACCATGGTGCAGATCAAGGGTGAATGGATGCTCCGCAACGTCACCATCAATGGCATCAATATCGGCAAGCTGTTCCGCGATCAATTCGCCGATAGCATGCAAAAGAATGGCAATGATCTGAACAAGACCATCGATGGCTGGGCGCAAGTAGTAGCCAATGCCAAGACTTCCGATGCCGGCCAGAAGGCTGCGGGCCATGAGTGAAGCCAGCATTCGCCAGGCAGAAGCCGGCGTGCTGCGGCTTGAGGGGGTGCTGGACTATCGCTCCGGCCCCCAATTGCGTGAAGAGGGCGGTCGATTGATTCGTGCCGCCGAGGGTGCCGAGTTGCTGCTCGATTGCTCGGCGGTCGAGCATTCGAGTAGCGTTGGCCTGTCGCTGTTGCTGGCGTTTATGCGCGACGCCGCGGCGCTGGGCAAGCGTCTGGTATTTCGCGGGCTGCCGCAAGATATGCGCAAAATCGCCAAGGTCTCCGGCCTGGACGAGGTGCTTCCGCTCCAAGATTGAATCGCTACAGCAAAGCCCTCCGTCAGCGTCCGGTCATATGGGGTTCGCAGGCGGAGGGCTTTTTTGTATCATGGCCGACCCGCGAGTCTAGGCTCGGCCGTGGTTTAACGAGTGCGCTGATTGAGGCTGAACATGCAGGCCGTAGAAGTAAAAAACCTCCTCGAGGCAAAGTTGGCGGATACCCAGGTGGAAGTTGAAGGCGAAGGCTGCAATTTTCAGTTGAACCTGATCGGCGATGAGCTGGCCAGCCTGGGCCCGGTAAAACGCCAGCAACAGGTCTATGCCCATCTGAACCCCTGGATCGCCGATGGCAGCATCCATGCGGTGACCATGAAATTCTTCAGCCGCGCGGCCTGGGCCGAGCGCTCCTAAGCCCACAGGCGACGAGATTCCTATGGATAAACTGATTATTACCGGCGGCGTGCGCCTGAATGGCGAAATTCGCATTTCCGGGGCGAAGAACTCGGCCCTGCCGATTCTCGCCGCCACCTTGCTGGCCGATGAGCCGGTGACGGTCTGCAACCTGCCGCACCTGCACGACATCACCACCATGATCGAGCTGTTCGGCCGCATGGGTGTCGAGCCGGTCGTTGATGAAAAGCTCAGCGTCGAAGTCGATGCCAGTACCATCAAAACCCTCGTGGCGCCGTACGAACTGGTGAAAACCATGCGCGCCTCGATCCTCGTACTTGGCCCGATGGTCGCGCATTTCGGCGAAGCCGAAGTGGCCCTGCCGGGCGGTTGCGCCATCGGCTCGCGGCCGGTCGACCTGCACATTCGCGGCCTCGAAGCCATGGGCGCGCAGATCGAAGTCGAAGGTGGCTACATCAAGGCCAAGGCGCCGGAAGGTGGCTTGCGCGGTGCGCACTTCTTCTTCGATACCGTCAGCGTGACCGGTACCGAGAACATCATGATGGCCGCCACGCTGGCCAAAGGCCGCAGCGTGCTGGAAAACGCCGCGCGTGAGCCGGAAGTGGTCGACCTGGCCAACTGCCTGATCGCCATGGGCGCGAAGATCCAGGGCGCTGGCACCGACACCATCACCATCGACGGTGTTGAGCGTCTGCACGGCGCGCGCTACAACGTCATGCCTGATCGTATTGAAACCGGCACCTACCTGGTCGCTGCGGCGGCTACCGGTGGCCGGGTCAAGCTGAAGGATACCGATCCGACCATTCTTGAAGCCGTACTCGCCAAGCTGCAGGAAGCGGGCGCCGAGATCACCAGCGGTTCCGACTGGATCGAGCTGGACATGCACGGTAAGCGCCCCAAGGCCGTCAACCTGCGCACCGCACCGTACCCGGCGTTCCCGACCGACATGCAGGCGCAGTTCATCGCCCTCAATGCCATCGCCGAAGGCACCGGCACGGTCATCGAAACGGTCTTCGAGAACCGCTTCATGCACGTCTATGAAATGACCCGCATGGGCGCGCAGATCATGGTCGAAGGCAACACTGCGATTGTCAGCGGCGCACCGTCTTTGAAGGGTGCGCCAGTCATGGCGACCGACCTGCGGGCTTCGGCCAGCCTGGTCATCGCCGCGCTGGTGGCCGATGGCGATACGCTGATCGACCGCATTTACCACATCGACCGTGGTTACGAGTGCATCGAAGAAAAACTGCAGCTGTTAGGCGCCAAGATCCGCCGCGTACCGGCATGAAGCATCTTCAAAGCTGCTGCGCTGGGTGAGGCGTTGTTAAAAACAGGCTCGGAATGCTCATTTACTTCAGTAAACTTCGCTTCCTCGCCTGTTTTTGCCTAGCCCCACCTGCGCTCGCGACGCTTTGAAAACACTTCATTCACAAGGTTATGAAATGCTGACCATCGCGCTATCCAAAGGCCGTATCCTCGATGACACCCTGCCACTGCTGGCCGCGGCCGGCATCGTGCCGACCGAGAATCCGGACAAGAGCCGCAAGCTGATCATCCCCACTACCCAGGCCGATGTACGTCTGTTGATCATCCGTGCCACCGACGTGCCGACCTATGTCGAGCACGGCGCCGCCGACCTTGGCGTGGCAGGCAAGGATGTGCTGATGGAGTACGGTGGCCAGGGCCTGTATGAGCCGCTGGATCTGCGTATCGCCCAATGCAAGCTGATGACCGCCGGATGTGTCGGCGCGCCTGAGCCAAAGGGACGTCTGCGGGTGGCGACCAAATTCGTCAATGTCGCCAAGCGTTACTACGCCGAGCAAGGCCGCCAGGTCGATGTCATCAAGCTGTATGGCTCGATGGAACTGGCCCCGCTGGTGGGGTTGGCCGACAAGATCATCGACGTGGTCGACACCGGCAACACCCTGCGCGCCAACGGTCTGGAGGCGCAGGAATTGATTGCCACCATCAGCTCGCGGCTGGTGGTCAACAAGGCCTCGATGAAAATGCAGCACGCGCGCATCCAGACGTTGATCGACACCTTGCGCGCCGCCGTCGAATCGCGACACCCCAGCTGACAGCTTCGCGCGACATCGCGTCGCGCCCGCCTATCCGTGTCATAGCCAGAATTCTCAGGTGCCCGCGCGGAGCGGCTGGTACTCTACGGGCGCCTGAGCACCTGCCAACTCATGAGGCCCGCTATGACCACCGCTCCCATCGCCATCCGCCGACTCAACGCCAGCGATGCTGATTTCGCCACGCATCTGGACCATCTGCTGAGCTGGGAAAGCGTGTCGGACGACGGCGTCAATCAGCGTGTGCTGGAAATCATCGCTGGCGTACGCCAGCGCGGCGATGCCGCCCTGGTCGAATACACCCAGCGTTTCGATGGCCTGGAAGTCGCCAGCATGGCCGACCTGATCCTGCCGCGCGAACGCCTGGAACTGGCTCTGACGCGCATCACCGAAGCCCAGCGCAGCGCGCTGGAGCAAGCGGCTGAGCGAGTGCGCAGCTACCACGAGAAGCAGAAGCAGGATTCCTGGACCTACACCGAGGCCGACGGCACGCTGCTCGGCCAGAAAGTCACGCCGCTCGATCGCGCCGGCCTGTACGTGCCGGGTGGCAAGGCGTCCTATCCCTCGTCGGTATTGATGAATGCGATCCCAGCCAAGGTCGCCGGCGTCCCGGAAGTGGTCATGGTGGTGCCGATTCCGCGCGGCGAGATCAATGAAATCGTCCTTGCCGCCGCGGCCATCGCCGGGGTCGATCGGGTGTTCACCATCGGCGGCGCCCAGGCCGTGGCAGCCTTGGCCTACGGCACCGAAAGCGTGCCAGCGGTGGACAAGATCGTCGGCCCGGGCAACATCTATGTCGCGACCGCCAAGCGCCACGTGTTCGGCAAGGTCGGCATCGACATGATCGCCGGGCCTTCGGAAATTCTCGTGGTCTGCGATGGCCACACCGATCCGGACTGGATCGCCATGGACCTGTTCTCCCAAGCCGAGCACGACGAGGACGCCCAGGCGATCCTGGTCAGTCCGGATGCGGCGTTCCTCGATAAGGTCGCGGCGAGCATTGCCAAGCTGCTGCCGAGCATGGAACGCGCCGAGATCATTCGCACCTCGGTCGAAGGGCGTGGTGCGTTGATTCAGGTGGCGGACATGGCCCAGGCCATCGAAGTGGCCAACCGCATTGCCCCGGAACACCTGGAGCTGTCGGTCGCCGACCCCGATCAATATCTGCCGCAGATCCGCCATGCCGGCGCGATCTTCATGGGCCGCTATACCGCCGAGGCGCTGGGCGACTACTGCGCCGGGCCGAACCACGTGCTGCCCACGTCGGGCACTGCACGGTTTTCCTCGCCGCTAGGCGTGTACGACTTCCAGAAGCGCTCGTCGATCATCCATTGCTCGGCCGATGGCGCGTCGGAGTTGGGTAAGGTCGCCTCGATACTGGCTCGCGGCGAGTCGCTGACCGCCCATGCGCGCAGTGCCGAGTACCGCATCAAGAACTGAAACAGCGGCTTCCGTAGGATGGGTATCACGCAGTGATACCCATCGACGCGGTGCCGAATGATCTCAATGTATTCGAGGAGAGAAGGGCGAGATGAGCAAATTCTGGAGCCCCTTCGTCAAAGACCTGGTGCCTTACGTGCCAGGCGAGCAGCCGAAACTGGCCAAGCTGGTCAAGCTGAACACCAACGAAAACCCCTACGGCCCATCGCCCAAGGCGCTGGCCGCCATGCAGGCCGAGTTGAGCGACAACCTGCGGCTGTACCCGGACCCTAACGGTGAGCGCCTCAAGCAGGCAGTCGCCGACTATTACGGCGTGCAAACCAACCAGGTGTTCGTCGGCAACGGCTCCGACGAGGTGTTGGCGCATGCCTTTCACGGCCTGTTCCAGCACAGCCAGCCGCTGCTGTTTCCGGACGTGACCTACAGCTTCTATCCGGTCTACTGCGGGCTGTACGGCATTCCCTTCGAGGCGCTGGCGCTGGACGAGCAGTTCCAGATCCGTGTCGAGGACTATGCGCGGCCGAATGGCGGCATCGTCTTCCCCAATCCCAACGCGCCGACCGGCTGCCTGCTGCCGCTGGAGGCGATCGAGCGCCTGCTGCAAGCCAGTCCGGATTCGGTGGTGCTGGTCGATGAAGCCTATATCGACTTTGGCGGCGAGACGGCGATTAGCCTGGTCGACAAGTACCCGAACCTGTTGGTCGCGCAGACGTTGTCCAAGTCGCGCTCGCTGGCTGGCTTGCGCGTTGGCCTGGCAGTCGGTCACCCGGAGCTGATCGAGGCGCTGGAACGGATCAAGAACAGCTTCAACTCCTATCCGCTGGATCGCATCGCCATCGCTGGCGCCGCCGCCGCGCTCGAGGATCGGGCCTATTTCGAAGCCACCTGCGCGCAGGTCATTGCCAGCCGTGAACAGGTGGTGGCGGGCTTGCAGGCGCTGGGTTTCGAGGTGTTGCCGTCGGCGGCCAACTTCGTCTTCGCCCGGCATCCGCAGGAAGATGCGGCGCAGCTGGCGGCGACTTTGCGCGAGCAAGGGGTGATCGTGCGGCACTTCAAGCAAGCGCGGATCGCTCAATTCCTGCGCATCACCATCGGCACGCCGGAGCAGAACCAGGCACTGCTGGATGCGTTGCGCGACCGCTAGCAGTGGGAGGACATAAAAAAGCCGGAAGCGCGTAAACGCTTCCGGCTTTTTTATGTGTGCGGATCGCGCTTAGCGGTCGTCACTTTCTTCGGTGGGCAGCGGCGCCTGCGGGGCGCGCAAACCGACCTCGGCGGCGAGCTTAAGCGACTTGCCGTTGCGCAGGACTTCAATATTGACCTGCTGGCCGGGCTTGGTGCGCGCCACCTGGTTCATCGAGCGGCGTCCATCGCTGGCGGCCTCGCCGTCGATGCTGAGGATCAAATCGCCGGGCTGCAGCCCGGCCTTTTGCGCCGGACCATCGCGGTAGATGCCGGCCACCACGATGCCCGGGCGACCTTCGAGACCGAAGGACTCGGCGAGCTCCGGTGTCAGCGGCTGGACTTCGATGCCTAGCCAGCCACGGATCACCGAACCGTGCTCGATGATTGCGCGCATCACTTCCAGCGCCAGTTTGGTCGGAATGGCAAAGCCGATGCCTTGCGAGCCGCTGGACTTGGAGAGGATCGCGGTATTGATGCCGATCAGATTGCCCTGGGCGTCGACCAGCGCGCCGCCGGAGTTACCGGGGTTGATCGCCGCGTCGGTCTGAATGAAGTCTTCGTAGGTATTGAGGCCCAGTTGGTTGCGCCCGGTGGCGCTGATGATGCCCATGGTGACCGTCTGGCCGACGCCGAATGGGTTACCAATCGCCAGGGCAACGTCGCCGATGCTGATCGCATCGGAGCGCCCGAGGGTGATTGCCGGCAGATCCTTGAGGTCGATCTTCAGCACCGCCAAGTCGGTTTCTGGGTCGCTGCCGATCACCCGGGCGAGGGTTTCCCGACCATCTTTCAAGGCCACGACGATCTGATCGGCGCCGGCGGTCACGTGGTTGTTGGTCAGCAAGTAGCCTTCCGGGCTCATGATTACCGCCGAGCCGAGGCTCGATTCCATGCGCCGTTGCTTGGGCAGGTTGTCGCCGAAGAAGCGGCGGAATTGCGGGTCGTTGAACAGCGGATGGGCCGGGCGGTTGACGTACTTGGTGGTATACAAGTTGGCCACCGCCGGTGCAGCAATTCCCACGGCCTGGGAGTAGGAAGTCGGGCCTTGCTTGAGGAGGTTGTAGCGGGGCGCCTGCTGCATGTGCACGTCCTGCTGCGGCAGGCCGACCCACTGCGGGTAACGCTGGATAATCAATAACGCGAGCAAAACACCGGCCAGCAATGGCCAACCGAGGAAGCGCAGGGCCTTGAACATCAATCGATCCTGAGGGTTGCGAGGGCGCGGAGCGGCCCTTAAGGTGGCGCCATTATAGAGGCGCGTTCGTCAATAAAGGAGCGGTCCGCCGCCGCTTCAGCGAGGATTTTTATGGCCATTGCCCTGACCACTCTGGTCGAAGAAGCCGACCGTTATCTGGAGGCTGCACGCATCAGCGATTACTGCCCGAACGGCTTGCAAGTCGAGGGGCGACCGCAGGTGCGGCGCATCGTCAGTGGCGTGACGGCCAGCCAGGCGCTGCTCGACGCAGCGGTCGAGGCAGGTGCGGATGTGGTGCTGGTCCATCATGGCTATTTCTGGAAGGGCGAGAACCCCTGCGTCACGGGCATGAAACAGCGTCGCCTGAAGACGTTGCTGAGCAACGACATTAGCCTGCTGGCCTATCACTTGCCGCTCGACCTGCATGCGGAAGTGGGCAACAACGTCCAGCTGGCGCGGCAACTCGACATCGTCGTGGAAGGGCCATTGGAGCCCGGCAATCCGCGCACGGTCGGTTTGGTCGGCGCGCTCGCCGAGCCGCTGAGTCCGCGCGATTTTGCCCGTCGCGTGCAAGAAGTTCTGGGCCGTGAACCGCTGCTGGTAGAAGGTCCTGGCATGATTCGCCGAATTGGCTGGTGCACCGGTGGGGGCCAGGGCTATATCGATCAAGCGGCCGCGGCGGGCGTCGATCTGTACCTGACCGGCGAGGCTTCCGAGCAGACGTTCCACAGCGCTCGGGAAAATGCCATCAGCTTTATCGCCGCCGGTCACCATGCCACCGAACGCTATGGCGTCCAGGCATTGGGTGACTATCTGGCGCGCCGTTTTGCCCTCGAGCACCTGTTCATCGACTGCCCGAATCCGGTCTGATTCGGCGCCGGCGGTGCATTACAGATCGGCATAAATCTAGATTTTTTCGATCTAACCGGCTGCCTGAATAGAATAGGGTGCTGTGCTAAAGTGCGCGCCTCGTCCACGGCCCGTAGGCCGTCCAATCAGTTCTCTCAAGAGAAAGTCGTGGGTAGCCATGCTCGATAAATTGACGCATCTGAAGCAGTTGGAGGCGGAAAGCATCCACATCATCCGCGAGGTCGCTGCCGAGTTCGACAACCCGGTGATGCTGTACTCCATCGGTAAAGATTCTGCCGTCATGCTGCATCTTGCCCGCAAGGCGTTCTTCCCCGGCAAGCTGCCGTTTCCGGTCATGCACGTCGATACGCGCTGGAAATTCCAGGAGATGTACAGCTTTCGCGACAAGATGGTCGCCGAGATGGGTCTCGACTTGATCACCCACATCAATCCGGATGGCGTGGCGCAGGACATCAACCCGTTCACTCACGGCAGTGCCAAGCACACCGACATCATGAAAACCGAGGGCCTCAAGCAGGCGCTCGACCAGTACGGCTTCGATGCCGCCTTCGGTGGTGCGCGTCGCGATGAAGAGAAATCCCGCGCCAAAGAGCGCGTGTACTCGTTCCGCGACAGCAAGCACCGCTGGGACCCGAAGAACCAGCGCCCCGAGCTGTGGAACGTGTACAACGGCAAGGTCAAGAAGGGTGAGTCGATTCGCGTGTTCCCGCTCTCCAACTGGACCGAGCTGGACATCTGGCAGTACATCTACCTGGAGCAGATCCCGATCGTGCCGCTGTACTTCGCCGCCGAGCGTGAAGTGATCGAGCGCAATGGCACTCTGGTGATGATCGACGACGAGCGCATTCTCGAGCACCTCACCGACGAAGAAAAAGCCCGTATTCAGAAGAAGATGGTGCGTTTCCGCACCCTCGGTTGCTACCCACTGACGGGCGCGGTGGAATCCACCGCTGCCTCCCTGCCGGAAATCATTCAGGAAATGCTCCTGACCCGTACCTCCGAGCGCCAGGGCCGCGTCATCGACCACGATGGGGCTGGTTCCATGGAAGAGAAAAAACGTCAGGGGTACTTTTAATATGTCGCACCAATCCGATCTGATCAGCGAAGACATCCTCGCTTACCTGGCCCAGCACGAGCGCAAGGAGCTGCTGCGCTTCCTCACCTGCGGCAACGTCGACGACGGCAAGAGCACCCTGATCGGCCGCTTGCTGCACGACTCCAAGATGATCTACGAAGACCATCTGGAAGCCATCACCCGCGACTCGAAGAAAGTCGGCACCACCGGTGAAGATATCGACCTGGCGCTGCTGGTCGACGGCCTGCAGGCCGAGCGTGAGCAGGGCATCACCATCGACGTGGCGTACCGCTATTTCAGCACCGCCAAGCGCAAGTTCATCATCGCCGACACCCCTGGCCATGAGCAGTACACCCGCAACATGGCCACCGGTGCCTCCACCTGCGACCTGGCGATCATCCTGATCGACGCGCGCTACGGTGTGCAGACCCAGACCAAGCGCCACAGCTTTATCGCCAGCCTGCTGGGTATCAAGCACATAGTCGTGGCCATCAACAAGATGGACTTGAAAGGCTTCGATCAGGGCGTATTCGAGCAGATCAAGGCCGATTACCTGAAGTTCGCCGAAGGTATTGCGCTTAAGCCGAGTTCGCTGCACTTCGTGCCGATGTCGGCGCTCAAGGGCGACAACGTGGTCAACAAGAGCGAGCAGTCGCCTTGGTACACCGGCCAGTCGCTGATGGAAATTCTCGAGACCGTGGAAGTGGCGGGTGATCGCAACTTCAACGACCTGCGCTTCCCGGTGCAGTATGTCAACCGTCCCAACCTGAACTTCCGCGGTTTCGCCGGCACTCTGGCCAGCGGCATCGTGCGCAAGGGCGACGAAGTCATCGCCCTGCCGTCGGGCAAGGGCAGCAAGGTCAAGTCCATCGTCACCTACGAAGGTGAGCTGGAACAGGCCGGTCCGGGCCAGGCGATTACTCTGACCCTGGAAGACGAGATCGACGTCTCCCGTGGCGACATGCTGGTGCACGCCGACAATCGCCCGCAGGTGGTCGACAGCTTCGACGCCATGCTGGTGTGGATGGCCGAAGAGCCGATGCTGCCGGGCAAGAAGTACGACATCAAGCGCGCCACCAGCTATGTGCCGGGCTCGATCGCCAGCATCACCCACCGCGTCGATGTGAATACCCTGGAAGAGGGCGCGGCGAGCAGCTTGCAGCTCAACGAAATCGGCCAGGTGCGCATCGCCCTGGATGCACCGATCGCGCTGGACGGCTATGCGCATAACCGCACCACCGGCTCGTTTATCGTCATTGACCGCCTGACCAACGGCACCGTCGGTGCCGGCATGATCATCGCCGATGCGATAGGCGCTGGTGGCAGCACTCATCACGGCAAGCTGGCTCATGTGTCGACCGAGGAGCGTGCCACGCGCTTCGGCCAGCAACCGGCCACCGTGCTGTTCAGCGGCCTGTCGGGCGCTGGCAAGAGCACCCTGGCCTACGCCGTGGAGCGCAAACTGTTCGACCTGGGCCGTGCGGTGTATGTGCTGGATGGCCAGAACCTGCGCCATGACCTGAACAAGGGCCTGCCGCAGGACCGTGCCGGGCGTACCGAGAACTGGCGGCGTGCCGCCCATGTGGCACGTCAGTTCAACGAAGCCGGCCTGCTGACTCTGGCTGCGTTCGTCGCTCCGGATGCCGAAGGCCGCGAACAGACCAAGGCGCTGATCGGTGCCGAGCGCCTGATCACTGTCTACGTCCAGGCTTCGCCGGCGGTGTGCCGCGAGCGTGATCCGCAGGGCCTGTATGCCGCCGGTGGCGACAATATCCCGGGTGAGTCCTTCCCTTACGATGTGCCGCTGAATGCCGATCTGGTGGTCGACACACAGAGCGTTTCGGTGGAAGACGGCGTCAAGCTGGTGATCGATCTGCTGAGAAACCGTGGCGCGCTGTAGCTCGTCCCGGGGAAGGTTGTGTAGGGTGGGTTAGCCGTAGGCGTAACCCACTGCTGATGTTCGCTGCGGTATCGCCGGTGGGTTACGCCGCGTTGCGACTAACCCACCCTACAAAAACCCGATAGACAATAAAAAGCCCCGCCTAGGCGGGGCTTTTTATTGTCCGGCGTTATCCGGCGAGGTTATTTCTTCATCCCGAAGGTCACGTCCAGCGTGCCGGGCGCATCGGGTGCCTTGGGCGCGTAGTCCTTTGGCGTCTCGGTGCTTTTCGGCGGAGTCAGACGTTCGCGCGGGGCGCTTTGTTCGTCGGCCTGCAACGCGGCGAGCAGGCGCTGCCGGGTCCGCTCGTCGAGAGCCAGGCGGTTGGCACCGTCGGACAGATGCTCCTGAACGTCCTGATAACTCTGGGTGAGTTTCTTCACCAGGCCAGCCGTGGAGTTGAAGTGCGTCACTACATCGCTTTGGTAGGTGTCGAAGCGCTCCTGCAGTTCATCCAACTGGCGCTGAGTACGATTGGGCGCGGCATTAGGCAGCAGGCGGGCCACCACGAAGCCGATGGCGATGCCAGCGAGCAGGGTGAGAGTCGGCAGTAACCAGGCTGTGAGCGTCTGTTCCACGAGTCCTTCCTCTATAAACGGCTTTGCTTTACGTTAGCGGCTCGCACCGGCGCTGTATACCGTGGTGCAAGCCTTCATGTGCCTAACCAAGACGTGTCGACCCGGTCCGGGGTCACGGAGTTCCTGTTGCTTATGCGTGAAACCTCCCTGCTGCTCGATGGCCCCGCCGGTCAGCTCGAAGCCCTCTATCTAGACCTGCCCGATGCGCGTGGTGTGGCGCTGATCTGTCATCCCAATCCGGTGCAGGGCGGCACCATGCTCAACAAGGTCGTCTCGACGTTACAGCGTAGTGCCCGCGATGCTGGCCTGAGTACGCTGCGCTTCAATTACCGGGGGGTTGGCGCCAGCGCGGGCTGCCGTGACATGCACAGCGGCGAAGTGGACGACGCCGAAGCGGTGGCGCACTGGCTACTGGCACGGCATCCGGGTTTGCCGCTCACACTTGCCGGCTTCTCCTATGGCGGTTTCGTCGCCGCGGCGCTCGGTGGCCGCTTGGAGGCGCAGGGGCAGACGTTACAGAGTCTGTTCATGGTGGCGCCGGCGGTCATGCGCTTGCGCGACGAGGATCAACCGCCGCAACACTGCCCGTTGACCCTGATTCAGCCGGACCAGGATGAAGTGATCGATCCGCAACTGGTCTATGCCTGGTCCGCCGCCCTCGACCGTCCCCATGAGCTGCTGAAAGTGGCAGAATGCGGACACTTTTTTCACGGCAAGCTCACCGATCTCAAGGATCTGGTGCAGCCGCGCCTTTGATCCTGATTGCAGTCCGACAAGCGATAAGCCATGACCACTCGTATCCTCACCGGCATCACCACCACCGGGACGCCACACCTCGGCAACTACGCCGGCGCCATTCGCCCGGCCATCGTTGCCAGCCGCGAGGCGAACGCCGATTCGTTCTACTTCCTCGCCGATTACCACGCGCTGATCAAATGTGACGAGCCGCTGCGCATCCAGCGCTCGCGTCTGGAGATTGCCGCCACCTGGTTGGCCTGCGGTCTGGATGTGAACAAGGCGACCTTCTACCGCCAATCCGATATTCCCGAAATTCCCGAACTGACTTGGCTGTTGACCTGCGTGGCGGCCAAGGGTCTGCTCAATCGCGCGCATGCCTACAAGGCATCGGTGGACAAGAACGTCGAACTCGGCGAAGACCCGGATGCCGGCGTGACCATGGGCCTGTTCAGCTATCCGGTGCTGATGGCGGCGGACATCCTGATGTTCAACGCCCACAAGGTGCCGGTCGGCCGCGATCAGATCCAACACGTGGAAATGGCGCGCGACATCGGTCAGCGCTTCAACCACCTGTTCGGTCAGGGCAAGGAGCTGTTCACCCTGCCGGAAGCGGTGATCGAGGAGGGCGTGGCGACGCTGCCTGGTCTCGACGGGCGCAAGATGTCGAAGAGCTACGACAACACCATTCCACTGTTCGGCAGCGCCAAGCAGTTGAAGGACGCCATCGCCCGCATCGTCACCGACTCGAAGCTGCCGGGCGAGGCCAAGGACCCGGATAACTCGCACCTGTTCACCCTCTACCAAGCGTTCGCTACCGCGGCACAGCAGGCTGAGTTCCGTGCCGAGTTGCTCGCCGGTCTGGGCTGGGGCGAAGCCAAACAGCGCTTGTTCCAGCTGCTCGACAGCGAATTGAGCGAGGCGCGCGAGCGCTATCAGGCGTTGATTGAGCGGCCGGCCGATCTGGAAGACATCCTCCTCGCTGGCGCGGCCAAGGCCCGCAAGACTGCCACCCCGTTCCTCGGCGAACTGCGCGAAGCGGTGGGCCTGCGCTCGTTCCGTGAACAGGTGCAAGTAGCCGGGGCAGGCAAGAAGAAAGCGGCGAAAGCGGCGCGTTTCGTCAGCTTCCGTGACGACGACGGCAGTTTCCGCTTCCGTCTGCTGGATGCCGCGGGCGAGCAGTTGCTGCTATCCATCTCTTTCGCCGACGGCAAGAGTGCCGGCCAGGTGAGCAAGCGTCTGCAGGCCGGCGATCAGCTGGATATCCGCGAGCAGGCCGACGGCTTCGGCCTGTGGCTGGATGGCGAACTGGTCGGCGAAAGCCCGGCTTTTACCGATGCCCCCGCTCGCACGGCGGCGATCCAGCACCTGCGCGAGACGCTCGCTGTGCAGGAGTAAGGGCTTTCGGGCGGCTTGCTACCTGAGTCTGATTGCCAAGCAACGGGGCCGTCGCTAAAGTGACGGCCCCGTTTTTCTTGCCTAGTTAGCGAATTATGACTCCCCTCGAGCGATACCAGGTTGACCTGAAACGTCCCGACTTCTTCCACGACGCCGCGCAGGAAAACGCTGTGCGCCATCTGCAGCGGCTCTACGACGACCTGGTCGCCAGCGAGAAGAGCAAGCCGGGAGTATTCGGCAAACTGCTCGGCAAGAAGACCCAGGAACCGGTCAAGGGCCTGTATTTCTGGGGTGGGGTAGGGCGCGGCAAGACCTACTTGGTCGATACCTTCTTCGATGCGCTGCCGTTCAAACGCAAGATGCGCACCCATTTCCACCGCTTCATGAAGCGTGTGCACGAGGAAATGAGAACCCTCAAGGGCGAGAAGAACCCGCTGACCATCATTGGCAAGCGTTTCGCCGACGAGGCGCGAGTGATCTGTTTCGATGAGTTCTTCGTTTCCGACATCACCGACGCGATGATTCTTGCCACCCTGCTCGACGAGCTGTTCAAGAACGGCGTCAGCCTGGTGGCGACCTCCAACATTGTGCCCGATGGCCTGTACAAGGATGGCCTGCAGCGCGCGCGTTTCCTGCCGGCGATCGCGCTGGTCAAGCAGCACACCGATGTGGTCAACGTCGACAGCGGTGTCGATTATCGCCTGCGCGCCCTGGAACAGGCCGAGCTGTTCCACTGGCCGCTGGACGACGAGGCCGAAGGCAGCCTGCGTAAAAGCTTCACCAGCCTGCTGCCGGACTGCACGCGGGCGTCCGAAGATGAGCCGCTACTGATCGAAAATCGCGAAATCCGCGCGGTGCGAGTCTGCGAAGACGTTGCCTGGTTCGAGTTCCGTGAGCTATGCGACGGCCCGCGCAGCCAGAACGATTACATCGAGCTGGGCAAGATCTTCCACGCGGTTATCCTCGCCAACGTCGAGCAGATGGGCGTGGCCAAGGACGACATGGCGCGGCGCTTCATCAATCTGGTGGACGAGTTCTACGACCGCAACGTCAAGCTGATCATCTCCGCCGAGGTGGAGCTGAAGGATCTGTACACCGGCGGGCGACTCAACTTCGAGTTTCAGCGCACCTTGAGCCGCCTGTTGGAAATGCAGTCCCATGAGTTCCTCGCTCGGCCGCACAAGCCGTAACGCGCCGTACGAGTCGTTGCGTACCATAAAAAAGGGCTGCCTATTGGCAGCCCTTTTTTATTCCGCTGCGCTCATTGCTGCGCCAGTTTCTGCTCCTGCTGCGCCAGTTTCTGCTCCTGCTGCGCGAGTAGCTGCTTGGCATGCGCCACTTCCAGGGCCTCCATGGCGTTGATTGGCTGAATCGCCACCGCGCGCTTGAGGTGATCAATGGCTTTCTGCTGTTCATCCTCGTCATACACATACAGCAGCGCATTGGCATATTCGTAGTGACCGATCGGCAGGTCATCGGCGGCAGTGAACGAGCGGCTGAAGTACTGCTCCATCTTCTCCGTGCTGACCCCGTAGGTCATCTTGCCGACCAGTTTGCCGACCTTGCGGATCACCCCCGCTTCATAGCCACCGTACAGCGCCAGGGCGAACGGCTGGCGCGGCTGCTTGGCGAGCAGCGCATCGAGCTCCTCGGGGATCTGGCTGGTATAGCCGCGCTTGAGGACCACGGGCACCGGTAGCTCTTCGCCCAACCGCGCTTTGGCGTAGATCCGCCCGAACTGGGCGGCCGCATCGGCCTGGACCAGCTCACCGGCCTGGTCGGTGTACTCGATCACTTCTTCCAGCAGGCGGTGCTTCTCGGCCTGATCGGGGGTGAGGAACATCGCATACACCACTTGGGCGAACATCGCCGGCACCTGGCCACCGACGCCCAGTGCCAGGCCTTGCTGCTTGGCTTGGGCGAAATCGCCGCGAAACACCAGGCGCCAGATATCTTGCAGCTTGCCGGCATAAATCGCGGCTTCTTCAGGTTTGCCGGTAAAGCCGCTGGTGGCGGTGACGGCCGCCAGTGCCTTGGGATTTTGTCGCGCGGTGTTGATCACCCAGTTGGCATCCGGAAACGGATAGTTGGCGCCGAAGCCGCGGGTCAGCTGCGGCCAGGCTTGGCGAAGTTTGTCGCCGGAGTAGTCGTAGTCACTTTGGTCATAAGGGAAGGGTTTCCAGTCGGCGGCGGCAGCATTCAGGCTACAGAGGGCCAGCAGGGCAAGTAGATAACGGCGCATGGCGAAGCCTTTTATTGTTTTGGGCGAGATTTCCCTGGGCGGGGATGCCTCAATCATAAGTGGCGCTGGCGCTCTACCAACCCATCCTTGGGCTGGCATTGTTATTCGCTCTTGTGCAGGAACTGGCGACGGTACTGGTTGGGTGAAAGTTCGGTGTGCTGGCGAAACAGGCGGGCGAAGAAGCTCGCGTCGTCGTAGCCGATCTCATAGCTGATGGTCTTGATGCTTTTGCGAGTGGCGCTGAGCAGGCCTTTGGCGGTTTCAATGCGTAAGCGTTGCAGGTAGTGCAGGGGCTTGTCGCCGGTGGCGACCTGGAAGCGGCGCATGAAGTTGCGGATGCTCATGCCGTGATTGCGGGCCACGTCTTCGAAGCGGAACTTGTCGGCGAAATGCTCTTCCAGCCACTCCTGGATCTGCAGGATGGTCACGTCCTGGTGCAGTTTCTGGCCGCCAAAGCCGATACGCCCTGGGGTGTAGCTGCGCTTTACCTCATAAAGAATATCGCGCGCCACGGCCTGGGCGACGCTGGCACCGCAGAACCGTTCGATCAGATAGATGTACAGATCGCAGGCCGAGGTCGAGCCGCTCGCGCAGTACAAGTTATCGGCGTCGGACAAGTGTTTTTCCTGGTTCAGTAACACGGCGGGGAAGCGCTCGGTGAATTCGCGGTGGTAGCGCCAGTAGGTGGTCGCTTCTTTACCGTCGAGCAGGCCGACTTGGGCCATCCAGAAAACGCCCATGGCTTCGCCGCAGAGCACGCTGCCGGCAGCATGCTGGGCTTTCAGCCAGTCGAGTACGTGCGGAAAGCGTTGGCAGAGTTGGTCGAAATCGCCCCAGAAGGGCGGCAGGATAATGATATCGGCGTCCTCCAATCCGCCGTCGACGGGCAGCACGACATCGCTGAAGCTGCGCACCGGTTGGCCATCGGGGCTGACCAGGTGGATTTCGAATGAGGCGTTTAGCCCCAGGCCTTGCTGGCGCCCATAACGCAGGCTGGCCATGTGGAAGAAGTCTTTGGCCTGCATCACCGTCGATGCGAAAACCCCTTCAATGGCGAGAATGGCGACTCGATGCAGCGGTCTGGTCGGAGTAAACATGTTGTTATTCTTTTGAGGGGGAAGTGGTCAAATACTGGCTGAAGCGTCTTATTTTTTGGCGCTTGTGTCCAGTGCAGCGCCAATCGCGCTCTCCTACAGTCTGGAGTTCTTCAACCTACTGTTGTGCCAGGTACTCCCATGATCCCAAGAACAATCTTCAGCCCCGAACACGAACTCTTCCGAGATAGCGTGCGTAAATTCCTCGAGCAAGAGGCCGTGCCCTTCCATGCGCAATGGGAAGAGCAGGGTTATATCGATCGCGCGCTGTGGAACAAGGCCGGCGAAGCCGGAATGCTGTGCTCGCATTTGCCCGAGGCGTATGGCGGCATGGATGCAGATTTTCTGTACAGCAGCATCGTGGTTGAGGAAATCAGCCGGCTGGGTCTGTCGGGGATCGGTTTTTCCCTGCACTCCGATATCGTTGCGCCCTACATCCTGCATTACGGCAGTGAGGCGTTGAAGCAGAAGTACTTGCCGAAGATGGTCAGTGGCGAACTGGTCACAGCCATTGCGATGACCGAGCCAGGTGCGGGCTCCGACCTGCAGGGGGTGAAAACCACCGCGGTTCTGGACGGCGATGAGTACGTGATCAATGGTTCGAAAACCTTCATTACCAATGGCTATCTCGCCGATCTGGTGATTGTTGTCGCCAAGACCGATCCCAAGGCTGGCGCTAAAGGCACCAGTCTACTGCTGGTCGAAGCCGGTACGCCGGGATTCGACAAGGGTCAGCGGCTGAAGAAGGTCGGTATGAAGGCGCAGGACACTTCCGAATTGTTCTTCCAGAACGTGCGGATTCCCAAGGAAAACCTCCTTGGTCAAGCGGGAATGGGTTTCGCATATCTGATGCAGGAGTTGCCGCAGGAGCGTCTCGGCGTTGCTGTGGGTGCGCTGGCTTCGGCGGAAGCCGCGCTGCAATGGACGCTGGATTACACGCGTGATCGCAAGGCGTTCGGTAAATCCATCGCCGATTTCCAGACCACGCGCCACAAGCTGGCCGAGTTGGCTACCGAGATCCAGGTCGGCCGGCTATTCGTCGATCGTTGCCTGGAGCTGCATCTGCAGAAAAAACTCGACGTGCCGACCGCGGCGATGCTCAAGTACTGGACGACCGATCTACAAGGCAAGGTGCTTGATGAGTGCGTGCAGCTGCATGGCGGTTACGGCTATATGTGGGAATACCCGATCGCTCGCGCCTGGGCGGATGCCCGCGTGCAGCGAATCTACGCCGGCACTAATGAAATCATGAAAGAAATTATCTCGCGCTCATTGTGAGGCGCCGCCGCGGGTCGTCCGAGTGATCGGTGATCCGCGTTTTTTGCCTGGTCTGCCGCGCCGCCGTTTTCGGAAGCGGCTATGCATCCGTTTCCATTCGGCGATTGGGACGGTAGCGTCCGTCACGCTCATGAGCTGCAAGGCGAGTTGGCAGTGCAAGTCGTGTTGCGCACGCCTGCGGAGTGGCTGGCCTCGCGCAGGGGAAGTGTGCCGATTATACGCGAGGCGGATTTGTTCGACTAATTTGGCGGCTCAGGGCGCGGGGTTGGGTTGTGAACGATGGATGGCTTCGATGGCGGCGAGCACCTCTTCGGACAGCTTCAGTGGGCTGCTGGCTAAGTTTGTCTCGAGCTGTTGGAGAGTGGTTGCGCCAATGATAGTGCTGGTCACGAACGGCTGCGAAGTGACATAGGCCAGTGCCATCTGCGCTGGATCCAGGTGATGTTCGCGGGCTAGTGCGACATACCGCGAACAGGCGATCTGGGCTTGTGGGTTGGTGTAGCGAGTGAAGCGGCTGAACAAAGTGATACGGGAATTTGCCGGGCGAGCGCCACCCTCGTATTTGCCGGAAAGCATGCCGAACGCCAATGGCGAGTAGGCCAACAGGCCGCATTGCTCACGCAGGGCGATTTCTGCCAGGCCGACTTCGAAAGTACGGTTGAGGAGGTTGTAGGGGTTCTGGATCGAGACCATGCGTGGTAGTCCGAGCCTGTCGGCCAGCTGCAGAAACGTCATGGCGCCCCATGGCGTTTCGTTGGATAGACCGACATGGCGGATCTTGCCGGCCTGGATCTGCGAGCTAAGCACCTCCAGGGTTTCCTGCAGGGGCGTGAAGTCTTCGTCCCGATGGCGATAGCCAAGCTGGCCAAAAAAATTAGTACTGCGTTCGGGCCAATGTAATTGATAGAGATCGATCCAGTCTGTTTGCAGGCGTTTCAGGCTGGCATCCAGCGCAGCGATAATATGGTTGCGGTTGTGTTTGAGCTGCCCGTCGCGAATGTGTGCAATGCCATTTCCGGGGCCTGCGACCTTGCTAGCCAGAACCCAGTCGGCACGACT
Organism: Pseudomonas sp. LS44; assembly: GCF_024730785.1. Lineage (NCBI taxonomy): Bacteria > Pseudomonadati > Pseudomonadota > Gammaproteobacteria > Pseudomonadales > Pseudomonadaceae > Pseudomonas > Pseudomonas sp. LS44. The sequence goes on from NZ_CP102830.1 coordinate 922,120, forward strand.
TCCACATGTTTTGAAGTAGTTGCCAATGATTTGTTCGGTCTTGCTGTACGTCTCGGCGCGCGGCGGTACCGGGTACATTTCTGCGGTATCGAGGAAATTAACTCCATTGCACCGGGCCATGTCCAGTTGCGCGGAGGCCTCCGCCTGCGTGTTCTGCTCACCCCAGGTCATGCTGCCCAAGCATAAAGCGCTGACGCTGAGATCGCTCTGTCCGAGTCGCCGAAATTCCATGGAAAACCTCCTCGTGCAAAAAGTCTTATCAAAGCAGGTTGAAATTTTGCGTGCAATCGGCATAATTCCGCAGCTGTTTTTGGTGGGGGATGCCTAGCCCGCCGAACTTGGCCGTACGAGCGTGATGACCCGAGCCCCCGATAGCGCCCGTTTTCGGCTGCCTTTGACTTGTCAAAGCAAGCACTATTCAGTAAGATCCGCCGTCTTATTTTCAGGGCGGCCCCTGAGGCTATAAAGAATGAAAACTTTTACTGCTAAACCGGAAACTGTTAAGCGCGACTGGTTCGTCGTCGACGCTGCAGGTCAGACTCTGGGTCGTCTGGCCACAGAAATCGCTTCTCGTCTGCGTGGCAAGCACAAGCCTGAGTACACTCCGCACGTGGATACCGGCGATTACATCGTTGTGATCAATGCTGAGCAAGTACGCGTGACTGGTGCCAAGACCACCGACAAAATGTACTACTCTCACTCCGGTTTCCCGGGTGGCATCAAGGAAATCAGCTTTGACAAGTTGATCGCCAAGGCGCCTGAGCGTGTGATCGAGACCGCGGTCAAAGGCATGCTGCCGAAAAACCCGCTGGGTCGCGACATGTACCGTAAGCTGAAGGTGTATAAGGGTGCCGAGCATCCGCACACCGCACAGCAGCCCCAAGAACTGAAGATTTAACGGAATAGTTCATTATGTCGGCGACTCAAAATTACGGCACTGGCCGTCGCAAGACTGCAACCGCTCGCGTTTTCCTGCGTCCGGGTACTGGCAACATTTCCATCAATAACCGCAGCCTGGATACTTTCTTCGGTCGTGAAACTGCCCGCATGGTAGTTCGTCAGCCGCTGGAGTTGACTGAAACCACTGGCAAGTTCGATATCTACGTCACCGTCATCGGTGGTGGTGTCAGCGGCCAGGCTGGTGCGATCCGTCACGGTATCACTCGTGCGCTGATGAGCTACGACGAGACTCTGCGCGGTGCTCTGCGTAAAGCTGGCTTCGTTACTCGCGATGCTCGTGAAGTGGAGCGTAAGAAGGTCGGTCTGCGTAAGGCGCGTAAGCGTCCGCAATACTCGAAGCGTTAATCTGCTTCAGTGTTCAAAAACGCCCGATTTCGCTAAGAAGTCGGGCGTTTTTTTATGGCTTTTATTTTTATTGCGACAACTTGACGCACCGTTGAATGCCGCGCCTCGCAAGGCTTTCGGCAGTTTTGTATCCAGTAATTGCCTTGTCAGAAAAGGGGCTTTTCTTTACCATCTGGCAAATTTTTTGCGCTATTTGATTTACTTAGTAGATGCCTGAATAACAGGCCACAAAGCTGATGGGAGACGACTGAATGAGCAATGACGGCGTGAATGCAGGCCGGCGTCGCTTCCTTGTGGCAGCCACTTCTGTAGTGGGTGCCGCAGGAGCGGTGGGTGCTGCGGTCCCGTTCGTGGGGTCATGGTTCCCAAGTGCCAAGGCCAAGGCCGCTGGTGCACCGGTGAAAGTGAATATTGGCAAGATCGAAGCCGGCCAGCAGATGATTGCTGAATGGCGTGGCCAGCCAGTCTTCATCGTCCGTCGTACCGAAGAGATTTTGGGGAATCTTGATAAAATTATCGCGAATATATCCGACCCTGAATCCAAATCCTCGGTTCAGCCGACTTATGTAGATCCGAAAGTGCGGTCGATCAAACCGGAGATCCTGGTTTTGGTTGGGCTTTGCACGCATTTGGGTTGTTCACCGTCCTTCCGTCCGGAAGTGGCGCCCGCGGATCTTGGTGCTGAGTGGGTCGGGGGTTATTTCTGCCCTTGCCATGGCTCCCGTTATGATCTCGCCGGCCGTGTGTATAAGTCACAGCCCGCGCCCATAAACCTGCCGGTACCGCCGCACTCGTACGAGTCGGATGACGTTATCGTCATCGGTGTGGACCAGGAGAAGGCATGATGAGCAAATTCATGGAATGGGTTGATGCGCGCTTTCCCGCCACGAAAATGTGGGAAGACCATCTCAGCAAGTATTACGCCCCGAAGAACTTTAACTTCTTCTATTTCTTTGGCTCGCTAGCGCTGTTGGTGCTGGTTAACCAGATACTCACCGGTGTTTGGCTCACCATGAGCTACACGCCGTCGGCGGAAGAGGCGTTCGCTTCCGTTGAGTACATCATGCGCGATGTCGAGTACGGCTCGATTCTGCGTCTGTTGCACTCCACCGGCGCTTCGGCCTTCTTCATCGTGGTTTACCTACACATGTTTCGTGGCTTGCTCTACGGCTCGTACCAGAAGCCGCGTGAGCTGGTGTGGGTATTCGGCATGCTGATCTATCTGGCGCTGATGGCCGAAGCGTTCATGGGATATCTGCTGCCGTGGGGGCAGATGTCTTATTGGGGGGCTCAGGTAATTATCTCCTTGTTCGGCGCGATTCCGGTGATCGGCAACGATCTGACCCAGTGGATTCGTGGTGACTACCTGATCTCCGGGATCACACTGAACCGTTTCTTCGCCTTGCATGTGGTGGCCCTGCCGATTGTGATTCTCGGCCTGGTAGTGCTGCACATTCTGGCGCTCCATGAGGTTGGCTCGAACAACCCGGACGGCGTGGACATCAAGAAATTCAAGGATGAAAACGGCGTGCCGCTAGACGGCATCGCTTTTCATCCGTACTACACCGTGAAAGACATTGTCGGTGTGGTGGTATTCCTCTTCATCTTCTGTGCGATCGTGTTTTTCTTCCCTGAAATGGGCGGCTACTTCCTCGAGAAGCCGAACTTTGAAGTGGCCAACGCATTTAAGACTCCAGAACATATTGCGCCGGTTTGGTACTTCACGCCGTTTTACGCGATCCTCCGGGCGATTCCGGACAAGCTCCTCGGCGTTATTGCCATGGGTGCAGCGATTGCGGTGCTGTTCGTCCTGCCGTGGCTGGATCGTAGTCCGGTCAAGTCCATGCGCTACAAAGGCTGGATGAGCAAAATCTGGCTGTGGGTGTTCTGTGTCTCGTTCGTGATTTTGGGGGTCTTGGGTGTTCTGGCTCCCACTCCAGGGCGTACCTTGCTGTCGCAGGTATGTACGTTCTTGTACTTCGCCTACTTCATTTTGATGCCGTTCTATACCAGGCTCGAGAAGACCAAACCGGTTCCGGAAAGGGTGACTGGCTGATGAAAAAGCTCTTTGCTGCATTAATTTTCGCTGTACTGCCAGCCATCGCATTCGCTAATACCGGCCAAGGGCCGGAGCTGGAGGAGGTCGATATCGACCTGGCCGATAAGGCGGCACTGCAAGATGGCGCGCGTACGTTCGCCAACTACTGCATGGGCTGCCATAGCGCCAAGTTCCAACGCTACGAGCGTGTTGCTGATGATCTGGGTATTCCTCATGACCTGATGCTGAGCAATCTGATTTTCACGGGAGCCAAAATTGGTGACCTGATGAAGATTGGCATGCAGCCAGCGGATGCCAAAAACTGGTTCGGCGCTGCGCCGCCCGATCTAACTCTGGTCGCCCGGGTGCGTGGCAATGATTGGCTCTATAACTACCTGCGCGGCTTCTATGAAGACCCAGCGCGTCCTTGGGGTGTGAACAACAAGGTCTTCCCGAACGTCGGTATGCCTAACGTTTTGGTCGGTCTGCAGGGTCGTCAGGTCGTCGGCTGCAAGCAGGTTCAGATCGTCGAGCACGGCAAGAAACAATTCGATCCGCTGACGGGCACACCGCTGACTCATGAGGCGTGCGACCAACTGACCGTATTGCCGAAAACTGGCGCGCTGACCGAAGAGCAGTTCGACGAGAAGGTCAAGAATCTGGTGACCTTCCTAGCCTACTCCGCCAACCCGGTGAAGTTGGAGCATCAGCGCATTGGTACTTACGTGCTGCTGTACCTGGCTTTCTTCTTCGTCTTCGCCTATCTGCTCAAGCGCGAATACTGGAAAGACGTGCACTAATCAACCGCTGTTCTGCTGTCGACGCGCGCGCCCGCCCTGGGCGCGCGCGTTTTTCTGCTTTCGATAACTGTAATACGCGAGGAGGATCACCATGGGCGTGACCAATCGGTTGGCCTGTTATTCCGCCCCCGCCGATCACTATTCGCACCGCGTACGTATCGTGCTCGCCGAGAAGGGTGTAGGTGCCGAAATTGTGTATGTCGAGGCCGGGCACATCCCGCCCAAGCTAGTCGAAGTCAATCCTTACGGAAGTCTGCCTACTCTGGTTGATCGTGATCTGGCTCTCTATGAATCCACCGTGATCATGGAGTACCTGGATGAGCGTTACCCTCATCCGCCGTTAATGCCGGTTTACCCGGTTGCGCGCGCCAACAGTCGGTTATTGATTCATCGCATCCAGCGCGACTGGTGTGGATTGGTCGACCTGATCCTCGATCCGCGTAGTAAAGAGGCTGCTCGGGTCCAGGCGCGTAAAGAGCTGCGCGAAAGCCTGACTGGTGTATCGCCTTTGTTCGCCGACAAACCGTATTTCCTCAGTGAAGATTTGAGTCTGGTGGACTGTTGCCTGTTGCCGATCCTCTGGCGGCTGGGTCAGCTAGGGATCGAGTTGCCACGGCAGGCCAAGCCACTGCTGGACTATATGGAGCGCCAATTTTCACGTGAGGCCTTCCAGGCCAGTCTTTCTGCTGCCGAGCGCGACATGCGCCAACGCTGAAGGAGAGTTTGATGACTTCTAGCCGTCCGTATCTCATTCGCGCGCTTTACGAATGGATCGTCGATAACAACTACACCCCGCATTTGCTGGTAAATGCCGAGTACGATGGGGTGCAGGTGCCGAAAGGTTTCATTAACGATGGGCAGATCGTACTGAACGTATCGCCCAGTGCGGTGCGCTACTTACAGATGGATAACGCCTCGGTGACTTTCGAGGGGCGGTTCGGCGGCGTGGCGCATACATTGTTCATTCCCTGTGCCGCGGTCTTGGCGATTTATGCGCGGGAGAATGGTCAAGGCATGGTGTTCGATCTGGAGCCGCCGGTTATCGACGAGGAGGATGATTCGAGCCCTGATGATGACGATCCGTCAGGCGGCGAACCACCGAGGCCGAGTGGGCGACCGAGTTTGAAAGTGGTCAAGTGAAACAAAAAAGGCGATCCAGTGGATCGCCTTTTTTCTGGCTGCCGATTAATTCAGTTGGTGTATTGGAACAGTTTGACGACCTTTTGCACGCCGGAAACGCTCTGGACCACGCGAGTGGCGCTAGCGGCCTCCTGCTGAGTCACCAGGCCGAGCAAGTAGACGATGCCGTTTTCGGTGACCACTTTGATGCGCGTACTCGGCACGCTGTTGTCGGCCAGCATTTGGGTTTTGATTTTGGTGGTCATCAGCGCATCGTTGCTGCGTGCCAGCGCCGAAGTCGGTTGCAGCACCTGGAGTTCGTTGTGGACCTTCTTCACCCCCTGCACCGAACGGGCAGCCTGTTCGGCCTTGCCTTTCAATTCAGCGCGCGGGGTTTGTCCGGCCAGCAGGATGACGCCGTTGTAGCTGGTCACCGTGATGTGAGAGGTAGGACTGGTTAGGTCCTTGTCGGCCCGGGAAATGCTGGCGTCGACATCAGGAGCAAGAAACTGATCGTCGATCTTGTTGCCGATGCTGCGATTGCCGCAGCCACTCAAAATCAGGCTTACAGCGAGCGCGACGAAGATCGGTAGGCGACGGGTCATTCTTCACTCCCAAACAATTGGCTGTCGATGAGATCGCACAGGCAGTGAATTGCGAGCAAATGCACTTCCTGAATACGAGCGGTTACTTTGGCAGGTACGCGGATTTCCACATCTTCCGGTAGTAGCAGCGACGCCATGCCACCGCCGTCGCGGCCGGTGAGTGCGACCACCACCATTTCGCGATCATGGGCGGCTTGGATGGCTTGGATCACATTGGCGGAATTGCCGCTGGTGGAAATCGCCAAGAGCACGTCTCCCGGTTGGCCAAGAGCACGGATCTGCTTGGAGAACACCTCGTTGTAGCTGTAGTCATTGGCGATCGAGGTGATGGTCGAGCTGTCGGTCGTTAGCGCAATGGCCGGTAGGCTAGGGCGCTCGCGCTCGAAGCGGTTAAGCAGCTCCGAGGAGAAGTGCTGTGCATCGCCTGCCGACCCGCCGTTGCCGCAGGTGAGGATCTTGCCCTCATTGAGCAGGGCATTGACCATCGCCAGGCTGCCTTGTTCGATGAGTGGGATAAGCACTTCCATGGCCTGCTGTTTGGTGTCGATGCTGGCTTGAAACAGCTTGCGGATACGGGCTTGCATGTCCATCGATATGACCTTTTAGAGTGGCGGCGCGGACGGATGTGACGTCGTCGCGACGGTGCGGCGCTGCGAAAATCGTGGGTTGGTCGAGAGCAGGCTGACTGCATGCATCGCCAACGTTGCATTGGTAATGAGCTCGGTCTGAATGTTAGCCGAGCGTCCGGCTTGAGCAGGATTGTGGTTTTTCATGGCGCCTGGCGACATGGGGTTGCGCTTAGGTGTCGAATGCATTCTTGACCCAGTTCATCCGCGCCAGCGACTGATCGCCGGCATCGATGGCTATGACATCAAAGCGGCAGGGGTGTTTGCTCCAGCGCGATTCCTGTTGCAAAAAATGCTCGGCAGCGCGGGCGATCTTTTCCTGTTTGCGACCGTCAACACTCTCCAATGCGCCGCCCCAGGCGGCGTATCGACGGTAACGTACTTCGACGAATACTACTGTATCGCCGTCGAGCATGACCAGATCGAGCTCGCCGCGCCGGCATAGCCAGTTCTGCGCCAAGAGCCGCATACCCTGGCGCTCGAGGTGCTGGCGGGCGGATTGTTCTGCCGCGCGGCCGCGACTCTGGGTGCTCTCGCTGGTCAATGGCTGATGTCTGGTAGCCGTTGGACTTGGCCGTCGCGGAACTCAGCCCACGGCAGTTGGCGTTCGACGCGTTGATTTGGGTTCAGTCTCAAGCTGCCGGTCAGCCCCTCGACTTCGCTATCTGGAAGCGCTTTGAGCTGGGTGAGGCGTGGGGCAAGGCGATAAGCGTCGACGCCCATTGCATACAGGCGACCGAGGCTGGTCGCGGCTTGCGGCCATTGACTGCTGATCTGTTGACGCAGTGGATCGCTGGAATCAAGTAGCCACGGTGTTTCGCAGAAGCGAATACCTTCCAGGTCAAGATTTTGCGCCTGATTGCTGGAGCCGCTGTAGAGATGTGAAGTGGCATAAACCGGTACGTCGCCGGCGTACTGGAAGGCCAGGGTTGGCTTGATTTGCTGAGCCTGCTGCGGAGTGGCAGCGAGGAAAATGAAGTCGATGTCTTGACGTCGCGCAGGTTGCGCTGCGACCTGGGTGCCGAGCGTGTTTTGCAGGCGCTTGGCGCGTCCTTCGCTCTGGCGCAATTGGAACAGATCGGCGATCTGTTGGGCGAGTTCGACGGGCTGGTCAACGTGCTCGGAAGCGATAAGTGTGCCGCCGGCCGCTTGCCAGGACTGACTGAAGGCCGTGAGTACACGATCACCCCATTCGCCGCGCGGTACCAGTGCCACAGCACGGCGCATGCCGTCGGCCCAAGCGCGGCGCGCTACCTCGCGCGCTTCGTCTTCTGCGGCCAGGCCGAACTGGAACAGTTGCGGCGGGCCTTCGCGACTGGCATCCCCATAGTTGAGGGCAAGTGTCGTCAGCGGCAACTGCTCGCGATCGCTGAGCTGTTTGACCAGCGGTTTTTCCAAGGGGCCGACTACCAATTGGACCCCGGCCGCTTGTGCCTGGCGATAAAACTCATCCAGCGAGGTCAGGCGTGAACTGTCATACAGTTCAATGTTGGGTGGGTTCTGGCCGGCTTGTTGCGCTTGATAGTGAGCGGCGAGAAAACCGTCGCGCAGGGCCCGGGCAACCGAGGCGAGCTGGCCTTCTTCGGGAAGCAGGAGGGCGATTTTGCTCAGCGGTTGGCTGCTCAACTCCTGCACTTTGCGCAACGCCTGGGGTAGCTGCTGAGCGGCGGGGTGCTGAGGGTATTGCTGGCGCCAGGTTTCGATGGCGGCCTGCTGCTGTTGTACGGTGCCGGCATTTTTGACCGCGCGAGCGAGGGCCAGCCAGCCGTCCAGGTCGCTGCCACCAGCCCCTTGCAGCTTTTCGGTGGGCAAGCTCGCAAGCAGCGTCCAGATAGCTTCATGGTTGGCCGCGGCGGCTTCACCGCTAAGCAGGGGGGCGATGAAAACCCGTTCTTGTGCGGCGGCCAGAGCTTGTCCGTCAGCTTGCAGAGCTTGAGCGCGAACCAGTTGGGTGCGGATCTGCTGTTCGACCGGCAGTTCGGCCAGGCGCTCAAGGCTGGGGTGGCTAAGGGCTTGGATGGCGGCCTTGGGTTTGTTGCGCGCTAACGCCAGCTCTGCCGCCAGGGTGCTGGCAAAGATCTGCTGTGCGGGCTTGAGATTGGCCAGCGGAACTTGTTCGAGAATGCGCGTAGCTCGGCCAAGGTCATGTTGTCCCAGTGCCAGGTCGGCGGCGGACAAACGCAGTGCGGCGGCCTCTGCTGGCTCGCTGGAATCTGCCTGCTGCAGCAATTGTTCGATGCTGGCCTGTGGCGTGCGGGGGAGTTCGCCGAGGGTGGATGACGGGGAACTGCTGCAGGCTGCCAGAAGAGCGGCAAGGCAGACGAGAGAAAGCTGGCGCAAACAGGCGATCATGTAATCGTTCCTGGTACTTGATCAAATGAGTGCGAATTGTACCCAAGGCCCGCCCCAGGCGCGATCTCGATGCTCGTCTCAGTCGCGTAGAGATGTGAAGGCCTAGCGTTTGTGCGCTGAATGCCCGGGGCTAGCTAAGGCGCTACAATGCGCGTTTTGGTAAATCGAGGTGGGTTGTGACCGCTCCTGTTGCGTTGAATTCCGCGTTCGGCACTCTTTATGTAGTCGCAACCCCAATCGGCAATCTTGACGACATGAGTGCTCGGGCGCTCAAGGTGCTCAAGGAAGTGGCGTTAATTGCCGCGGAAGACACTCGGCACTCTATGCGCCTGTTGCAGCATTTTGGCATTTCCACGCCCCTGGCGGCCTGTCATGAGCACAACGAGCGGGATGAGGGCGGGCGCTTTCTCTCCCGCCTGCAAGCGGGAGAGAGTGTTGCGCTGATTTCGGATGCGGGCACGCCGTTAATTTCCGATCCCGGTTACCACTTGGTGCGTCAGGCGCGTGCCGCTGGTGTGACTGTCGTCCCGGTGCCTGGCCCTTGTGCGGTGATCGCCGCGTTATCCGCCGCCGGTTTACCGTCCGATCGCTTCATCTTTGAGGGCTTTCTACCGGCCAAGCAGGCGGCACGTTGCGCTCGCCTCGAGAAGGTCAAGGAAGAGCCGCGCACGCTCATTTTCTACGAGGCACCACACCGTATATTGGAATGCTTGGAAGACCTTGAGTCGGTCTTCGGCGGCGAGCGCCAAGCGGTTCTGGCGCGAGAGCTGACGAAAACCTTTGAAACGCTGAAGGGCCTGCCATTAGGTGAGTTGCGCGCCTGGGTGGCAGCCGATAGCAACCAGCAGCGTGGCGAGTGCGTGGTGCTGGTGGCGGGTTGGCAGGCGCCGGACAGTGATGCGGCTGTGAGTGTTGAAGCGCTACGCGTACTCGACTTGTTGCTCAAGGAGCTCCCGTTGAAACGTGCTGCGGCGCTGGCGGCAGAGATCACCGGGGTGCGCAAGAATTTGCTCTACCAGGCTGCTCTTGAGCGGCAAAAGGCAGACTAAGCCTTGTTCTTGTGCTGGCCTGCCGCTACCCTTGGCGGCGGAGAGTCGATCGGACAGTCGCTGTTTCATTGCGCTTGCGTAATGGAAGGGAGGAAAGTCCGGGCTCCATAGGGCGGAGTGCCAGGTAACCCCTGGGAGGCGCGAGCCTACGGAAAGTGCCACAGAAAATAACCGCCTAAGCATTTCGGTGCCGGTAAGGGTGAAAAGGTGCGGTAAGAGCGCACCGCACGGCTGGCAACAGTCCGTGGCTAGGTAAACCCCACTCGGAGCAAGACCAAATAGGGTTCCATTGGCGTGGCCCACGCTGGAACCGGGTAGGTTGCTAGAGGCGTCCAGTGATGGCCGTCGTAGAGGAATGACTGTCCTCGACAGAACCCGGCTTACAGATCGACTCTCCTCTTCTTTCTTCTAGATTTTCTGCTTCACCTCCTCGCGTATTTAATACCGAAAAATTCTTACTCTTAACAAATCACTTTAAGTTTGAAATTCAGCTCACTGAAAGCGCTTATTTTTGCCTTAAAAAAGCCGCTTTTAGAGCGCCTGATTCCCCCAAAAACCTCGCTAAATCTCCGTCCTATAAGGATTTTTCCCGTCCGGAGCGCCTTGACGCTGGGGTGTACGCATTCCTATAGTGTGCACAAGTGGTAGGAAGTGGCATGAAGTGGGTGTTTTGGGCGTGGAAAGCTAGTCAAAGTGGGGAGGCACAACCTTGTTTCGCGGAGCTAACGCCATATCACTCGACGCCAAAGGGCGGCTCGCGATGCCAAGTCGGTATCGAGATGAGCTCGTCTCGCGTTCGAGCGGCCAGCTCATCGTGACAATCGATGCTGTTGACCCATGCCTGTGCGTTTACCCCTTGCCTGAGTGGGAGCTGATTGAGGCCAAGCTTCGCGAGTTGCCCTCTCTGCGTGAAGAAACCCGTCGCCTGCAGCGTCTGTTAATCGGCAATGCCGTTGACCTCGAATTGGACGGCAGTGGCCGTTTTCTCGTTCCGCCGCGTCTGCGTGAGTACGCCAAGTTGGATAAGCGCGCGATGCTGGTCGGCCAGTTGAACAAATTTCAGTTGTGGGATGAGGATGCTTGGAATGCACTTGCTGATGCAGACCTGGCAGCCATCAAACAACCCGGCGGCCTGCCGGACGAACTGCGTGACTTGATCCTATGACCAATAGCTTTCGCCATATCACTGTGCTGCTGGACGAAGCCGTCGAGGCTCTCGCCGTGCGCCCGGATGGCTGCTATCTGGATGGTACGTTCGGGCGCGGCGGGCATAGCCGCTTGATTCTCGAGAAGCTCGGTCCTGATGGACGTTTGCTGGGGTTCGACAAGGATCCCCTGGCCATCGTGTCAGGACAGCAATTGGCGGCCGAAGACGGCCGCTTTGTCGTTGTGCAGCGCAGTTTTGCGGAACTTGGCGCCGAAGCCGCTGTCCGCGGTCTGGCCGGGAAGGTGGCTGGCGTCCTGTTGGACTTGGGGGTTTCCTCTCCCCAGTTGGACGACGCGGCGCGCGGATTCAGCTTTCTCAATGATGGTCCGCTGGATATGCGTATGGACCCTAGCTGCGGCGTCAGTGCAGCTGAGTGGTTGGCTAGCGCCGCTGAAGATGAAATCGCCCGGGTATTCAAAACCTACGGTGAAGAGCGCTTTGCCAAGCGCATGGCGCGCGCAGTAGTTCAGCGCCGAGTGGAACAGCCGTTTGAGCGCACCACCGATCTGGCTGAAGTCCTCAAGGAAGCCAATCCGGCCTGGGAAAAGAATAAGCACCCGGCCACTCGGGCCTTCCAAGGTTTGCGCATCTACATCAACAACGAACTCGGCGACCTGGAAAACGGTCTGGATGCGGCGCTCGAGGCTCTGGATGTCGGCGGGCGACTGGTGGTGATCAGTTTCCATTCGCTGGAAGATCGCATCGTCAAACTGTTCATGCGCAAGCACGCCAAGGGTGAGGCCGACAATCTGCCGCGCAACCTGCCCGTGCGGGCGCAGACCTTCGAGCCGCGTTTGCAGGTGCTCGGCAAGCCGCAGTACGCCTCGGATGTGGAGATCAAGGCCAACCCCCGGTCGCGCAGCGCGGTCATGCGTGTGGCGGAGAAGCTGCGTTGAGCCGCTCGCTGATCAAGTCGATGCCATCCGGCAGCCTGATGTTGCTGTTGTTGTTTATCGCCGTGCTGATCTCCGCCATCGCCGTTTCCTATACCGCGCACTGGAATCGTCAACTGCTCAACGCGCTGTATTCCGAGCTGAGTGTTCGCGATAAGGCGCAAGCGGAGTGGGGGCGGTTGGTTCTCGAGCAGAGCACCTGGACTGCCCACAGTCGCATCGAAAACCTGGCGGCCGAGCAGCTGAAAATGCGCGTCCCTGAGCCCGGTGATATCCGCATGGTGGCGCCATGATCGGCCTCGAAGGCGCACTCTATCCGTGGCGCTTCCGCCTGGTGCTGGCATTGCTCGCGGCCATGGTCGGCGCGATCGGCTGGCGCATTCTCGATTTGCAGGTGATCGATCGCGCCTTCCTTAAGGGTCAAGGCGATGCGCGCAGCATGCGGCATGTGCCGATTCCTGCGCACCGTGGCCTTATCACCGATCGTAACGGCGAGCCGCTGGCCGTCAGCACGCCGGTCACCACGCTGTGGGCCAATGGCAAAGAATTGCAGGCCGGGCGCGAGCGTTGGGCGGAGCTGGCCATGGCGCTCGGGCAAGAGCCCAAGGCGTTTTCCGCGCGCCTGGAGCAGAGTGCTGGGCGCGAGTTCATGTATCTGGTGCGCGGCCTGACGCCGGAGCGCGGCCAGGCAATCCTGGATCTGAAAATCCCGGGCGTTTATGGCAGTGAGGAGTTTCGGCGCTTCTACCCAGCTGGCGAAGTCGCTGCCCATATAGTCGGCTTCACCGATGTCGATGACCGTGGCCGCGAAGGTGTCGAACTGTCCTTCGATAGCTGGCTAGCCGGCGTGGCAGGTAAGCGCCAGGTGCTCAAGGACCGCCGCGGTCGCCTGATCAAGGATGTTCAAGTCGTTGAAAACGCCAAGCCGGGTAAGGCATTGGCACTCTCCATCGACCTGCGCCTGCAGTACCTGGCCAACCGCGAATTGCGCAATGCTTTGGTGGAGAACGGCGCCAAGGCTGGCAGCCTGGTAATCATGGATGTGAAGACCGGTGAGATCCTCGCCATGGTCAACCAGCCCAGCTACAACCCGAATAACCGCCGCAACATGCAGCCGGCGATGATGCGCAACCGCGCCATGATCGACGTGTTCGAGCCGGGCTCCACCGTGAAGCCGCTGTCCATGGTCGCCGCCCTGCAGAGCGGGCGCTGGAAACCCAGCGACGTGGTCGAGGTCTATCCGGGCCGCCTGAAGATCGGTCGCTACACCATCAAGGACGTGTCCACCGGGGGCGGGCCGGTGCTCGACCTGACCGGCATCCTGATCAACTCCAGCAACGTCGGCATGAGCAAGGTCGCCTTCGATATCGGTGGTGAGTCCATCTACAACCTGATGCAGCAAGTCGGACTGGGTCAGGATACCGGCCTCAGTTTCCCTGGCGAGCGGGTCGGCAATCTGCCCAACCACCGCGAATGGCGTAAGGCGGAGACCGCCACGTTGTCCTATGGCTACGGTCTGTCGGTAACTGCCATTCAGCTGGTTCACGCCTATGCGGCGCTGGCCAATAATGGCCGTCTGGTACCGTTGAGCCTGGTCCGCGTCGATCAGCCTCCGGTGGCTGCCCAAGTGGTGCCCGAGGCGGTCGCCAAGACCATGCAAGGCATGCTGCAGCAAGTGGTCGAGGCGCCGCGCGGTGCGCACCGGGCGCTGGTGCCGGGCTACCACGTGGCCGGCAAGAGCGGTACCGCACGCAAGGCGACCGTCGGCGCCAAGGGCTATACGGCGAACGCCTATCGCTCGCTGTTCGCCGGCTTCGGCCCAATGAGCAATCCGCGTTTCGCCGTCGTCGTAGTGATCGACGAGCCGAGCAAGGCGGGTTACTTCGGTGGTCTGGTCTCGGCACCGGTGTTCAGCAAAGTAATGTCCGGCACGCTGCGCCTGATGAATATCCAGCCGGACAATCTACCCAGCGTGCCGCCCGCGCAGGTCGTCGCGCAAAGCCCTGGCAACGGAGGGCGCCTCTGATGCCAATGCCTCTTAATCAACTCCTGCCGCAAGCGGAAAGCGCCGTATTGATCCGCGAGCTGAGCCTGGACAGTCGTACCGTACGTCCCGGTGATCTGTTCCTCGCCGTACCGGGCGGCCAGCAGGACGGTCGCGCGCATATCGCCGACGCCATCGCCCGCGGCGCTGCGGCTGTGGCATACGAAATCGCCGGTGCGCCGGCGGTCGAAGCCAAGGGCGCAGCCCTGGTGCCAATGAAAGGTCTGGCCGGACAGTTGTCGGCCATCGCCGGACGTTTTTACGGTGAGCCGAGCCGTGCCATGCAGTTGGTTGGCGTCACCGGGACCAACGGCAAAACCAGCGTCAGCCAGCTGATCGCCCAGGCGCTGGATAGCTTTGGCGAGCGCTGCGGCATCATCGGCACGCTCGGCAGCGGCTTTCACGATGCGCTGGCGCAGGGCCGTCATACCACGCCTGATCCGATCGGCGTGCAGGCCATGCTGGCCAATCTCAAACAAGCCGGCGCGCGTGCGGTGGCTATGGAAGTGTCTTCCCACGGCCTGGATCAGGGCCGCGTCGCCGCGTTGGATTTCGATATCGCGGTGTTGACCAATTTGTCCCGCGACCATCTCGATTACCACGGTTCGATGGAGGCCTACGCGGCCGCCAAGGCCCGCCTCTTCGCCTGGCCGAGCCTGCGCTGCCGGGTGATCAACCTCGACGATGCCTTCGGTCGCCAACTGGCCGCCGACCACCAGAGCTCGCGACTGATCAGCTACAGCCTGGAAGACGCCAGTGCCTACCTGTATTGCCGGGATGTGCAGTTCGACGACCATGGCGTACGCGCCACATTGATCACCCCGCGTGGCGAAGGCAGTCTGCGCAGCCCGCTGCTTGGCCGTTTCAACCTGAGCAATCTGCTCGCGGTAGTCGGCGCGTTGCTTGGCCTGGATTGCCCGCTGGACGAAATTCTCCGCGCGCTGCCAACCCTGCAAGGTCCGGCCGGGCGCATGCAGCGTCTGGGTGGTGGGAAGCAGCCGTTGGTGGTGGTCGACTATGCCCACACTCCGGATGCGCTGGAAAAAGTGCTGACCGCCATGCGTCCGCATGCGCAGGGCCGGTTGCTGTGTCTGTTCGGTTGCGGCGGTGACCGTGATCGCGGCAAGCGTCCGCTGATGGCCGAAGTGGTCGAGCGCCTGGCCGATGGAGTGCTGGTAACCGACGACAATCCGCGCAGCGAAGATCCGCAGCAGATCTTTGCCGATATCCGTGGCGGCTTCCGCGCCGCCGAGCACATCGAGTTCGTCGCCGGCCGCGGTCAAGCCATTGCGCATTTGATCGCTTCGGCGCAAGCCGCAGATGTCGTAGTGCTGGCCGGCAAGGGTCACGAGGACTACCAAGAAATCAATGGCCAGCGCCATGCCTTCTCCGATCTGGAAGAGGCTACCAAGGCATTGGCCGCGTGGGAGGTGGCGCATGTTTAAGCCACTGTTGTTGAGTGAAGTCGCCGCGCCGCTGAATGCGACCCTGTATGGCGCCGACGTCGAATTTTCCGCGGTAAGCACCGACAGCCGAACGATCCAGCCGGGTCAGTTGTTTATCGCCCTGAGCGGCCCGCGTTTCGATGGCCACGCCTATCTGCAGGCTGTCGCCGATAAGGGCGCCGTTGCCGCCTTGGTCGAGCGCCCGGTGGTGGATGTCGCCCTGCCGCAACTGGTAGTGCGCGATACCCGTGAAGCCCTCGGTCAGCTTGGTGCGCTCAACCGCCAGGCTTATGTCGGTCCGCTGGCGGCTGTCACCGGTTCGAGCGGCAAGACCACGGTCAAGGAATTGCTGGCCGGCGTCCTCAAGGCCGGTTTCGCCGGGCCGGTGTTGGCCACTCGTGGCAATCTGAACAACGATCTTGGCGTGCCGCTGACCCTGCTCGAGCTGGCGCCGGAACATGTCGGCGCGGTGATCGAACTGGGCGCCAACCACGTCGGCGAGATTGCTTACACGGTCGGCCTGACGCAGCCGCAAGTGGCGATCATCAATAATGCCGGCACTGCGCATGTCGGCGAATTCGGCGGGCCGGAGAAGATCGTCGAAGCCAAGGGCGAAATCCTCGATGGGCTTCCCGCTGACGGTGTCGCGGTGCTGAACCTCGACGACAAAGCCTTCGCTATTTGGCAACAACGCGCCGCCGGTCGTCGCGTGCTGAGCTTTGCGCTAAACGATAGCTGCGCCGACTTTCATGCCAGCGATCTGGCCCGCGATGCCCGTGGCTGCCCGGCGTTCACGCTGCACAGCCCGGCTGGCGAGGCGCGTATTCAGCTCAATCTGCTCGGTAGTCACAACGTCGCCAACGCCTTGGCTGCTGCTGCGGCTGCCTATGTGCTGAACGTGCCACTGGTCGGCATCGTCGCCGGGCTGCAAAGCGTAACGCCGGTCAAAGGCCGCGCGGTAGCGCAGCTGGCGACGAATGGCGTGCGCGTCATCGACGACAGCTACAACGCCAACCCGACTTCCGTGTGTGCGGCCATTGATATACTCGCCGGGTTTTCCGGGCGCACCGTGCTGGTGCTCGGCGACATCGGTGAGCTGGGCGAGTGGGCCGAGCAGGGCCACCAAGAAGTCGGCGCGTATGCCGCCAACAAAGTTTCCGCTTTATATGCCGTGGGTCCGCTGACGGCTCATGCAGTCAAGGTTTTTGGCGCCAATGGCCGCCATTTTCCCGATCAAGCCAGCCTGATCGAGGCGCTTCGCGCCGAACAAGGCGATACCACCATTTTGATTAAAGGTTCGCGCAGCGCGGCGATGGATAAAGTCGTCGCCGCGCTGTGTGCAACCAGCGAGGAGAGTCACTAAATGCTGCTGCTGTTGGCCGAGTATCTGCAACAGTTCCACAAGGGCTTCGCGGTCTTTCAGTACCTGACCCTGCGCGGCATCCTTGGCGTGCTTACCGCTCTGGCGCTGTCGCTGTGGCTGGGCCCGTGGATGATTCGCACCCTGCAAATCCGCCAGATCGGTCAGGCGGTGCGCAACGACGGCCCGCAATCGCATCTGTCCAAATCCGGCACGCCGACCATGGGTGGCGCGCTGATTCTCTCGGCGATCGGCATCAGCACTCTGCTCTGGGCCGATCTGTCCAACCGCTACGTGTGGGTCGTGCTGCTGGTGACCCTGCTGTTCGGTGGCATCGGCTGGGTCGACGACTACCGCAAGGTCATCGAGAAGAACTCCCGCGGGCTGCCGAGCCGCTGGAAGTATTTCTGGCAGTCGGTGTTCGGCCTGGGCGCGGCGATTTTCCTCTATATGAGCGCACAGACCCCGGTGGAAACCACCCTGATCGTGCCGATGCTCAAAGACGTGAGTATCCCGCTGGGCATCGGTTTCATCGTCCTGACCTATTTCGTCATCGTCGGCACCAGCAACGCGGTGAACCTGACCGATGGCCTCGACGGTCTGGCGATCATGCCCACGGTGATGGTTGGCGGCGCGCTGGGGATCTTCTGCTACCTGTCGGGCAACATCAAATTCGCCGAGTACCTGTTCATTCCCTATGTGCCGGGCGCCGGCGAGTTGATCGTGTTCTGCGCCGCGCTGGTCGGGGCCGGACTTGGCTTCCTGTGGTTCAACACCTACCCGGCACAAGTGTTCATGGGTGATGTCGGTGCGCTGGCGCTGGGCGCTGCGCTAGGCACCATCGCGGTGATCGTCCGGCAGGAAATCGTGCTGTTCATCATGGGCGGCGTGTTCGTCATGGAAACCCTGTCGGTGGTGATCCAGGTCGCCTCCTTCAAGTTGACCGGCAAACGCGTGTTCCGCATGGCGCCGATCCATCACCACTTCGAACTGAAAGGCTGGCCTGAGCCGCGCGTGATCGTCCGCTTCTGGATCATCACCGTGATTCTGGTGCTGATCGGTCTTGCCACCCTGAAACTGAGGTAATAAGCAGTGTCGTTGATCGCTTCCGACCAATTCCGCATCGTTGTCGGCCTCGGCAAGAGCGGCATGTCCCTGGTGCGCTTCCTGGCGCGTCAGGGCGTGCGCTTTGCCGTGGCCGATAGCCGCGTGAATCCGCCGGAGCTGGCCACCCTGCAACGCGACTATCCGCAGGTCGAAGTGCGCTGCGGCGAGCTGGATGCCGAATTCCTCAGTCGTGCCAGCGAGCTGTACGTCAGCCCCGGCCTGGCCATCGCTACCCCGGCGTTGCAAGAAGCCGCCAAGCGTGGCGTCAAGCTGTCCGGCGATATCGACCTGTTCGCCCGCCACGCTAAGGCGCCAATCGTGGCGATTACCGGATCCAACGCGAAAAGTACGGTGACCAGCCTGGTCGGCGAGATGGCCACGGCCGCCGGCAAGCGCGTCGCGGTGGGTGGCAATCTCGGCACGCCGGCGCTCGATCTGCTGGCCGACGACGTGGAGTTGTACGTCATCGAATTGTCCAGTTTTCAACTGGAAACCACCGATCAACTGAATGCCGAAGTGGCGACCTGCCTGAATGTCAGCGAGGACCACATGGACCGCTACAGCGGTCTGCCGGCCTATCACCTGGCCAAGCATCGGATTTTCCGCGGCGCGCGTCAGGTGGTAGTGAACCGTGATGACGCACTGTCGCGGCCGCTGATCGGTGAAGGTCTGCCGTGCTGGACTTTCGGCCTCGGCAAACCGGACTTCAAACGCTTCGGTCTGTTGGAAGAGGACGGCGTGAAGCACCTGGCTTTCCAGTTCGACAAACTGCTGCCGGTCAGCGAGTTGAAGATTCGCGGTGCGCACAATCAGTCCAACGCCCTGGCGGCGTTGGCGCTCGGGCATGCCGTCGGCCTGCCGTTCGCGCCGATGCTGCAGGCGCTGAAGAGCTTCACTGGTCTGGCGCATCGCTGCCAATGGCTGCGCGAACGCGACGGCGTGAATTACTACGACGACTCCAAGGCCACCAACGTCGGCGCCGCGCTGGCCGCCATCGAAGGCCTGGGCAGCGATATCGCCGGCAAGCTGGTGCTGGTCGCCGGTGGCGATGGCAAGGGGGCCGATTTCACCGCGCTGCGTGCCCCGGTCGAGCGTTTCTGCCGTGCTGTGGTGCTGCTCGGTCGCGATGCCGAACTGCTGGCATCGGCGCTGGGCGACGCCGTACCGCTGCTGCGCGTCGCCTCGCTGGAGGCCGCCGTGCAGCGCGCCGCCGAGTTGGCGCAGCCGGGCGACGCAGTATTGCTGTCGCCCGCCTGTGCCAGCCTCGACATGTTCAAGAATTTCGAGGAGCGCGGACGCTTGTTCGCCCAGGCAGTGGAGGCGCTCAGTCGATGAATCTGTCGCTGCTCAGCTTCCTGCGTCCGTATCCGTCGCCACTCTTCAGTCGGCGCGGCATGGACATGGACTTTCCGCTGCTCGCCGGTTGCCTGGCTCTGCTCGGCCTCGGCCTGGTAATGATCACTTCGGCGTCGTCGGAAGTCGCGGCGGTGCAGTCCGGCAATCCGCTCTATCACATGATCCGCCACCTGATTTATGTGGTGATCGGCCTGGCCGCCTGCGGTCTGACCCTGATGATTCCCATGGCCACTTGGCAGCAAATGGGCGGCAAGCTGCTACTCGGTGCCTTTGCGTTGCTGGTGCTGGTGCTGGTGCCGGGGATTGGCCGGGAGGTCAACGGTTCGATGCGCTGGATCGGCTTCGGCGTGTTCAACGTGCAGCCTTCCGAGCTAGCCAAGATGTTCGTGGTGGTGTTTCTCGCCGGTTATCTGGTGCGCCGCCAGGAAGAAGTGCGGGAGAGCTGGATGGGTTTCTTCAAGCCGTTCATGGTGCTGTTGCCGATGGCCGGTCTGCTGCTGATGGAGCCGGACTTCGGCGCCACGGTGGTGATGATGGGCGCGGCGGCGGCCATGCTGTTTCTCGGCGGGGTCGGCCTGTTCCGCTTTGGCCTGATGGTCGCGCTGGCGGCCGGTGCAGTATTCGCGCTGGTTCAGGCGCAGCCGTATCGGATGGCGCGCCTGACCACCTTCACCGATCCGTGGGCCGACCAGTTCGGCTCGGGTTATCAGCTAACCCAGGCACTGATTGCCTTTGGCCGCGGCGAATGGCTCGGCGTCGGTCTGGGCAACAGCGTCCAGAAACAGTTTTACCTGCCGGAAGCACACACCGACTTCGTCTTCTCGGTACTTGCCGAGGAACTCGGGCTGGTCGGTTCGCTGGTCACCGTCGGGCTCTTCGTGTTCGTCACCGTGCGCGCCTTGTACATCGGCTTGTGGGCTGAAAAGGCCAAGCAACTGTTCTCGGCGTACGTCGCCTACGGCCTGGCATTCCTGTGGATTGGTCAGTTCCTGATCAATATCGGCGTGAATGTCGGCTTGCTGCCGACCAAGGGCCTGACCCTGCCATTTCTGAGTTACGGCGGCAGCTCGCTGGTGATCTGCAGCGTGTGCCTGGGACTGCTTCTGCGCATCGAATGGGAGCGTCGCACCGTGCTAGGTAATGAAGACGTCGAGTTCGCCGAAGACGATTTCGCCGAAGACCACCTGCCATTGCGGGAGGTGCGTCGATGAGCAGCAACGTCCTGATCATGGCTGGCGGTACTGGCGGGCATGTCTTTCCGGCGCTGGCGTGTGCCCGTGAATTCCAGGCGCGCGGCTATACCGTGCATTGGCTGGGCACGCCGCGCGGCATCGAAAATGAACTGGTCCCGCAGGCGGGTCTGCCGCTGCATCTGATCAACGTCAGCGGCCTGCGCGGCAAGGGCCCGCTGGCGCTGCTCAAGGCACCTTTCCAACTGCTCGGCGCGCTGTTGCAGGCACGGCGGATCGTCAAAAGTCTGCAGCCGGTCTGTGTTCTCGGTATGGGCGGCTACGTCACCGGGCCGGGTGGTCTGGCGGCCAAACTGGCCGGCGTGCCGCTGGTCATTCACGAGCAGAATGCCGTGGCCGGCACCGCCAACCGCAGCCTGGCGCTGTTCGCCAAGCGGATCTGCGAGGCCTTCCCGGATACTTTCAAACGTTCGGACAAGCGCCGCACCACGGGCAATCCGGTGCGTGAGGAACTGTTCCTCGAAACGCCGCGCGACACCCTGAATGGTCGCCGTCCGCGCCTGCTGATCCTCGGCGGTAGCCTCGGTGCCGAGCCGCTGAACAAGCTGTTGCCAGCCGCGCTGGCGCAGATCGAACCAGGGTTGCGCCCGGAAGTTGTCCACCAAGCCGGCAAGCAGCACGACGCCTTTACCGCCGAGCGTTACGACGATGTTGGCGTCAAGGCGCACGTGGTGCCGTTCATTCAGGACATGGCCGGCGCGTATGCCTGGGCCGACCTGGTGGTCTGCCGCGCCGGTGCGCTGACGGTTAGCGAACTGGCCGCCGCTGGCCTGCCGTCGTTCCTGGTGCCGCTGCCGCACGCGATCGACGATCACCAAACCCGCAATGCCAAATACCTGGCCGAGGAGGGCGCAGCCGTCCTCCTGCCACAAGCGACCACCGATGCCGAAGATCTGGCCGCGTACCTGACTGAGGTTCTGATGCAACCCGAACGACTTAACAGCATGGGCCGCACTGCGCGGCGCCTGTCCAAGCCCGATGCCACCAATGCGGTGGTCGATATCTGTCTGGAGGTGGCCCGTGGTTGAGAGTAAGAAAGCCGCGCCGCATCCGGAGATGCGCCGCATCCGCCGTATTCACTTTGTCGGCATCGGTGGTGCCGGTATGTGCGGTATCGCCGAAGTGCTGCTGAACCTCGGTTATGAAGTGTCGGGTTCCGACCTCAAGGCCTCGCCAGTTACCGAGCGCCTGGAAAACTTCGGTGCGCAGATTTTCATCGGCCACCGCGCGGAAAACGCCGCCAGCGCCGACGTGCTGGTGGTGTCCAGCGCCATCAATACCGCCAACCCGGAAGTCGCCACCGCGCTGGAACGGCGTATTCCGGTGGTGCCGCGCGCGGAAATGCTCGCCGAGTTGATGCGCTATCGGCATGGCATCGCCGTCGCCGGCACGCACGGTAAGACCACCACCACCAGCCTGATCGCCTCGGTATTCGCCGCGGGCGGCCTGGACCCGACTTTCGTCATCGGCGGCCGCTTGAACGCGGCGGGCACCAACGCCCAGCTCGGCACCAGCCGCTATCTGGTAGCTGAAGCCGATGAGAGCGACGCGAGCTTCCTGCATCTGCAGCCGATGGTCGCGGTGGTCACCAATATCGACATGGACCACATGAGCACCTACGAGGGCGACTTCAACAAACTGAAGAAGACCTTCGTTGAATTCCTCCATAACCTGCCGTTCTACGGTCTGGCGGTGGTCTGCATCGATGATCCGGTAGTGCGTGAAATCCTCCCGCAGATCGCCCGTCCGACCATGACCTACGGCATCAGCGAAGGCGCCGATGTGCGCGCCATCAATATTCGCCAAGACGGCATGCTGACCTATTTCACCGTACTGCGCGCCGGTCGCGAGCCGCTTGATGTGTCGGTGAACATGCCTGGCAACCACAACGTATTGAACGCTTTGGCGACTATCGCCATCGCCACCGACGAAGGCATCGATGATGCCGCGATCTTCCAGGGCCTGTCCGGGTTCCAGGGTGTCGGTCGGCGCTTCCAGGTATATGGCGAGCTGCCCGTCGACGGCGGCAGCGTAATGCTGGTCGACGACTACGGTCACCATCCGCGCGAAGTGGCAGCCGTGATCAAGGCCGTGCGCGGTGGTTGGCCGGAGCGTCGCCTGGTGATGGTCTACCAGCCGCACCGCTACAGCCGTACCCGTGACCTGTACGACGACTTCGTGCAGGTGCTGACCGACGCCAATGTGCTGCTGTTGCTGGAGGTCTATCCGGCCGGCGAAGAGCCGATTCCCGGCGCCGATAGCCGCCAGCTGTGCCACAGCATTCGCCAGCGCGGCCAACTCGATCCGATCTACGTCGAACGTGGCACCGAGATGGCGCCACTGATCAAACCGCTGCTGCGCGCTGGCGACATCCTGCTCTGCCAGGGTGCCGGCGATATCGGCGGGGTAGCCCCGCAACTGTTGCAAAGTCCGTTGTTTGCCGGCGCCCAACCAGCGGCTGCCGTGAGGAAGTCGAAATGAGTGCCAGCTTGAAATCCACCCTCGAACCCCGGGCGTTCGGTCGTGTCGCCGTGCTGTTCGGCGGCAAGAGCGCCGAGCGTGAGGTATCGCTGAAATCCGGGCAGGCCGTGCTGGAGGCGCTGCAAAGCGCCGGCGTGGATGCTTTCGGGATCGATGTCGGCGGCGACTTCCTGCAGCGTCTGGCGGCGAAAAAAATCGATCGCGCGTTCATCGTGCTGCACGGTCGCGGCGGTGAAGACGGCAGCATGCAGGGTCTGCTCGAATGCCTGGAAATCCCTTACACCGGCAGCGGTGTGCTGGCCTCGGCACTGGCCATGGACAAGCTGCGCACTAAGCAGGTGTGGCAGAGCCTTGGGTTGTCGACGCCGCGTCATGCGGTCTTGGCCAATGCCGACGACTGCCATGCCGCTGCTGCGGAACTGGGCTTCCCGCTGATCGTCAAACCGGCCCATGAAGGTTCCAGTATTGGCATGGCCAAAGTGCACGACGTCGCCGAATTGATTACTGCCTGGCAGACCGCCAGCCGTTACGACGCGCAGGTTCTGGTCGAGCAATGGATCCATGGTCCGGAATTCACCATCGCGGTATTGCGTGGCGAAGTGCTGCCGCCGATCCGTTTGGGTACCCCGCACACATTCTATGACTACGACGCCAAGTACCTGGCCGATGATACCCAGTATCAGATTCCGTGCGGCCTCGACAGCGCCAAGGAAGAAGAACTCAAGGAACTGACCCGTCGCGCCTGCGAAGCGGTCGGTATCCAGGGTTGGGCCCGCGCCGATGTCATGCAGGATGCGGCTGGGCGTTTCTGGCTGCTCGAAGTGAATACCGTGCCCGGCATGACCGATCACAGCCTGGTGCCGATGGCCGCTCGCGCCGCCGGCCTGGATTTCCAGCAACTGGTGTTGGCGATTCTTGCCGACAGCGTCACCAGCAGGAGCTAAGGCTATGCACGGCGCCGCTACTCTCCGCTATCAGCAACCGATCCCCGGCCGCGCGCCTGCGGCCAAGTCGGGGCAGCGGGGTGCCAGCCGGATGGTGGCCAAGGAGTCGCTGGCCGCGCGCCTGCCAAGACCCAATGTGTCGCTGATCAAACGGTTGTTCTGGCCGCTCGTGCTGCTGGCGTTGGCCTTCGGCACGTACGAGCTGGGGCAGCGCCTGCTGCCGTACGCCGATCGGCCGATCAGCAAAATCAGCGTCAAGGGTGAGCTCAGCTACCTCAACCAACAGTCGGTGCAGGAGCGTCTCGCGCCGTTCATTGCGGCGAGCTTCTTCAGCGTCGATCTGGCCGGCATGCGCGCCGAACTCGAACGCATGCCGTGGATTGCCCATGCCGAAGTGCGTCGGGTATGGCCGGATCAGGTGTCGATTCGTCTCGAGGAGCAGCTGCCGGTGGCGCGCTGGGGCGATGAAGCCTTGCTCAACAACCAAGGCCAGGCCTTCACCCCGCGTGAGCTGAGTCACTACGAAAACCTGCCGCAGTTGGTTGGGCCGCAACGCGCCCAAGAGCAGGTCATGCAGCAGTACCAGGTACTCAGTCAGATGCTTCGGCCGTTGGGTTTCTCGATCGTCCGTCTGGAATTGCGCGATCGCGGTAGCTGGTTTTTGACCGCCAATATCAATGGTGCCGATCAAAGCTTCGAGCTGTTGCTGGGCCGCGACCATCTGGTGGAAAAGATGCGTCGATTCATCAGCATCTACGGCAGCACCCTGAAAGAACAGATTACGAATATTGCGCGCATCGATCTGCGCTACTCCAACGGCCTAGCCGTGACGTGGCGTGAACCGAGCGTGACTGCGGCGGACAAAACCGTCGCAGTGAAGTGAATTAGGAGAAGCGACAACATGGCAAACGTGCAGAGCGGCAAAATGATCGTCGGCCTCGATATTGGCACCTCCAAAGTGGTGGCGCTGGTAGGCGAGGTAGCGGCTGACGGTCAGTTGGAAGTCGTCGGCATTGGCACGCACCCTTCGCGGGGCTTGAAGAAAGGCGTGGTGGTCAACATCGAGTCGACCGTGCAGTCGATCCAGCGCGCGGTGGAAGAAGCACAGATGATGGCCGGCTGCCGGATTCACTCGGCGTTCGTCGGCGTCGCCGGCAATCACATTCGCAGCCTGAACTCCCATGGCATCGTCGCCATCCGCGACCGTGAAGTGAGCCCGGCGGACCTCGAGCGAGTGCTTGATGCCGCTCAGGCCGTGGCCATTCCGGCGGATCAGCGGGTGCTGCACACCCTGCCGCAGGATTACGTGATCGATAACCAGGAAGGCGTGCGTGAGCCGCTGGGCATGTCCGGTGTGCGCCTGGAAGCCAAAGTGCATGTCGTCACCTGTGCGGTGAATGCGGCGCAGAACATCGAGAAATGCGTGCGTCGCTGTGGTCTGGAAGTCGACGACATCATTCTCGAACAACTGGCCTCGGCCTATTCGGTACTCACCGACGACGAGAAGGAACTGGGCGTGTGCCTGGTCGATATCGGCGGTGGGACCACCGATATGGCGATCTTCACCGAAGGCGCGATTCGCCACACCGCGGTGATTCCAATCGCCGGCGATCAGGTCACCAATGACATCGCCATGGCGTTGCGCACGCCAACCCAGTATGCCGAAGAAATCAAGATTCGTTATGCTTGCGCCCTGGCCAAACTGGCCGGCGCCGGGGAGACCATCAAGGTTCCCAGTGTTGGCGATCGACCGCCGCGCGAACTGTCGCGCCAAGCCTTGGCCGAAGTCGTCGAGCCGCGCTATGACGAGCTGTTCACCCTGATTCAGGCTGAACTGCGCCGCAGCGGCTACGAAGACCTGATCCCCGCCGGGATCGTGCTCACCGGTGGCACCGCCAAGATGGAAGGCGCTGTCGAGCTGGCCGAGGAAATCTTTCATATGCCGGTACGCCTGGGTGTACCGCACGGAGTCAAAGGACTGGCTGACGTGGTACGCAATCCCATCTATTCCACGGGCGTTGGCCTGTTGCTCTACGGGCTGCAAAAGCAGTCCGACGGCATCGCCATGTCCGGTTTCGGCAGTTTCAACGACGAACCAAAGACACCTGTACTGGAACGGCTGAAACGCTGGGTTCAGGGCAATTTTTGATGTTCCACCGCAGTAGGCGTTACAACTAAGAAAAGCAAAGGAGAGGGGAAAATGTTCGAGCTCGTAGACAACATCCCGCAGAGTGCAGTCATCAAGGTAATCGGCGTGGGCGGCGGCGGCGGTAATGCCGTTAACCACATGACCCAAAGCAACATTGAAGGCGTCGAGTTCATCTGCGCCAACACCGATGCGCAGGCATTGAAAAATGTCGGTGCGCGTACCGTGCTGCAACTGGGCACCGGTGTCACCAAGGGCCTGGGCGCTGGCGCCAACCCGGAAGTCGGCCGTCAGGCTGCAATGGAAGACCGCGAGCGCATCGCCGAAGTGCTGCAAGGCACCGACATGGTCTTCATCACCACTGGCATGGGTGGCGGTACCGGTACCGGTGCGGCGCCGATCATTGCCGAAGTGGCCAAGGAAATGGGCATTCTCACCGTGGCAGTGGTGACCCGTCCGTTCCCGTTCGAAGGTCGCAAGCGCATGCTGATCGCCGAAGAAGGTATTCGCTCGCTGTCCGCCAGCGTCGACTCGTTGATCACTATCCCCAACGAGAAGCTGCTAACCATCCTCGGTAAAGATGCCAGCCTGTTGGCCGCTTTTGCCAAGGCTGACGATGTGCTGGCCGGTGCTGTTCGCGGTATCTCCGACATCATCAAACGTCCGGGCATGATCAACGTCGACTTCGCCGACGTGAAAACCGTGATGAGCGAGATGGGCATGGCGATGATGGGCACTGGCTGCGCCAGCGGTCCGAACCGCGCCCGTGAAGCGACCGAAGCGGCGATTCGCAACCCGTTGCTGGAAGACGTCAACCTGCAAGGTGCGCGCGGTATTCTGGTCAACATCACCGCCGGTCCGGATTTGTCCCTCGGCGAGTACTCCGACGTCGGCAACATCATTGAGCAATTCGCGTCCGAGCACGCCACCGTCAAGGTCGGCACCGTGATCGACCCGGACATGCGCGATGAGTTGCATGTCACTGTAGTGGCCACCGGTCTGGGCGCGAAAATCGAGAAGCCGGTCAAAGTTGTCGACAATACCGTGCAAACCGCCGCCATTGCTGCGCCGGCCGCTACTCGTCCGGAACAGCCCTCGGTCAATTACAAGGATTACGAACGTCCTACCGTGCAGCGCCAGAGCCACGCGGGTGCCGCGACTGCGGCCAAGCTGAATGCTCATGACGATCTGGATTATCTGGATATTCCAGCCTTCCTGCGTCGCCAGGCCGATTAATGAAATGTATCAGGAGTATTGGGGTGATTAGTGTTCACCAAAGGCCGGTTCTGCTATCATCGCCGGCCATTGTTGAAAACAATTCGCAACTAGTGCTATAGCGGCCAAAGCCATGATCAGACAACGCACCCTGAAGAACATTATCCGTGCTACGGGCGTCGGCCTGCATTCCGGGGAAAAGGTTTACCTGACCCTGAAGCCGGCACCTGTAGATACCGGAATCGTGTTCCGTCGTACCGACTTGGATCCTGTCGTAGAAATTCGCGCACGGGCTGAAAACGTCGGGGAAACCACCATGTCGACCACGTTGGTCAATGGTGATGTCAAGGTGGACACCGTGGAGCACCTGCTTTCGGCCATGGCAGGCCTGGGCATCGATAACGCCTACGTCGAACTCTCCGCGTCCGAAGTGCCGATCATGGATGGCAGTGCTGGGCCCTTTGTATTCCTGATTCAATCCGCTGGTTTGCAAGAGCAGGAAGCGGCCAAGCAGTTCATCCGCATCACCCGCGAAGTGAGCGTGGAAGAGGGCGATAAGCGCGCCACTTTCGTGCCCTTCGATGGTTTTAAGGTGAGCTTCGAGATCGACTTCGATCACCCAGTTTTCCGCAATCGCACTCAGCAGGCTTCGGTCGACTTCTCCAGCACGTCTTTTGTGAAGGAAGTCAGTCGCGCCCGTACCTTCGGGTTCATGAGTGATATCGAACTGTTGCGTTCGCAGAATCTGGCGCTCGGTGGCAGTGTGGAGAACGCCATCGTGGTCGATGAGAACCGCGTACTCAATGAAGACGGCCTGCGTTACGAGGACGAATTCGTTAAGCACAAAATTCTCGATGCCATTGGCGATCTCTATTTGCTCGGCAACAGCCTGATCGGCGAATTCCGCGGCTTCAAGTCCGGTCACGCGTTAAACAACCGTTTGCTGCGCACACTGATCGCTCAGACCGATGCGTGGGAAGTGGTGACTTTTGACGATATCAAGAGCGCGCCCATTTCCTACATGCGTCCAGTCGCAGCAGGTTAAGCAAGACTCTCTCTTGTCGTAGTTTTTTAAGGCCACCTTCGGGTGGCCTTTTTTATGGGGCTGGTTTTGCCGTTATTTAGTCGCCAGTTTTGCCACGACTGGCCAGTCGCTCAAGAGCAGCACGTAACTTGGGGTCGCTGATGCCGTCTGCGGTTTCTTGGATGCTTTCTGCAGCCTGAGCTGAAAGATTTACGGTGCGTGCCGGACCGCGTGAATTGCCTGCGGGTGGTTGGACTTTGATGAGAATCCGGGAAAGATTGGCGAATTCGTCGAGCGCCTGTAGTTGACGCTGCAAGCGTCGTTGCTGATAACGCAGGCGAGTAGCCCAGTGTCCATCATCGACAATCAGCAGTAGGCAGCCTTCGCGCCATGAGGCGACACGACAATGTTCCCGGGCAGCCGGCTGCAATTGCTCATCGAGCAGGTGCTGCAGGCGGGTCAGGCGTTCGGCCTGGTCGACCAATGCCTTCAGCGGCTTGGTCTCGCGCAGCAGCGTCGCAGGAGGCCGAGCGGACAGCGGACGGAAGGTCATGGCAATGTGCCTGGGAGTGGCGGAGTCCAGATGTTATCAGAAACTACCCGGCTAGCCGCTGCGGGTGGGTAACGCCACGGCCTCTGTGTTGCCGGTGAGCTGGTGAAGGGAGCGCAACGTTGTTTCGGCAAGGCTGCCGCTACAGTAGTGATGCGCGGAATAAGGCTACTTTCCTCGCCAACGTTTCCGGGTAGAATGCCGGCTTCGCATGCAGCCATGAGGCTGCGCGGGCGACTCACGGGGCCGCCCTCCATCCATAGTGTGGAAGATCCTGTCGATATGTTTGCGCCTTTGTTGAAGAAACTCTTTGGAAGCAGGAACGAGCGTGAAGTCAAACGCATGCTCAAGACGGTGCAAACCGCTAACTCTTTTGAAGAGCAGATGCTGGCTCTGTCCGATGAACAATTACGGGCCAAAACAGAGGAATTCAAAGCGCGGCTGAAGCAGGGCGAAACCCTCGACCAGTTGTTGCCCGAAGCGTTCGCGGTAGCCCGTGAGGCCGGTAAGCGCATCATGGGCATGCGCCATTTTGATGTGCAGCTGATCGGTGGCATGACGCTGCATGAAGGCACCATCGCCGAGATGCGTACCGGCGAAGGCAAGACCCTGGTGGCAACCCTCGCGGTGTACCTCAATGCGCTGACCGGCAAGGGCGTGCATGTGATCACGGTGAACGATTACCTGGCCCGCCGCGACGCCAACTGGATGCGTCCGCTGTATGAGTTCCTCGGTATGTCGGTTGGCGTGGTTACCCCGTTCATGCCGCCGGAAGAGAAGCGTGAGGCCTACGCGGCCGATATCACCTACGGCACCAACAACGAATTCGGTTTCGATTACCTGCGCGACAACATGGCCTTCAGCCTGGAAGAGAAATTCCAGCGCGAGCTGCATTTTGCCGTGATCGACGAAGTCGACTCGATTCTCATCGACGAAGCGCGTACGCCGCTGATCATTTCCGGTCAGGCCGAAGACAGCTCCAAGCTGTATATCCAGATTAATCAGCTGATCCCGAAGCTGACTCAGCACATCGAGGAAGTCGAAGGACAGGTGACTCAGGAAGGTCACTACTCGGTTGACGAGAAGACCCGCCAGGTCGAGCTGAACGAGCAAGGCCATCAGTTCATCGAGGACATGCTGTCCCAGGCCGGACTGCTCGGCGAAGGGGAAAGCCTGTATTCGGCGCACAACCTCGGCCTACTGACCCATGTGTACGCTGCGCTGCGCGCTCACGCGCTGTTCCATCGCAATGTCGAGTACATCGTGCAGAACGATCAGGTGCTGCTGATCGATGAGCACACCGGCCGGACCATGCCAGGTCGCCGGCTCTCCGAGGGCCTGCATCAAGCGATCGAGGCCAAGGAAAACCTGCCGATTCAGGCCGAGAGCCAGACCCTGGCGTCGACCACCTTCCAGAACTATTTCCGTCTGTACGACAAGCTCTCCGGCATGACCGGTACCGCCGACACCGAGGCATTCGAATTCCGCCAGATCTATGGTCTGGACGTGAAGGTCATTCCCACCCACCGTGCCGTGGCCCGTAAGGACTTCAACGATCTGGTGTATCTGACCCAGGCCGAGAAGTACGAAGCGATCATCGCCGACATCAAGGAATGCCAGGCCAGCGGTCGCCCGGTGCTGGTCGGTACCGCCTCGATCGAAAGCTCCGAATATGTCGATCAGCTGCTGATCAAGGCAGGCATCGAGCACAAGGTACTGAACGCCAAGTACCACGAAAAAGAAGCGGAAATCATTGCCCAAGCCGGCCGTCCGGGTGCGGTAACCATCGCCACCAACATGGCGGGTCGCGGTACCGACATCCTGCTGGGTGGTAACTGGGAGGCCGAAGTGGCCGCTCTGGAAAACCATAGCGAAGAGCAGGTCGCGCAGATCAAAGCCGACTGGCAGAAGCGTCACCAGCAAGTCATCGAAGCCGGTGGTTTGCATGTAATCGCCAGCGAGCGCCATGAATCGCGGCGTATCGACAACCAGCTGCGTGGCCGTTCCGGCCGTCAGGGTGACCCGGGCTCAAGCCGTTTCTACCTATCGCTGGAAGACAACCTGATGCGTATCTTCGCCTCCGACCGGGTGAAGAACTTCATGAAGGCTTTGGGCATGCAGCAAGGCGAAGCGATCGAGCATCGCATGGTCAGCAATGCCATCGAGAAGGCGCAGCGCAAAGTCGAAGGCCGCAACTTCGATATTCGTAAGCAGCTCCTCGAGTTCGACGATGTGAACAACGAGCAGCGCAAAGTGATTTATCACATGCGCAACACCTTGCTGGCGTCTGCCGAAATTGGCGAGACTATCGCCGAGTTCCGTCAGGACGTGCTCAACGCCACTTTCCATCAGCACATTCCTCCGCAATCGCTGCCTGAGCAGTGGGACGTGGCCGGCCTGGAGGCCGCGCTGAACAGCGATTTCTCCATCAAGCTGCCGATTCAGCAGTGGCTCGACGAAGACGACCATCTGTACGAGGAGCCGTTGCGCGAGCGCATCCTCGAAGCATTGTTGGCGGCCTACAACGAGAAGGAAGACATGGCCAGCGCCGACGCGCTGCGCACCTTTGAGAAGCAGATTCTCCTGCGTGTGCTCGATGATCTGTGGAAAGACCACCTGTCGACCATGGATCACCTGCGTCACGGCATTCACCTGCGCGGCTATGCGCAGAAGAACCCCAAGCAGGAGTACAAGCGCGAGTCCTTCAATCTGTTCCAGGAGCTGCTCGATTCGATCAAGCGCGACACCATCCGTGTGCTGTCGCACGTGCAGGTGCGCCGCGAGGACCCGATCGAAGAGGAAGCCCGTCTGCGTCGCGAAGCCGAGCAGATGGCTCAGCGCATGCAGTTCCAGCACGCCGAAGTCTCCGCGCTGGATCAGCCGGAAGCCATGGCCGAAGAGGGCGACGTCGCCGTTGTCACCACACCGGTGCGCGTCGAGCCGAAGATTGGTCGCAACGAGCTCTGCCCGTGCGGTTCCGGCAAGAAGTACAAGCATTGTCACGGGCAAGTCGGCTAACGCCGCACTGACCTCATCCCACGCCGCGACCGGCCTTGCCGCTCGCGGCGTTTTTGCCTCGATTGCAGCCGCCCCGCGCGGCTACCCATCGCACATTACAAGGAGCGCACTCCATGGCTGTTGGTCTTGGTCCCCTGCCTACCCTGCACCCGGTTCCCGGTTTTGAACTCGGCATTGCCTCGGCCGGCATCAAGCGCCCCGGGCGCAAGGATGTAGTGGTTATGCGCTGCGCCGAAGGCTCCAGCGTGGCGGGCGTATTCACTCTCAACGCGTTCTGCGCGGCGCCGGTGATCCTGGCCAAGAAGCGTGTGCTTGGCCCAGTACGCTATTTGCTGACCAACACCGGCAATGCCAATGCCGGGACTGGTGAACCAGGTTTGGCTGCGGCCGCGCGTACCTGCGCCAGTCTGGCGGCAATGGCCAAGGTGGAAGAAAACTCCGTGCTGCCATTTTCCACCGGGGTTATCGGCGAGCCGCTACCAGTAGAAAAAATCGAAAGCGCGCTGCAAGCGGCGCTGGATGACCTGTCGGTCGACAACTGGGCGGCTGCGGCCACCGGCATCATGACCACCGATACCCTGCCCAAGGGCGCCAGCCGGCAGTTCGTCCAGGACGGCGTGACCGTCACCGTCACTGGTATCAGCAAGGGTGCCGGGATGATCAAACCGAACATGGCGACCATGCTTGGCTACATCGCCACCGACGCCAAGGTCGCCCAAGGCGTGCTGCAGGATTTGCTGCGCGATGCGGCGAACAAGTCCTTCAATCGCATCACCATCGACGGCGATACCTCGACCAACGACTGCTGCATGCTGATCGCCACCGGTCAGGCGGCTCTGCCGGAGGTCACTCAGGCCAGCGGCGCGCTGTTCGCCGCGCTCAAGCAGGCGGTGTTCGAAGTGTGCATGGAGGTTGCTCAGGCCATCGTGCGTGACGGCGAAGGCGCGACCAAGTTCGTTACCGTGCAGGTCAACGGTGGCGCCACGCATCAAGAGTGCCTCGACGTCGGTTACGCCGTGGCGCATTCGCCGCTGATCAAGACCGCGCTGTTCGCCTCCGATCCGAACTGGGGGCGGATTCTCGCTGCGGTCGGCCGGGCCGGCGTCGCGCAACTGGATGTCAGCAAGATCGACGTCTTCCTCGGCGATGTGTGCATCGCCAGCCAGGGTTGCCGCGCGGCGACCTATACCGAAGCGCAGGGCGCCAAGGTGATGGCCGAGGAAGAGATCGGCATCCGCATCGAGTTGGGCCGCGGCAACTGCAGCGAGACGATCTGGACCACCGACTTGTCCCACGAGTACGTGAAGATCAACGCCGAGTACCGCACCTGATCGGCGTGCCCGACGCCGGGCGTAGTTTGGGTCGATAATCGAGGGGCGCTACGGCGCCCCGTTTTATTGACGCTCTCTCTCAGGCACTACAGGAGTTTGCAGATGAGCTTTGAATTGGTGATTGGTGACAAAACCTATTCGTCCTGGTCGCTGCGCAGCGCCTTGGCTCTGGAGCTAGCCGGCGTGCCGTATGACGAGCGGTTGATTCGTCTCAACCGTGCCGATACCCATGAGCGGATTCTCGAGCACTCGCCAAGCGGCAAGGTGCCGCTGCTGAAGACCGAGGAAGGTCCGATCTGGGACACTCTGGCAATTGGCGAGTACCTCGCCGAGCGCTTCCCCGAGGCCCATCTGTGGCCGCGCGGCCAGTATGCGCGGGCGATTGCCCGCGCGGTCTGCGCCGAGATGCACAGTGGCTTCGTGCCGCTGCGTAGTCATATGCCGATGGATCTCAAGCGCGATCAGGCGCTCGACGTGGTGCCCGCTGAGGTGCTCGCGGATATCCAGCGCATCGTCGAAATCTGG